>JAXDQC010000195.1:0-6982 GCA_034668045.1 Betaproteobacteria bacterium | reverse complement strand
TTGAGCCGCTTGTAGTGGTTGTAGACCGCGACCGAAAGGATCTTCTTCGCCTGGTCCTGGCCGATCACGTACTGGTCGAGGATCTGGCGGATCTCGCGCGGCGTCGGCAGGTCGGACTTGGCGCCCTTGGCGCCCTTATCGGAGGCCGTCTCCTCGCGGATGATGTCGTTGCACAGCTCGATGCACTCGTCGCAGATGAAGACCGACGGACCGGCGATGAGCTTCCTTACCTCGTGCTGGCTCTTGCCGCAGAACGAGCAGTAAAGGAGCTTCTCCCCCGACGACGACTTTTCAGACACTTACACGTTCTCCCTGCCGTTTAGACGTTTTCACGACTCGTCAGGACTTTGTCCACGATTCCGTACTTTACCGCTTCTTCGGCGCCCATGAAAAAGTCGCGCTCGGTGTCCCGGGCGATGGTCTCCAGAGGCTTGCCGGTGTGCTTGGCCATGATCTCGTTCAGCCGGGCGCGCAGGTAGAGGATCTCCTTGGCGTGGATCTCGATGTCGCTGGCCTGCCCCTGGAAGCCGCCCATCGGCTGATGGATCATGACGCGCGAGTTCGGCAGGCAGAAGCGCTTGCCCTTGTCGCCGGCGCACATGAGCAACGCGCCCATGCTGGCCGCCTGGCCGACGCACAGCGTCGACACGTCGGGCTTGATGAACTGCATGGTGTCGTAGATCGCCAGCCCCGCGGAAACCGAGCCGCCGGGCGAGTTGATGTAGAAGAAGACGTCCTTGTCGGGGTTCTCCGACTCGAGGAACAGGAGTTGCGCGACGATCAGGTTGGCGGTGATCTCGGTCACCGGACCGACCAGGAACACCACCCGCTCCTTCAGCAGCCGCGAATAGATGTCGTAGGCGCGTTCGCCGCGCCCCGACTGCTCGATCACCATCGGGATCAGGCCGAGGCCCTGCGCGTCGGAAGTCTTCTCCCAGTTCATGCCTGGTTCCCCATCAGCTCGTCGAAGGCGATCGGCTTGTCGACAACCTTGGCTTTCGACAAGACCCACTTGACAACGTTGGCTTCCAGGGCGACTCCTTCCATCTCCTGCAGGCGTTGCGGCTGCATGTAGAACCATTTTACTACCTCGGCGGGACTCTCGTAGCTCGCCGCTTCCTGCTCGACGAGCGCGCGCACTTCCGCCGGCTTCGGCTGCAGGTTTTCGCCGCGCGCCAACTCGCCGATCACCAGTCCCAGGGCGACGCGCCGCTTCGCCGTCTCTTCGAACGTCGCCGGCGTGAAGGGAACTTCCTCCGGCTTGATGCCGCGCGCCTGCAGATCCGCGGCGGCGCGCTCGGCGAGCTGCTGCGACTCCTGCTCGATGAGCGACTTCGGCAGGTCGATCGGCGTTGCGTCGAGCAGCGCCTGCAGCGTCTGCGCCTTGATGCGCGCCTCGACGCGCTTCGCCACCTCGCGCTCGACGTTGCCGCGCACCTCGGTGCGCATCTTGGCGACGTCGCCGTCGGCGACGCCGAGCTGCTTGGCGAATTCGGCGTCGAGCTCCGGTAACTGCGGCTCCTCGATTTTCGCCACCTTCAGCGCGAACGACGCCTGCTTCCCGGCGACATCCTTGCCGTGGTAATCGTCGGGAAACTTCAATTCGAAGGTCTTGCTCTCGCCGGCGCCCATGCCGCGCGCGGCGGCCTCGAACTCGGGCAGCATGCGCCCTTCGCCGAGCACGAAGGGGAAGTTCTCCGCCGTGCCGCCGGCGAACGGCTGGCCGTCGATCGTGCCGTCGAAGTCGATCGTCAGGCGGTCGTTGTCGCGCGCCGCGCGCTCCGCGGCGACGAAGCGCGTGCGTTGCTTGCGCAGAATCTCGATCGTCTTCTCCACTGCCGCCTCGTCGACCGTCACCTGCGGCCGCTCGACGGTCGCCGACGAAATGTCGCCGACCTTCACTTCCGGGTACACCTCGAACGTGGCGCTGAATTCAAGCGCCTTCTCGTTCGAAACATCTTTTTTCTCTATGCGCGGATAGCCGGCGACCTTCAGCTTCGCCTCCTTCACCGCGTCGCTGAACGATTTCTGCACGGCGTCGCCAAGCACTTCCGAGCGCACCTGCGGCCCGTAGGTCTGCGCGATCAGCTTCATCGGCACCTTGCCGGGACGGAAGCCCGGCATGCGCACATTGCGCGCCATCTTCTTCAGGCGCTCGTCGACCAGCTTCTCGATCTCCGCGGTCGGCACGGTCATCGACACGCGCCGCTCCAGGTTGCCTAGTGTTTCTACGTTCGCCGACATTGCTTTCTCAGTGTGTGGTGCGAAGGGAGGGACTCGAACCCTCATGCCTTGCGGCGTCAGATCCTAAGTCTGGTGCGTCTGCCAATTCCGCCACCTTCGCAGAAAAATCAACGTATTATAACCGCCCGATGGCGGTGGGCCATTATGAAAACTTCCCCGTGGCGTCGCTGCTCCTGCCGGCGCCGCTGCGCAAGCCGGTCAAGATCATCTACCGCTTCGCGCGCAGCGCCGACGACATCGCCGACGAAGGCGACGATCCGGCCGACGTGCGGTTGCGCAAGCTTTCCGCGTACCGGGAGCAGCTGGCCGCGCCGCGCGACGCGCTCTTCCAGGACGTCGCGAAAGTCATTCAACAACATGGCCTTCCGGTACAGCTGTTCGCCGACCTGCTCGACGCCTTCACGCAGGACGTGACGAAGAAGAGCTATGAAAATTTTTCCACGGTGCTGGACTACTGCCGCCGCTCGGCGAACCCGGTCGGGCGGCTGCTCCTGCACCTGTTCAAACGAACGACTGATTCAGACCTGCGGCGCTCCGACGCGATCTGCACGTCGCTGCAGCTCGTCAACTTCTGGCAGGACGTCGACATCGACTACACCGCCGATCGCCGCGTCTACCTGCCGCAGGACGAAATGGCGCGTTTCGGCGTCAGCGACCGGCATCTCGCCGACCGGATCTGCGACCCGGCCTGGCGCGCCCTGATGGCGTTCGAGGTGGACAGGACCCGGAGCCTGATGCTGGAAGGCGCGCCGCTCGGCGACTCGCTGCCCGGCCGGATCGGCCTGGAGATCCGCGCCACCGTCCAGGGCGGCCTGCGCATCCTGGAAAAGATCGAGCGCGCCCGCTACGACGTATTCCGCCGCCGTCCGCAACTGAAGGCATTCGACTGGCCGCTGCTGCTGCTGCGGGCGGTATGACGCCCGATCAGTATTGCCAGGAGAAGGCGGCGGCGAGCGGCTCGAGCTTCTACTACTCCTTTCTCTTCCTGCCGCCGGAGCGCCGCCGCGCCATCACCGCGCTCTACGCCTTCTGCCGCGAGGTCGATGACGTCGTCGACGAGTCCTCCGACGCTCAGCTCGCCGCGACCAAGCTGGCGTGGTGGCGGCAGGAAGTGGCCGCCCTGTACGCCGGCAATCCGCACCACCCGGTGACGCGCGCGCTCGCGCCTCACCTCCAGACCTTCTCCCTGGAGGAAAAGAATCTGCAGGAGATCATCACCGGCATGGAGATGGACCTCACCCAGACGCGCTACCTCGACTGGAAAGGGCTCGAGCGCTACTGCTACCACGTCGCCGGCGTCGTCGGCCTGCTCGCCGCTCGGATCTTCGGCTACAGCGAGCCGCGCACGCTCGAGTACGCGCGAGCGCTCGGCATCGCCTTCCAGCTCACCAACATCATCCGCGACGTCGGCGAGGATGCGCGCAAGAACCGCATCTACCTGCCGGTGGAAGATCTGCAGAAATTCAACGTGCCGGCTTCGGACATCCTCGGCCTGCGGCAGTCGGACGCGTTCCGCAGCCTTATGCAGTTCGAGGCCGAGCGCGCCCGCTCGCATTACGAGGAGGCGTTGCGCGCCCTGCCCGCCGCCGATCGCAAGGCGCAGCGCCCGGGCCTCATCATGGCGGCGATCTACCGCACGCTGCTGGAGGAAATCGAGCGCGACGGCTTCACCGTCATGCACCGGCGCACGTCGCTCACGCCGTTGCGCAAATTCTGGATCGCCTGGAAAACGTGGGCCACCGCGTAGCCATCGTCGGAGCGGGCTACGCGGGAATGGCCGCCGCCGTCGTGCTCTCGCAGCGGAAAATTCCAGTGACCGTGTTCGAATCGGGACCGGTCCCGGGCGGCCGCGCGCGCCGGATCCTCTCTCAGGGGAATGAGCTCGACAACGGCCAGCACATCCTCGTCGGCGCCTACCGCGAGCTGTTCGGGCTCATGCGGACGGTCGGTGTGCCGCAGGACGCGGTGCTGCGCCTGCCGCTCGAGCTGCGCTACGCCGGCAACTTCTCTCTCCGCTCGCGCTCGCTGCCTTTTCCGTTCGGACTGCTCGGCGGCCTGCTCCTGGCGCGCGGGCTGCCCGTCGCCGAGCGCCTCGGCGCGGTGCGCTTCATCGCCGCGCTACGCGCCGCGGGATTTCGCCTGCCGCAGGACATCGCCGTCGCCGAGCTGCTGCGACGCCATCGGCAGGACGGCGCCATCGGCCACTACCTGTGGCGGCCGCTCTGCGTCTCGGCGCTCAACACGCCGGTCGCCATCGCCTCATCGCGCGCCTTCCTCGTCGTGCTGCGCGACGCCCTGCTGGGCGGCGACGGCGCGAGCGATCTCGTCCTGCCGCGCGTCGACCTTTCGCGGCTCTTTCCGGATCCGGCCAGCGAATACGTAACCCGGCATGGCGGCGAGATTCGTCTCCGCTCTCCGGTGGAGAGCCTGGAGGAATTGAAAAAGCAATACTCGTCCGTCATCGTCGCGGTCGGCCCGCATCAGCTCAAGACGCTCCTGCCCGCCGTCGCGGACGGCTACACCTATCAACCCATCTATACGTGCTACCTGCAGTACAGCGAGAGCGTGAAGCTGCCATTCCCCATGGTCGGCCTCGCCGACGGCCTGGTGCAATGGGTCTTCGACCGCGGTCACCTGCTCGGGGAAAAAGGCCGGCTCGCCTGCGTCATCAGCGCGCAGGGCGATCACCAGCAGATGTCGCAGGATGAAGTCGCCGCGACCTGCCACCGCGAGCTGAAGCAGGCTGGCTTGGTCGACGAGAACCCGGCCTGGATGCGCGTCGTCGCCGAAAAACGCGCGACCGTCACTTGCGCCGTGGGACGGCCGACGGTCGAAACGAGAACGGCCGGTGTCTTCCTTGCTGGCGACTACCTGGATGCCGAATACCCGCCGACACTCGAGGCGGCCGTGCGCAGCGGCGTGCGTGCCGCCAACATGATCGCCTAAAGATTGCGCAGCGCCTGCACAGCCTGGTCGACCCGCTCCACGGCGATGATTTCCAGTCCGGAAATCTTGATTTTCGGCTGGTTGGCGCGCGGCACGATGGCTTTCTCGAAGCCGAGCTTCGCCGCTTCCTTCAGCCGCTCCTGCCCCTGCGGCGCGGGACGCGCCTCGCCGGCGAGCCCGACCTCGCCGAAGACCACGACCTTGCCCGGAATGGGTCGGTCGGAGAGCGAAGACACCACGGCCAGGCAGACGGCGAGATCCGCCGCCGGCTCGCCGATTCGCACGCCACCAACCGCGTTGATGAAGATGTCCTGCTCCCAGGTGGCGATGCCGGCGTGCCGGTGCAGGACCGCGAGCAGCATCGCCAGCCGGTTCTGCTCGAGGCCGACCGAAAGGCGTCGCGGGTTGGGCGTGTGCGCGGTGTCGACCAGCGCCTGGATCTCGACCAGCAGCGGCCGCGTGCCCTCGATGGTCGCCAGGACGCATGCCCCCGGTACGGCCTTCTCGTGCGTGCTGAGGAAGAGCCGCGACGGATTGGCGACGTCGCGCAAGCCCTTTTCGGTCATGGCGAAGACGCCGAGCTCGTTCACCGCGCCGAAGCGGTTCTTGACCGCGCGCAGCAGGCGAAACGAGGAATGGGTGTCGCCCTCGAAATAGAGGACGGTGTCGACGATGTGCTCCAGCACGCGCGGCCCGGCGATGGCGCCTTCCTTCGTCACGTGGCCGACGAGGAAGAGCGCCGTGCCGGCGCGCTTCGCGTAGCGCGTGAGCTGGGCGGCGCATTCGCGCACCTGCGCCACCGAGCCGGGCGCCGACTGCAGGGCCTCGGACCATACCGTCTGGATGGAGTCGATCACGGCGATGCGCGGCCGCGCCGCCTCGAGCGTGGCGAGGATGCGCTCGAGCTGCGTCTCGGATAGGAGGCGCAACCCCTTCAGCGGCAGCGCCAGGCGCCGCGCGCGCAGCGCGATCTGGTCGGCCGATTCCTCGCCAGAGACGTAGACCGTTTCCAGGCTGCCTGAGAGCGTAGCGAGGCACTGCAGGAGCAGCGTCGACTTGCCGATGCCGGGATCGCCGCCGAGCAGCGTCACCTGTCCTGGAACGAGGCCGCCGCCCAGCGTGCGATCGAGCTCAGCGATGCCGCTCGAGGTGCGGGCGACTTCCCGGACCTCGACCTCCTCCAGCGGCACCGGGCGAGCGGCGCTTCTTCCGCTTCCTCGCGTGCCGGGACGCTCGCCCGCCGCTTCGCTCAGCGTGCCGGCGGCGCCGCAGGAAGGGCAGCTGCCGAACCACTGCAGCGCGACCGCGCCGCATTCCGAGCACACATAGGCGGTCTTGGTTTTCACGGCGCGTCCGCTACCGGCACGCGCGGCGCGAGCGCGCAGAGAAGCTCGTAGCTCACCGTCCCGGCGGCGGCGCCGACTTCGTCGGCCGACAGCCCTTCGCCCCAAAGCGTCACCGGCGAGCCGATGTACGCCTCCTGGATATCGCTGATGTCGACGCAGATCATGTCCATCGAGACACGGCCAACGAGCCGCGTGCGCTGGCCGTTGACCAGCACCGGCGTGCCGGTGGGCGCGTGGCGCGGATAGCCATCGGCGTAGCCGCACGCCACCACGCCGATGGTGATCTCGCCCATGGCCTCGTAGCTGAAGCCGTAGCCGACGCGCTCGCCGGCATGCAGGTGCTGCGTGGCGATGATCTCGGACGTGAGCGTCATCGCCGGCCGCAGGTCGAGCGATTCGGCAGTGCGCTCCGCAAACGGCGAGCAACCGTAGAGCATGATTCCCGG
>JAXDQC010000194.1:0-19129 GCA_034668045.1 Betaproteobacteria bacterium | reverse complement strand
ATGGCCGATGCCGATGCGCAGGCGCCAGTAGTCGTGCGAGCCGATCCGCTGCGAGATGTCCTTCAGGCCGTTGTGGCCGGCAATGCCGCCGCCCTGCTTCACGCGCGCGACGCCGGGCGCGAAATCGAGCTCGTCGTGCACCACCAGCATCTCTTCGGGCTTGATCTTGAAGAAGCCGGCGAGCATCTGCACCGCGCGGCCGCTGCCGTTCATGAAGCTCTGCGGCATCAGCAGGAAGGCCGCGTCGTGGCGCCCGACCAGCGCCTGGAACTTGCCATCCTTGCGCAGCATGACGCCGTTGGCCGAGGCGAAGCGCTCGACCAGCCAGAAGCCGGCGTTATGCCGCGTGCGCTCGTACTCCTTGCCGGGGTTGCCCAGCCCGACGACGAGGCGGATCAATTACTTCTTCTCTTTCTTCTCGCCCTTGTCGGCGGCGGGCTTCTCGCCCGCCTTCGGCGCGGCCTTGTCGCCACCCTTGGCGGCGGCACCCGCCTTCTCGCCGCCTTTGGCGGCCGCTGCTTTGTCGCCCTCGGCAGGCGCCTCGCCTTCCTTCGGCGCGGCCTGCTCGGTGGTCGGCACGTCCGCCGCCGACACGACCGCGGCGGTTTCCTCTTCCTCGGTGATGAGCTGCGGCACGACGACGGTCGCGACCACCGGGTCCTCGCCCCTGTGCATCGAGAGCTCGACGCCTTTCGGCAGCACGAGCTCGCGTGCGTGCAGCGATTTACCGACCGCGAGGCCTTCGAGATTGACCTCGACGAACTCCGGCAGGTCATCGGGGAAGCAGGCGACGTGGAGCTCGTTCATCACGTGGTTGACGACGCCGCCCTGCTCCTTCACGCCAGGCGACTTGTCGGCGTTGACGAAGTGCAGCGGCACCTTCATGTGGATCTTCTTGTCCTTGGAGACGCGCTGGAAGTCGATGTGCTGCACCTGCGGCCGGAAGGGATGCATGCTCACCGAGCGCAGCAGCACCTGCTCCTTCGCGCCGCCGACGTCGAGCGTCAGGATCGAGGCGTGGAACTTCTCGTTCCGCAGGTTCAGGTACAGATCCTTGTGGTCGAGCTCGAGGTTGACCGGATTCTTGTCGCCGCCGTAGAGGACGGCGGGGACCTTGCCCATGCGGCGCATGCGCCGGGCCGGGCCGGTGCCTTGCATTTCGCGCTTGCGCGCGCTGATTTCGATTGCCATCGCGTAACTCCGCTAAAAATCAATCATTCAATGAAAAGAGAACTCACCGATTCCTCGGTGTAGATGCGCAAAATCGTCTCGGCGATCAGCCCGGCGACCGAGAGGCTCCTGATCTTCTTGCACGCGCGCGCGTCCTCGCGCAGCGGGATGGTGTCGGTGACCACCAGCTCGTCGAGATCCGAGCTGGCGATACGCTCGACCGCCGGGCCGGAGAGCACCGAGTGCGTGCAGTACGCCACCACCTTGGTCGCGCCCTCCTCCTTCAGCACCTGCGCCGCCTTCACCAGCGTGCCGGCGGTGTCGACCATGTCGTCCATGATCACGCAGGTGCGGCCCTTCACCTCGCCGATCACGTTCATCACTTCCGAGACGTTGGCCTTCGGCCGGCGCTTGTCGATGATGGCGAGATCCGACTCCAGGCGCTTGGCGAGCGCGCGGGCGCGCACTACGCCGCCGACATCGGGCGAGACCACCAGCAGATTGTCGTAGCGCTGCTTCCACACGTCTCCCAGCAGGACCGGCGCGGCATAGATGTTGTCCACCGGCAGGTCGAAGAAGCCCTGGATCTGGTCGGCGTGCAGGTCCATCGTCAGCACGCGCGCCACGCCCACCGAGGTGAGCATGTTGGCCACCACTTTCGCGCTGATCGCGACGCGCGCCGAGCGCGGCCGGCGGTCCTGGCGCGCGTAGCCGAAATACGGGATCGCCGCCGTCACCCGCGCCGCCGAGGAGCGCTTGAGCGCGTCGACCATCACCAGCAGCTCCATCAGGTTGTCGTTGGTCGGCGCGCAGGTCGACTGCAGCACGAACACGTCCTTGCCGCGCACGTTCTCCAGCAGCTCGACCATCACCTCGCCGTCGGAGAACTTGCCGACGATGGCGCGGCCGAGCGACAAATTGAGGTGCTTCGCCACCTCCTGCGCAAGGCGAGGGTTGGCGTTGCCCGTGAACACCATCAGCCGGTCAAGCGGCGCCGTATTCATTCCTGCGTTTCCCATCGTCGCTCATCGCGCTCAAGCATAGTGGCTGGGGAGGAAGGATTCGAACCCTCGTATGGCGGAATCAAAATCCGCTGCCTTAACCAGCTTGGCGACTCCCCAGTGGAGTCAATCTGTTTCATCGTCGAGCGGGTGTCGCTCCAGCCCCCGCGCCACGAAACCCCGCATTCCCCCGGGTAGCGCCTTGTAAAGCGCGCGCGCCTCCGCTTCGGTTTCGAACTCGGCGAAAACGCACGCTCCGGATCCCGTCATGCGCGCCTGCGGCTGGTGCTTTTTCAGCCACGCGAGGCTCGCTGCAACTTCGGGGTAGCGGGCGGTGACCACCGGCTCAAGGTCATTCGCTCCCTGCCCCGACAAAAAGGGCGGTATTTTGAGTCGTTTCCCCTTGGGTGTCAACGCTGAAGCGAAGGTTTCCTTCGTGGAAACCGAGACTTGCGGAACGAGCACGAGGTACCAAGCCGGCGCCAGATCGAGCGCCGTCAGGCTCTCGCCGATGCCCTCGCCCAGCGCGTTTCGGCCATAGACGAAAAAGGCCACGTCGGCGCCCAGGCGCGCCGCGATCGCCATCAAATCCTTTCGATTCAACCCCGTTTTCCAAAGGCGGCTGAGGACCAGCAGCGCCGTGGCGGCGTCCGAGGAGCCGCCGCCCAGACCGCCGCCGACGGGGATGGTCTTCTCCAGCGCGAGCTCGCAGCCCTGGCGCGAGCCCGTTTCAGCCTTCAGCAGCCGCGCGGCTCGCAACACGAGGTTGTCGTCGCCGAAAACGCCGGCGAAGCGGATCTCGCCGTCGCTGCGCAAGTCGATGCCGACGCGGTCGGCAAGATCGATGAGGCGAAAGACGGTCTGCAGCTCGTGGTAGCCGTCGTCGCGCCGGGCGAGGACGTGGAGGAAGAGGTTGAGCTTGGCCGGCGCGGGATACCAGGCTATCGCCATTGCGTCACTGCCAGGCGCAGCTCGATCCCCTGGTAGGTGAGGCGCATGCGGGTCGGCCGGCGCTGCTCGTCGCGCTCCTGGTAGTCGATCTTCCAGCCGCGCGCCTCGAGCTCGGGCGAGGGCCGTCCCTGCACCCAGTCGGCGAGGCCGACGATCGGCACGCGAAAGCCGAGCACGCGCTCGGTCAGGTCCTCGGCGTCGTTGGCGCGGTGCTCCTTGCCGTCGGCCGTGGTGAGCAGGACGGCTTCATCCTGCCGCACGATGCGCGCCACGCCCTGGCCGAACGGCGTGCTGATCAGCATCTCGTCGCCGCCGCGGGCATGGCGCCAGGAGACATTGCCGGTGAAGGATTCCTGGCCGTAGCGCGCGGCGATGCGGCCGGCGAGATCGAAGTCGAGCGGGCCCTGCGGGGGACGGATCTCGACCTGCGCGCAGCCGGCGAGGAGCGCCGCCGCGGCCAGCCAGCGCCGCTTCACGGCCGGAATTTTTTGATCGTCTTGAGGAGCGTTTCGTTCTCGGGCGCGCTCTTCACCGACTCCTGCCAGACGCGCCGTGCCTCATCGCGCTGGCCGAGCTGCCAGAGAACCTCGCCGAGGTGCGCGCCGATTTCAGCGTCGGGCCGGCCGCCATAAGCGCGACGCAGGGTGGCCGCCGCGCCCTTCAGGTCGCCTTCGCGATACTGCACCCAGCCAAGGCTATCGAGGATGTAGTAGTCCTCGGGCGCCAGCTCGACCGCCTTCTCGACCAGCTTCCTCGCTTCGGGCAGGCGCAGGTTGCGCTCGGCGAACGAATAGCCGAGCGCGTTGTAGGCGTGCGCGTGCTCGGGCCGCACCTCGATCAACTTCCTCAGGTTCGACTCGAGGAGATCGAAGCGCTCGAGCTTTTCCGCCGTCAGCGCGTAGTCGTAGAGGAGCTCGGGCTGCTCGGGCTGGCGCTTCAGCGCCTCGCCGAGCAGCTTGAAGGCGTCGCCATGGCGGTTCGCATCGCGCAGCAGCTGCGCCTCGGCGACCGTCAGCTGCACTTCCTCGGCGGGACTGTCGGTCGCCACCTGCTGCAGGAACTTGCGCGCGTCCTCGAGCTTGCCCTGCTTCGCCATCGCGCCGGCGGTGCGCAGGCGCGCGTTCAGCGCGTGGTCGCCTTCCTGGATCTGCTCATACCACTGGATCGCCTGCGGCCAGCGCTTCTGCTCCTCGGCGACCTGGCCGAGGAGATAGCGCACGGCGTCCGGATCGCGGTAGCGCATCGAGAGCACGCGCTTCAGCGAATCCTCGGCGACGGAGTACTCCTTCAGCTGGAAAGCGAGCACGCCCACGGCATACGCCACTTCGGCGTTGCCCGGGCTGGCGGCGAGCACGCTCTGGAACTGCTCGCGCGCTTCCGGGTAGCGCTTGTCGAGCACGAGCGCGCGCGCGTAGTTCAGCCTCGCATCGGCGGCGTTGGGATTCTTCGCGACGTAGTCGCCGAGCCGCTTCGCTGCGGCCGGGGGAGATTTCTTCTGCAGGATCTGCGCCTCGAGCAGCACCGCCGTCTCCCACTCGGGGCGAAGCTCCTGAGCGCGGCGCGCGGAAGCGAGCGCGGCATCGTCCTCGTTCGCGGCGCTCGCCGCCTGGCCGATGGCGAAATGCGCCTCGGGCAGCTTGGGATATTTCGCCGCCAGCTTGCGCACCAGGCGCGCGTTGGCGGCCTTGTCGGGATTGCTCGAAAGCAGGCGATTGAGCTGCAGGAAGCCGTTCTCGAGATTGACGCCCTCGGAGACGAGCAGCTTCTCGATGTAGGGCCCGGCCTCCTCGACGCGCTTCGCGCTGACCAGCAGTGCGGCGGTGATCTGCAGCGCCTGGGCCGAGGTCGGCTCGATGTCGTGCCAGGTCTTCGCCGCTTCGATGGCGATGTCGCCGAGGCGCGCCTCGCTCGCGACTTCGACCGCGCGGCGCGCGACGCGCGGGTCGCGCGTGCGCTTGGCGAGATCGAGATAGGTCTGCGCCGCGAGCTGCGCGTCGCCGCGCTGCAGGGCGATCTCGCCGAGCAGGAACTCGTAGAGCGTCGGCTCGTTCAGCTCTTTGATGTCCTTGCGGTCGGCGCGGGGCGCCTGGGCGCAAGCGGAAAGCGCGGCGGCGGCAAGCGCTGCTGCGGCGAGCAGGCATTTCAGACTGCGGGGAGGGGTCATCGTCGGCCTTTTGCTGCGATCCATCTTAGGTATATTTGGTGCCCCGCACAAGCGACCTTTCCCGATGCCGGAGCTGCCCGAAGTCGAGGTGACCCGTCGCGGACTCGCCCCGCGTCTCATCGGCCAGGTCATCTCGGCCGTGACGGTGCGCGAGCCGCGGCTGCGCTGGCCGATTCCGCGCGCCGTGCGCGGCCTCGCCGGCCGCACCGTGCGCTCGGTGCGCCGGCGCGGCAAGTACCTGCTGGTCGATTGCGGCGACGGCCATCTCATTCTTCATCTCGGCATGTCGGGAAGCCTGCGCCTGGTGCCGCCGGGCACGCCGGCGGGCAAGCACGATCACTTCGACCTCCTGCTCGGCACTTGGTGCCTGCGCTTGCGCGACCCGCGCCGCTTCGGCGCCGTGCTCTGGACGCAAATGCGGCTGGAAGAGCACCCGCTGCTCGCGCATCTCGGCGTCGAGCCGCTGTCGAGCGCGCTCACCGGCGCGCACCTGCATGCGTTGACGCGCGGCGCGCGCGTGTCGATCAAGGATTTCCTCATGGACGCGAAGCGCATCGTCGGCGTCGGCAACATCTACGCGAGCGAGAGCCTGTTCCGCGCCGGCATCGCCCCCCGCAGGCGGGCAGGAAGAATTTCTGTTTCAGAATCCCAAAAACTGGTGATCGCGATCAAGGCGACGCTGCGCGCCGCCATCAAGGCGGGGGGCTCGAGCCTGCGCGATTTCGTCGGCGCCGACGGCGGCGAAGGCTACTTCCAGAACCGCACCCTGGTCTACGACCGCGCCGGGATGCCGTGTCGCCGCTGCCGCACGCCGATCAAGCGCATCGTTCAGGGAGCGCGGGCGACTTACTTCTGCCCGCGTTGCCAGCGTTAGCCCTTCGTCTTGCCTTTCAGCTTCTTCGCCACCAGCGGATGGACGAACTGCGAGACGTCGCCGCCGAGGATGGCGATTTCCCGCACCAGCGTCGCCGAGATGAACATGTGCTGCTCGGAGGGCGTGAGGAAGACGGTTTCCATTTCCGGGTAGAGGTGGCGGTTCATGCCGGCGAGCTGGAACTCGTACTCGAAGTCCGACACCGCGCGCAGGCCGCGCAGCACCACGCGCGCGCCCTGCTTGCGCACGAACTCGGTGAGCAGGCTCGAGAAGCCGACCACCTCGACGTTCTTCATGTTGCCGAGGACCTCGCGCGCCATCGCGATGCGCTCCTCGAGCGTGAAGAACGGCCGCTTCGCCTTGCTGTCGGCGATGGCGAGCACCACCTTGTCGAACAGCGTCGCCGCGCGGCGCACGAGGTCCTCGTGACCGCGGGTGAGCGGATCAAACGTCCCGGGATAGACCGCCTTGATCATCGCCTCTCCACTGGAAGAGCTGATAGCTGACCTGGCCGGCGCGGGCGCGCTTCAGTTCTTCCCACGCTTCCCCCGGCGCGAAGGGCTCGCTCGACTCCACGTACACGCGCATCCCTTTCGCGCCGCTGAGCTGACGGAATACCGCCGGCAGCGCATTCTGCCTGAACGGCGGATCGAGGAAAACCACGTCGAAGCGCTCGCGCGAGCGCGCGACGTACTCGAAGGCATCACCGCGCACGAGCTCGACCGATTTCGCGCCGACCAGCGCGCGGAACTCCTCCAGCGAGCGGAAGACGGCGGCGTCGTTCTCGACCATCACCACGCGCGCCGCGCCGCGCGAGGCCGCCTCGAAGCCGAGCGCGCCGCTGCCGGCGAAAAGGTCGAGGCAGACGAGGCCGTCGAGCCACTGGCCGAGCCAGTTGAAGAGCGTCTCGCGCACGCGGTCGGGCGTCGGCCGCAGGTCCGGTTTTTGCGCCACCGGGATGCGCCGGCCGCGATATTCGCCCGCGATAATGCGGATCTTCCCTTTGTTAAGATGCACTGATCCATGGTAGCGACTTCGTGGGCTGCGCGCCTCAAGGCCGGACTCGCGCGCACGCGCGATGTCCTCAACACGCCCGTCTCGGAGCTCTTCACCCGCGCCAAGGTCGACGAGGCGCTCTACGAGGAGCTCGAGGCGACGCTCCTGCAGGCCGATTGCGGCGTCGCCGCCACGCAGGCGCTGCTGCAGGAGGTGCGCAAGAAAAAGCCCGCCGATGGCGCCGCGCTCAAGAGCGCTCTGAGAGATGCGATCGCCGGGCTGGTCTCGCCGCTGGAGAAGAAGCTCGACCTGGGCAGGGCCAAGCCGCTCGTGATCATGATCGCCGGCGTCAACGGCTCCGGCAAGACGACCTCCATCGGCAAGCTCGCCAAATGGCTGCAGACGCAGGGCCGCACGGTGCTGCTCGCCGCCGGCGACACTTTCCGCGCCGCGGCGCGCGAGCAGCTCGTCGTCTGGGGTGCGCGCAACAATGTCGCCGTGATCGCACAGGACTCGGGCGATCCCGGCGCCGTGGTGTTCGACGCGCTCGGCGCGGCGCGCGCACGCAAGATCGACGTCGTCATCGCCGATACCGCCGGCCGCCTGCCGACACAGCTCCACCTCATGGAGGAAATTCGCAAGGTGAAGCGCGTCGCCGCCAAGGCGCTCGAGGGCGCGCCGCACGAGGTGTTGCTGGTGCTCGACGCCAACACCGGGCAGAACTCGCTCGCGCAGGTGAAGGCTTTCGACGAGGCGCTCGGCCTGACGGGTCTCATCCTCACCAAGCTCGACGGCACCGCCAAGGGCGGCGTGGTGTGCGCCCTCGCGCACGCGCGAACCCAGGATCCCAAGGAGCGGCCGGTCGCGCTGCTCTTCATCGGCATCGGCGAGGGCATCGACGACCTGCGCCCGTTCGTCGCGCGCGATTTCGCCGAGGCGCTGCTTGGTTAGCTTTTCCGCCGTCGCCAAGCGCTACCCGGGCGGCAAGACCGCGCTCGAGAGCGTCAGCTTCTCTCTCGACACCGGCGAGCTCGCCTTCCTCACCGGCCGCTCGGGCGCCGGCAAGTCGACCCTGCTGAAGCTGATTCCCGCCATCGAGCGCCCCACCTCGGGCTCGGTGATCGTCAACGGGCAGAACGTCGGCGCCCTGAAGCGCGGCGCGATTCCGTATCTGCGGCGCAATATCGGTCTCGTCTTCCAGGACCAGAAGCTTCTCTACGACCGCAGCGTGTACGAGAACGTCATGCTGCCGCTGGCGTTCTCCGGCCAGCCGCCGCTGGAAGCGGCGAAGCGCGCGCGCGCCGCGCTGGACAAGGTGGGCCTGCTCGCGCGCGAGAAATCCAGCCCGGTCGAGCTCTCGGGCGGCGAGCAGCAGCGCCTGGCAATCGCGCGCGCGGTGGTGAACCGCCCGGCGCTGCTCGTCGCCGACGAGCCGACCGCCAACCTCGACGCCGAGTCGGCGGCGAAAGTGCTCGACATCTTCGTCGCCTTCCACCAGGTCGGCGTCACGGTCCTGATCGCGACCCACGACCTGGCGCTGGTCGAGCGCTACGGCAGGCGCGTGCTGCACCTCGCCGAGGGGCGGCTCGCATGAGCGCCTGGCTGCGCCAGCACGCGGCCGCCGCGCGCCTGGCGCTCAGGCGCCTCACGCGCGCGGGCGGCCTCGCCAGCGCGCTGGTAATCGGTATCGCCCTCTCGCTGCCCGCGGGCGGCTACGCGCTACTGGAGAGCCTGCGCGCGCTCGCCGGCCGCGCCACGTTCGAGCCGCAGATCTCGCTTTTCCTGCGCCCGGAAGCGAAGCGGGCCGAAGCCGACGCGCTCGGCCGTGCGCTGCGCGCCGATCGGCGCATCGCCGGCGTGCGCTTCGTGCCGCGCGAGGAAGCGGTGAAGCAGCTCGCCGCCGTCGAGGGCATGAGCGACGTCATCGCCTCGCTCGGGCGCAATCCGCTGCCCGATGCGTTCGTGGTCACCGCGAGCGAGAAGACGCTCGAGCCGCTCGCCGCCGACCTCGCCAGGCTTCCCGGCGTCGCGCACGTGCAAGCCGACAGCGCGTGGGCGCGACGCCTGGGCGCGCTCGAACGGCTCGGACGGCTCGGCCTCGCCCTGCTCGCAGCGCTGCTGGGCGCGGGCCTTGTCGCCGTCACCTTCAACACGATCCGCCTGCAGATCCTGACGCAACGCGAGGAGATCGAGGTCTCCAAGCTGATCGGCGCGACCGACGCGTTCATCCGCCGGCCGTTCTACTACCTCGGTCTTCTGCAAGGCGCAGCGGGAGGCGCCTTGGCGCTCGCGATCGTCGCCGGCCTATTGGCGGCGCTGAACAGCGAAGTGCGGCCGCTCGCCGACTCTTACGGGTCGAGCTTTCGCTTCTCTTTCCTGTCGCTGCGGGGAGCCTGCGCGGTGCTCGCGCTCGCCGGCGCGCTGGGCTGGCTGGGCGCTCACCTGTCGGTGAGCCGCCACCTGCGCCAAATCGAGCCGCGCTGACCCTTCACCAGCGAGGGCGGACGGCGCGCGTTCCAGACGCCGAGCGCGCCGCCGGCGACGAAGGCCGCGGCGATGCCCACCTCGTACCAGGTGGTGCGCCGCGGCTGGCGGGCCGGCACGCTCTTCTCGATCTGCATCACCGGCACCGGCAACATCGGGTTGCGCTCGGGAACCGGCGGCACGGCGATCATCTCCTCGATGGGCGGCGGCCGGCGCTCGCCGCGGCGCGAGCCGAGCTCGTGCGCGTACACCCAGGTAAATTCGGCGCCGAAGAGAAAAATCTGCGCCGAGTAGTAGACCCAGACCATGAAGATCGCGAGCGAGCCGAAGGCGCCGAAGCTCGAGCCGATGCTGCTCTTGCCGAGGTAGAGGCCGATCAGGAACTTGCCGATGGTGAAGAGCACCGCGGTCGTGGCGGCGCCGATCCACACGTCGTGCCACTCGACCTTCGCGCGCGGCATGACCTTGTAAATCAGCGCGAAGATGGCGGTCAGCATGCCGAAGCTGATGGCGAAGTCGAGGATCTGAGCAACGACCGTCCAGCCGCCCAGGTAGGCCCCCCACCACTTGCCGAGGGTCGCCACCACGGTGCTCAGGACCAGCGACACGGCGATCAGGAAGGCCATGGCGAATACCATGCCCATGGAAAGCAGATTGGCGCGCAACCATCCCCACAGGTTGCTGCTCTTCGCAGAAGCCTGCGCCCGCCAGATGCGGTCGAGCGCGGCGCGCAGCTGCCCGAACACGCCCGAAGCGCCGAAGATCAGCAGGAAGACGCCGAGCGCCGCGGCGAGCCCGCCGGTCTTCGGCTGGTTGGCATGGGCGAGCATTTCCGCGATGCCTTGCGCGCCGGCCTCGCCCATCAGGTCGGCGAGTTGGTCGAAAATCGCGCCGCGCACGGCGTCCTCGCCGAAGAAGATGCCGGCGACCCCGATGATGATGAGCAGCAGGGGTGCAACGGAGAACAGCGAGTAGTACGCGAGCGCCGCACCCATCGCCTGGGCATGGTCGCCGGACCAGGAACTCGCGGTGTCCTTCAGGAGCCGAAGAGCGGTACGCGGCGGGATGAGCTTCACGGCTGGCTAGGCAGCAATTTAAGTACCTTGGATGTGAGCACACGCTTACCATAAGACCACGTGCCTGAACCATTGCCCGCCTTAGCACTCTAATAACTCGAGTGCTAAAATGCTTCCCGGAGGCCTGACAATGCAAGCAACGCTACCGATGTCCGTGCCGATGCCGACGCCGATGCCGGCTGGCAGCCTCGAGGCGTACATCCAGACCGTCAATCGTTTCCCGCTCCTGACCGCTGAAGAAGAGCGCGCGCTCGCGCATCGTTTCCGCGACGCCAACGACCTCGAAGCGGCTCGCGAGCTCGTGGTGTCCCATCTTCGCCTGGTCGTCTCGGTGGCGCGCGGCTACCTCGGCTACGGGCTGCCGCACGCCGACCTGATCCAGGAAGGCAACATCGGCCTGATGAAGGCGGTGAAGCGCTTCGATCCCGAGCGCGGCGTGCGCCTGGTCTCGTTCGCGATCCACTGGATCAAGGCCGAGATGCACGAATACGTCCTGCGCAACTGGCGCCTGGTGAAAGTCGCCACCACCAAGGCGCAGCGCAAGCTGTTCTTCAACCTGCGCTCGATGAAGACCGGCCTTGCGCCACTCTCCAGGGGTGACGTCAACCACATCGCCGCCGAGCTCAAGGTGAAGCCCGAGGAAGTCACCGAGATGGAGACGCGCCTCGCCGGCCGCGAGATCGCGTTCGAGCCCGAGCAGGATGAAGAAGAGGGCTTCGCGCCGGTGCACTACCTGGCCGACGAGGCGTCCGAGCCGACCCGCGTGCTCGAAGCCGCGCAGTCGGAGCGCCTGCGCGCGCAGGGCCTGGAAAAGGGACTTGCCAGCCTCGATCCGCGCAGCCGCCGCATCATCGAGACGCGCTGGCTGAAGGAGAAGGACGCAGCGACGCTGCACGATCTCGCCGCCGAATACAAGGTTTCCGCCGAGCGCATCCGCCAGATCGAGGCGAAAGCGCTGGAGAAGATGCGCAAGGCGATGGCCTAGGACGTCCGGCGGCCGCTTCTTCGCCTTAAACTGCGGCCGTGATTCGCGGTGTTTTCCCGTTCCTGCTGCTGGCCGCCGCGCTGGCCGGTCCGCCGGCGCACGCGCAGGGAGTCTGGCATCTCGAGAAATGCCTCGACGCGCGCTTCATGGGCTTCGAGCTCGCGATCGACTACTGCACCCGCGCGATCAAATCGGGCGAGCTGACGAACCGCGGCCTCGGCACGGCGTACTACAACCGCGGCAGGCTCTACTCGTTCCAGGGGCGCTACGACCTGGCGCTGCCCGACATCAACGAAACCGTCCGCCTCGATGCCCTCGGGCCGGAGCCCGACGACCTGCGCGCGGCCACCTTCCATCTGCGCGGCTCGATCCAGACGGCGCTCAGGAATTTCGACAGCGCCCTCGCCGATTTCGACCAGTCGATCCAGCTCTATCCAAGGAACGCCGCCCCCTATCTGGGCCGTGGCAATGCCTGGCTGGTGAAGCGCGACGCCGAGCGGGCGATCGCTGATTTCAACCGGGCGCTGAAGGCGGACGTCTCCGACAAGACCTCGGTGGAGGCCGGTGCGGGCTCGGCGTACGCGCGCCGGCCTCGCAACTTCGATCGCACCAACAACGACTCCGCGGCGTACCTGGGGCGCGGCCGCGCCTACCTGCTCAAGGATGACCGAGCCGCGGCGCTGGTCGAGTTCGGCGAGGCGATCCGCGTCAACCCGGCCAGCGTGCAGGCGCTGAAGAGCCGTGCCGCGCTGCGCGAGCAACTGGGCGACTATGAGAGCGCCATCGTCGACTACTCCGCCGCCCTGCGCATCGATCCGCGCGATCCGCCGAGCTATTTCCAGCGCGGGCTCGCTTGGGCATCGAAAGGAGAGTACGCAAACAGCGCCCTCGACTTCGACGAGGCGCTGCGGCTGGGTCCGCGGCACCATGCGGCGCGTTTCCTGCGGGCAGTTCTCGCCCTCGGCGAGGGCCGCTATGAGCAGGCGTCGAACCAGTTCGGCGACGTCATGAAGAACAGCCAGCCTCAGGCCGCCCTGACGCTGTGGCGGCATGTCGCTCGCGCGCGCTCCGGGCCAGACACGCGGCTGCGCGAAGACGCGCGCGACGAGCTGCGGCGGGACAGCGTCAAGCTCACCGAGCGATCGATCCACGCGCAGCTGGTCGGTTTCTATCTTGGACGCACGGACGATACTGCTCTGCGCAAACCAGGCCGCAGCACTAGCGACGCCTGCGCCGCCGACTACTTTCTTGCCCAGCACGCTTTCATCGCCGGCGACACGGCGCGCGGCGCCGAGCTTCTGAGCACGGTGGCGAGAGAATGCCCGGCAACTGCGCAGGAGACGTGGGCCGCCCGGCTCGAGCTGCAGCGCGTGGAGAAAGGCGCCGCCCGCTAGGGCGTTTCGCGCAGCAGCGCGCGCAGGTCGGGCGCGAGGTCCTGGCCGATGCGATCGTGGCGCACCAGGAGTCGCAGCCGCCCCTTGGGATCGATGACGTAGGCCTGCGCGCTGTGGTCGATGGTGTAGGTCTCGCCCTGCTTGCGTTTCTCGTAGTAGATCTTGAAGTCCTTCGCCACCCGCTGCGTCGCGGCCGCGTCGCCGCGCAGGGCGACGAAGCGCGGATCGAACGCCCTGACGTAATCGGCGAGCGCCTTTTCCGTATCGCGTTCGGGATCCAGCGTGACGAAGAGCACCTGCACGCGCTCGGCGTCGGGCCCCAGCGTCTTCACGGCATTGGCGAGCTCGGCGAGCGTCGTCGGGCAGATGTCAGGGCAGTGCGTGAAGCCGAAGAAAAGCACCACGGCCTGGCCGCGGAAATCCTCCAGGTGCCGCGGCTTGCCCTGCGTGTCGACGAGCTCAAGGGCCTTGCCGTAGGGAGCGCCGGTGATGTCGGCGCTCTTGAACTTCGGGCCGCCGTCGCAGCCCGCGACCACGACCAAGACTGCGGCCGCGGCGAGCAGCCACCTACAGATAGTGGTCAACGAGGAGCGCGGTGAAGAGAGCCGCCAGGTAGGCGATCGAGTAGCGGAAGGTGCGCTGCGCGAGGCGATCGCTGTAGGCGAAATACAGGCGCAGCGCATAGGCGACGAATACGCCGCCGAGGATCGCCGCCGCTGCCAGATAGGCGAGCCCGCTCATGCCGATGGCGAACGGCAGCAGCGAGACGCCGAACAGGATCAGGGTGTAGAGCAGCACCTGCAGGCGGGTGTAGGGCTTGCCGTGCGTCACCGGCAGCATCGGCACGCCGGCGCGCGCGTAGTCCTCGGTGCGATAGAGCGCCAGCGCCCAGAAGTGCGGCGGCGTCCAGGCGAAGATGATGAGGAACAGCACCGTCGCCTCGGCGCTCACCTGCCCCGTCACCGCCGCCCAGCCGAGCACCGGCGGCATCGCGCCCGAGGCGCCGCCGATGACGATGTTCTGCGGCGTCGCCGGCTTGAGGATCACGGTATAGACGACGGCATAGCCGACGAACGTGGCGAGCGTCAGCCACAGCGTCAGGACGTTGACGAACTGGTAGAGCAGCCACAAGCCGGAGCCACCGAGCACACCGGCGAACACCAGCGTCTGCGTCGCCGAGAGCTCGCCGCGCGGCAGCGGCCGCCAGCTGGTGCGCTTCATGACCGCGTCGATCTTCTGCTCGACCAGGCAATTGATCGCCGCCGCGGCGCCGGCGACCAATGCGATGCCGGCGGTGCCGGCGAGCAGGATCTGCAGCGGTACCGCGCCCGGGGTCGCGAGCAGCATGCCGATCACCGCCGTGAAGACGATGAGCGAGACGACGCGCGGCTTGGTGAGCGAAGCGAACGCTCGCACGCGCTGCGCAAGGCTGACGGGCAGGACTTCGGTGTTCACCAGGATGGACGCAAGCCGCGGAAAGAAAAAAAGTTTAGCACGACGAGCGAAGCGAGCAGAAGCGCCGCGCCAGCGTTGTGCGCGGCGGCGAGGGCTAGCGGCAGGCCGAACGCGACATTGGCGATGCCGAGCGAAAACTGCAGCGTCAAGAGAAGAGCGACGCCGATCGCGAAAGTCTTCATCGCTGGCAAGGCTTTGAATGCCGCCCAACCAACCGCGGCGACGACGAGCAATGCGAAGAGCCGGTGGGTCCAATGGATTGCGGTCAGCGCTTCCACCGGCAAGCGCTCGCCGCTGCCGGTCTGGCCGAGCTCGCGAAAGACGTGGAAGGCGTTGCGAAAATCCATTGGCGGCGCCACCGCGCCGAGGCAGAGCGGCAGATCCGGGCAGGCGAGCGCGGCGTAGTTCGCGCTCACCCAGCCACCGAGCGCAATCTGGATTGCCGCGGCCGCGAGTGCGGCGAGCGCGGGCCATCGGAGCGCGCGCGCCCCGGGCGACGGGGCGTACGAGCCCAGGGAAAGAAACAGCCAGAGGAGCAGCGCCAGCGTCGCCATGCCGCCGAGAAGATGCGCTGTCACGATCGCCGGCCGCAGGAGCAGCGTCACCGTCCACATGCCGAGGGTCGCCTGGAAGACGACGACGAGGACGAGGGCGCCGGTGAGCGGCAGGCCGCGCCGGCGCTTCCACGCCGAGAAAAGCAGCGCGACGATGAGCAGGCCGAGGCCGCCCGCCAGGTAGCGATGCGCCATCTCTTTCCAGGCGCGGTGCAGCGCCGAGCCGCCGAGGTCGTCGCCCGGCATCGCGCGTCCATAGCAGAGCGGCCAGTCGGGGCAGCCGAGGCCGGCATCCGAGAGCCGCACGTAGGCGCCCAGGACGATGACGCAGAACGCGAGAAGGAGCGTCGCGAGCACGAGGCGGCGCTGCGCGCTCACCCGCTTCTCGCGAATTTCATCAGCCGCTGCAGGTCCTTCAGCATCCGCGAGGGATCGGGATCGCGCGGGTAGCGCATCATCAGGTTGCCCAGCGGATCGACGACGTAGAGATGGTCGACCGGCTTGCCGGGAAAGGCGTCCAGCCCCGGGGCGGGCTCGATCAAGGTGCCTTCGATCGCCGGCAGGAGCTCGGTGCGCGGCTTGCCGCCGTCGGTGACGAGCCAGAGGCGCTCGACCCGATGCATGTCCTTGCCCTGCGCGCGCTGCAGCTGCCGCAGGTAGTAGAGCTTCTTCTCGCACCATGCGTCGCAGGCCGACGCGTCGACCGCGACCAGCAGCCATTTGCCGCGCAGCCGCTCGAACGGCGCGCCGGCGAGCGGTTTCGGCGGGATCAGCTCGCCGTAGTTCGCCGGCGCTCCCACGTCCCATTTGAAAACATAGGCCAGGGTGCCCAGGACCAGGGGCGCGGCGCAGACCAGGCCGATGAGAAGGATCTTATTGCGCATTTTTCCGGAACGAGAGTACCAGCGCGATCACCACGGCAAGCGCGCCAAGCGAGTACCACTGCAGCGCGTACGAAGCGTGCATGTCGACGCCGAGATCGGGCCGCGGCCACTCGCGCAGCAGGCCGTCGCCGTCATCCGAATGCTGCTCGATCACCCCGGGCTGCAGCGCGAGGCCGGTCTCCCGCGCGAAGCCGGGGACGTCGAGATTCTGGCGCACGCGCGACTTCGATTCCTCGCCCAGGCGCAGCGCGTGCGGCAGGCGCGCGAGCGCGACGCCTTCGACGCGCACTTCGCCCTTCGGCGGCGCCGGCTCCTTTGCGTCGCGCGCGAACCAGCCGCGGTTGACGAGCACGTGCGTCCCGTCCGCGAGGCGCAGCGGCGTAACCACCTCGTAGCCGACGCGATGGCTGCGGATCTTGTTGTCGAGCAGCACGGTCAGCTCGGGACGGAACACGCCGCGCAGCGAGACTCGCTTGCTCTCGAGCTCGGCGGCCGCGACGCGCTTCTCGTCGGCGCGCCGGCTCTGCCAGTTGCCGAGCGCGATGCCGGCCGCGCACGCGGCGGCGGCGAGCGCGAGCGCCCAGAGGCGCGGGCGGAAAGAGTATCCTGCGAGCATGCGCTATGTGGTGATCGGGGTCTTCGTGCTGATCTGCGCGAGCCTCTTCTCGGCGGCGCTGTTCATGTTCCGCGACCGCAGCGGCTCGACGCGCATGGTGAAGGCCCTCGCGATCCGCGTCGGCCTTTCCATTGGTCTGTTCCTCTTCCTGATGGCCGGCTACTACTTCGGCCTGTTCAAGGAGCGCCTCTAGCCTACAGCATGTAGACGAAGATAAAGAGGCCGAGCCAGACCACGTCGACGAAGTGCCAGTACCAGGCCACGCCCTCGAAGCCGAAGTGATGGTCGGGCTTGAAGTGGCCGGCGATGCAGCGGAACAGAATCACCGTCAGCATCAGCGCGCCGCAGGTGACGTGGAAGCCGTGGAAGCCGGTCAGCATGAAGAACGTCGAGCCGTAGGCGCCGGTGGTGAGCTTGAGGTTGAGCTCCTTGTAAGCATGCGCGTACTCGTAGGCCTGCAAGCCGAGGAACAGCGCGCCGAGCAGAATCGTCAGCGTCAGCCAGATGATGAGCTGCCTGCGGTTGTTCACCTTCAATGCCCAGTGCGCGATGGTGACGGTAACGCCGGAAGTCAGGAGCAGAAACGTGTTGATCGCCGGAATGCCCCACGCCGCCATCGGCGTGAACGCCTCGGCGAACCCCGGGCCGGCCGACGGCCAGCGCGAGGTGAAGCCGGGCCACATCAGCGCGTTCGACTCGATCGTCGCCAGGTCGGGCACCGAGTACTGCCGCACCCACCAGAGCGCGCCGAAGAAGGCGCCGAAGAACATCACCTCGGAGAAGATGAACCAGCTCATTCCCCAGCGGAACGAGAGATCCTCCCAGCCGCCGTACTTGCCGCCCTCGGACTCGCGGATCACGTCGCCGAACCAGCGCACCATCATGTAGATCAGCACCATCAGGCCGGCGGCGATCGACACCCAGCCGCCCAGGTGGCCGTTCATCACGAAGACGCCGCCGAGCGCCATGAGGAACAGCGCCGTCGAGCCCATGATCGGCCAGGGCATCGGCTGCGGCACCGCGTAGTGCGTACGGGAAGCGCTCTGGTCCATTCTCGGTTTCTCCCTTAGCTCGTGACGATGCCGACGATGGTCCGCAAGGTCAGGATGAACAGCACGACGAAGACCACCGCCGCGATGATGATGTGCAGCGGCCGGATCGGCTTCTCGGCCTCGGCCTTGCGCCGGATGCCGATCGCACCCCAGAGGATCGTCTTGACCGTGTCGATCACGACTTGCCTCCGCGCCCGGCGACCTCGAAGAAGGTGTAGGAGAGCGCGATCGTAGTCACGTCCTTCGGCAGCTTCGGGTCGACGACGAACGTCACCGGCATGCGGCGCGTCTCGCCCGCGGCGAGCGTCTGCTGCTGGAAGCAGAAGCACTCGACCTTGTGGAAATATTCCGCCGCGATCGCCGGGCCGTAGCTCGGCACCGCCTGGCCGGTCACCGCGCTGCCGCGCACGTTGATCACTTCGTACTCGACCGTGGTCACCTCGCCCGGGTGCACGATGACGTGGTTGAGCACCGGCTTGAAGCGCCATGGCAGGTCGCGGCTGTTGGAATCGAACTCGATCGTCACGGTGCGCGAGAGATCGACCTGGGTATTTTTCGGCAGCTCGCTTCGTTCTTCCAGCGAGTTCACGCCCAGCGCGGCGCAGATCTGGTTGTAGAACGGCACCAGCGCGAAGCCGAAGCCGAACATGCCGAGCGCGACGATCGCCAGCCTGGTCGAGAGGCGCCGGTTCTGCGTCTTCTGCTCGTCGTTCACCGGCGCAGCAGCCAGTACTTGGCGATGATGCCGAAGAAGAACGCCGCCGCGATCGTGCCGAGCACCAGTGCGGTTTTGAGGTTCCGGCTCACTTCAAAACGGGCTGGGTCTCGAACGTGTGGTACGGCGCCGGCGTCGGCAGGTGCGTCCACTCGAGCGAGTCGGCGCCCTCCCAGGGCTTCTGCGGCGCCGGCTCGCCGCTGCGGATGCATTTCAGCACCACGTAGAGCAGCAGGAGCTGCGACAGGCCGAAGCCGAAGGCGCCGATCGAGGAGATCTTGTTCCAGGTCTCGAATATGAGCGGGTAGTCCGGGATGCGCCGCGGCATGCCCGCGAGGCCGAGAAAGTGCTGCACGAAGAAAATCATGTTGAAGAAGATCATGGTCAGCCAGAAATGGATCTGGCCGAGCTTCTCGTCGTACATCTTGCCGGTCCATTTCGGCAGCCAGAAGTAGACGCCCGCGAACGCGGCGAAGAGCGCGCCCGCCACCATCACATAGTGGAAGTGCGCCACGACGTAATAGGTGTCGTGCAGCTGGATGTCGACCGGCACGAGGCTCAGCACCAGCCCCGTGAAGCCGCCCAGGGTGAACAGGAACAGGAAGCCGATGGCGAAGAGCATCGGCGTCTCGAAGGTGAGCGAGCCCTTCCACATGGTCGCCACCCAGTTGAACACTTTCACGCCAGTGGGAATGGCGATCAGCGTCGACGCATACATGAAGAAGAGCTGCCCGCTCGCCGGCATTCCCACCGTGAAC
>JAXDQC010000193.1:0-28191 GCA_034668045.1 Betaproteobacteria bacterium | reverse complement strand
ACCGTGCCAGTGCGCTCGAGCTCGGCGCCGCCGAGCTGCCCGACGGGGCGAAGCGCGTGATGCGGCTCGCCTCGAAGGTCATGACGACCGTCGCCTACCGGCTTTAGCCGTGCTTCAGGTCTTCGTCGGGTTCGACCCGAGGGAAGCGGTCGCCTTCGACACGCTCGCGCACTCGATCGAGCGCCGCTCATCGGTCCCGGTCTCGATCAGGCCCCTGGTACAGAAGGAGCTGCGCGATGCCGGCCTCTATACGCGCCAGCGCGGCCCCACCGAGTCCACCGAGTTCAGCCTGACGCGATTCCTCGTTCCCGCGCTGGCGAACTTCCAGGGCTGGTCGGTCTTCATGGACTGCGACATGCTCTGTCGCGCCGACATCGCCGGCCTCGCCGCGCATTGCCGGGAAGACAAGGCGGTGATGGTCGTCAAGCACGACTACGTACCGAAGACTCAGCGCAAATTCCTGGACCAGGTGCAGACAAAATACGAGCGCAAGAACTGGTCGAGCGTGATGCTGTTCAACAATGCGCGCTGCCGCGCGCTCGCCGCCGACTACGTGAACGCCGCCTCCGGGCTGGAGCTGCACCGCTTCCGGTGGCTCGATGACGAGCTCATCGGCGATCTGCCGAGGGAGTGGAACTGGCTCGTCACCGAGTACGACTACAACCCGGAGGCGAAGCTCGTGCACTACACGCTGGGCGGACCGTGGTTCGACGCCTACCGCGACTGCGAATACGCCGGCGAGTGGTTCGCCGAGCGCGAGGCGATGAAGGCGGCGAAGGGATGAGCGCGACGCGCTCGGCCTACGGCTGGGTGCTGCCGGCCAGCGACCGGCATTTCCCGAAATACCTTTCCAGCGCGCCGAAGGTCGAGGGCCGGCGCATGTACCAGGCGCAGCACATCCAGCAATCCATCCAGTTCTGCGCCTTGCGCCGCACTGCGCTCGACGTCGGCGGCCACGTCGGCTTCTGGTCGTACTACCTCGCGCTCGCCTTCCAGCGGGTGCACGCGTTCGAGCCGAACGAGCTGTTCGCGCAGTGCTTCGAGCGCAACGTGCGGGCGAAGGGCGTAACGCTGCATCGCGTCGCGCTGGGCGAGGCGGATCGGAAGGTCGCGCTCGAGGTCGATGCCGAGAACACCGGCGCTACGCATGTGCGACCCGGCGCCGAGGGCGACATCCCGATGCGCCGGCTCGACGACTTCGGCTACGACGAGATCGACTTCATCAAGGTCGACGTCGAGGGTTTCGAGCGCCAGGTGCTCGAGGGCGGGCGCGAGACGCTGCTGCGCTGCCGGCCGGTGGTGATCATCGAGCAGAAGGAGTTCGCCGGCCGCTACGGCACCACGCAGTACGCGGCCGCGGAGTTCCTGCAGTCCCTCGGTGCGGTGGCGCTGGCGCAAGTGGTGAAGGACCTGGTCTTCGGCTGGCCCGGAGCGCCGGTGCTGGGCGGGTAACGTGGCCGGTCCGACACGCATCGTCTGGGTGAGCTTCGCTCCCCTCGAACGACGCGCGGGAAAACTGAGCAGCAGCATCGCCTCGGTGCGCTACCGTCTGCTGCTACCTTCGGCAGCCCTGTATGCGCAGGGCTGCGACAGCAAGGTCATTCCGTTCATGCCCGGCGCGGACCGGCGCACGCTCAGGGAAAAATTCCGCGGCGCGGACGCCGTGGTGCTGGGCAAGCTGCTTGCTCCTGCGCCGCATGCCGAGCGCGAGGCGAGGGAGGCGCTGGAGCTCGCGGCACAGTTGCGCGACGCGCGCATCGCCGTGCTCGCGGATTTCAGCGACGACCATTTCGCCGACCCGGTGCGCGGCGACGCTTACCGCGCCCTCGCCAACGCGGTGGACGCGGTGGTTGCCAGCACGCCGGAGCTTGCGGAGGTGCTCCGGCAGCACACGCGGGTGCCGGTGAGCGTCGTCACCGATCCGGTGGAAGGGGCGAGGGGAGAGCCGCGGGTGCCGGCAGCGTCACCTTTCCGCCTCCTGTGGTTCGGGCATCCCAGCAACCTCGATACGCTGCAGCACGGCCTGCCGCATCTGCAGGGACAACTGCCTGTCGAAATCACGCTCGTCACCGCGCCGGGAGCTGGCGCGGAAGCCCTGGCCGTAAGGATCAGCGGGCGATTCCGCCCCTGGTCGACGCAAGCGGTGTTCGATGAACTGCGACAATGCGACGCGGTGTTCATCCCTTCCAATCCCTACGATCCGCGCAAGGCGGTGAAGAGCCCCAACCGGTTCACCGAGTCGACGTGGGCGGGCAGGTTTGTGATCGCGCACCCGCTTCCCGCCTACCGGGAGCTCGCGGATTTCGGTTGGGTCGGCGACGATCTCGGCGAGGGCTTGCGCTGGCTCGCCGGGAACGCCGACCAGGCGCTGCAGCGCATCCGGCGCGGCCAGGCGCTGGTGGCCGAGCGTTTCTCGCCGGCTGCGGTCGGGGCTGCCTGGAAGCAGGCGATAGCGCAAGCCATGCAACGGCCTTGAAGGACAACGCCGCTCCGGGTCTCGACTACTTCCGCTGGTTCTACGACCAGGGCGTCTGGAAGCGCATGCACTATCGAGGTGTGCGCATCCTCAAGTTCCCGAGCGATCTGTGGAATTACCAGGAAATCTTCAGCGAGCGGCGCATCGACTGGGTGATCGAGACCGGAACGCGCCACGGCGGCTCGGCCCTGTATTTCGTCGACCTGCTGCAGCTCAACGGCGCGAGCGGGCGCGTCATCAGCATCGACGTCGACGCCGCCGCGAACCAGGTGGGAGCGCATCCGAGGATCGACTTTCTCCTCGGCGACAGCGGCGCCCCGGAGGTGGCGGCGCAGGTGCGCGCGCGCCTGCCGGCGACGCGTGGGCCGCTGTTCATGATTCTCGACTCCGACCACAAGAAGGCGCACGTGCTTCGCGAGCTCGCGGTCTGGGTGCCGGTCCTTCGCCATGGCGATTACCTCGTGGTCGAGGACGGTTGCGTCAACGGCCATCCGCTGCGGCCAGACTTCGGTCCGGGCCCCTACGAAGCGATCGAGGAGTACTGCGCCGCGAACCCTTCGGCGTTCGAGCGCGACGTGCCGCGCGAGCAGAAGTTCGGCTTCACCTTCGCGCCGCGCGGCTACCTGATCAAGACCTGATCAGTCCTCGACGATCTCGAAGTCCTTGGTGATGGCCGCAGTCTTGCCGAGCATGATCGACGCCGAGCAGTACTTCTCGTGCGAGAGCCGGATGGCATGCTCGACGACGTTGCGCTTCAGCCCGCGGCCCCGAACCAGGAAATGCATGTGGATCTTGGTGAACACCTTCGGGTCGGTCTCGGCGCGCTCGGAGGTCACCTTCACCTCGCAGCCCGTGACTGCCTGGCCGCTCTTTCGCAGGATGACGACCACGTCATAGGCAGTGCAGCCGCCGGTGCCGACCAGCACCATTTCCATCGGCCGCGGCGCCAGGTTGCGGCCGCCGCCGTCCGGGGCGCCGTCCATCGCCACCACGTGATTGCTCGAGGTCTCGGCGAGAAAGGTCATGCCCTCGCCACCGGTCCATCGCACAGTGCAATCCATTTCTTTTGCTCCGCAATAATCAGGCTATGGAATTGTTCACGACCAATGCTATAATTGCAGATAAATCATGGAACTACGAATCTTCTGCGAAATGAGCACTACGGCATCGCACAGCAGCATGACGAGCGCGAGAATGGATTTGTCTCCTCCACCCTCCTCCAATGGTGGATTTGGCGCAACTCCCGCGAGTCGCGCCATTTTTTTGTGTAAAATCCGCACCCTTTCGCTCTTTCCAGCATGAAAACCTATACCGCCAAGGCAGGGGAAGTCGAGCAGCAGTGGGTCCTGGTCGATGCCCAGAACAGGGTTTTGGGCCGCCTGGCGTCGCAGATCGCCATGCGCCTGCGCGGCAAGCATCGCCCCGAATACACGCCGCACATCGATACCGGCGATTACGTCGTCGTGGTGAATGCGGCGAAGCTGCGCGTCACCGGCCGCAAGGCCGAGCGCAAGATCTATTACCGCCATACCGGCTACCCGGGTGGCCTCAAGGAAACGAACTTCGCCAAGCTGCAGGCGGCGAAGCCCGAGCGCGTGCTCGAGAAGGCCGTCAAGGGCATGTTGCCCAAGGGACCGCTCGGCTACGCCATGCTGCGCAAGCTGAAGGTGTACGCGGGCGACACGCACCCACACTCGGCGCAGCAACCCAAAGCGGTGGAGATCTAGATCCAATGGTCGGCGACTACTATTACGGCACGGGACGGCGCAAAAGAGCGGTGGCGCGCGTCTTCCTCAAGCAGGGCAAGGGCGAGATCGTCGTCAACGGCAAGCCGATGGACGAGTTCTTCGGCCGCGAGACGGGGCAAATGGTCGTGCGCCAGCCGCTCGAGCTGACGAAAAATCTCACCAGCTTCGACATCATGGTGAACGTGTACGGCGGCGGCGAGAGCGGCCAGGCCGGCGCGGTGCGCCACGGCATTACCCGGGCGTTGATCGAGTATGATGCGGCGTTGAAGCCCACCCTGAGCACTGCCGGGCTCGTCACGCGCGATGCGCGCGAAGTCGAGCGAAAGAAGGTCGGTCTGCACAAGGCGCGGCGGCGCAAGCAGTACTCGAAACGCTGAAAAACGAAACGAAGGATTTTTCGCGATACGAAAGCCGCCCCCGGGCGGCTTTTGCGTTTCTGGGACATGAATGATTAAAGCGGGCATCGTTGGCGGCACGGGGTACACGGGGATCGAGCTCCTGCGCCTGCTCGCCCAGCATCCGCAGGTGGAGCTGAAGGCGATCACCTCGCGCAAGGAAGCGGGCACGCCGGTGGCGGCGATGTTCCCGAGCCTGCGGCGGCGCGTCGAGCTCGCCTTTACCGAGCCCGACGCGAAGACCCTGCGCGGCTGCGACGTCGTTTTCTTCGCCACGCCGCACGGCGTGGCGATGAAGGACGCGCGCCCGGTGCTCGACGGCGGCGCGAAGGTAATCGACCTGTCGGCGGATTTCAGGCTCCAGGACCTCGCCGAGTGGGAGCGCTGGTACAAGATGAAGCACACCGAGCCCGAGCTGGTGCGCGAAGCGGTGTACGGCCTGTGCGAGCTCAACCGCGAGCGCATCAAGAAGGCGCGGCTGGTCGCCAACCCTGGCTGCTATCCGACCGCGATCGAGCTCGGCTTCCTGCCGCTGGTCGAAGCGGGCGCCGTCGATCGCGCGCATCTCATCGCCGACGCGAAATCGGGCGTCAGCGGCGCGGGCCGCAAGGCGGAGCTCGGCCTCAGCTTCGCCGAGACGTCGGACAACTTCATGGCTTACAACGTGCCCGGGCATCGGCACGGGCCCGAGATCCGCGAGAGCCTGTCGCAGGCGGCGAAAGGCGAAGAAGTCGGACTGATCTTCACCGCGCACCTGACGCCGATCATTCGCGGCATTCACGCCACGCTGTACGCGCGCCTGACGAAAGAAATGGATTTCCAGCAGCTCTACGAGAAGCGCTACGCGAAAGAGGCGTTCGTGGACGTGATGCCGGCGGGCAGCCATCCCGATACGCGCTCGGTGCGCGCCGCCAACCTTTGCCGGATGGCGATCCACCGGCCGTCCTCGGGGAAAAAGGCGGGCGACACGCTGGTGATCCTCTCGGTGATCGACAACCTGGTGAAGGGCGCCTCGGGCCAGGCGGTGCAGAACATGAACCTGATGTTCGGCCTGCCCGAGACGACCGGCCTCGACCAGATCGCGGTAGTGCCCTGATGCGCGCGTGGCTGCGCATGGCGAAGCTGCGCCAGCGTTTCGGCATCGCCGCGCCGCGCGTCACGGTGCACTCGCAGATTCCCTGGTACTGGCGCTGGGTCGGCATCGCGGCACTGCTCGGCGTCGCGGCTGCCGCCGCGGCGTGGATCTACGACGCCGGGCGGCGCTTCGCCGGCTTCGACAACAGTCAGGTGCAGCAGGAGCTCAACGTCGCCAAGGAAGACCTCGCGGCGGCGCGCTCCGAGCTCGAGCGGCTGGGCGCCATTGCCAACGCCGCCGACAACCGCATGTCGATCGAGCGCAGTGCGCAGCAGAAGCTCGCGCAGCAGATCCGCACGCTCGAGCAGGAGAACGCGCGCGTGCGCGAGGAGCTCGCCACCTTCGAAGGCATGCTCTCGTCCGACGCGCGCTCGTCCGCGGCGCTGACTGTTTATCGCTTCAAGGTCGAGCCCGACGTGCTGCCGGGCGAGTACCGCTACCACCTGCTGCTGCTCACGCCGACGACGCGCCGCGAGCGCGAATTCCACGGGCGGCTGGAGCTGGTCGTCAGCCTGACCGACGGGGACCAGAGTGCTATGATGAGCTTCCCCGAGCCGGCGGACGCCGGGGCGTCCGAATTCAAGCTGGCATTCAAGTACTTCCGGCGCGTGCAGGGGACCTTCCGGGTGAACCCGAAGGCGCGGGTGGAGAGCGTGCAGGTCAGGGTCTACGAGAACGGCTCGAACCAGCCGCGCGCGACCCACACCGTGACGCTCTAGCAAAGCAAGGGAGAGAGAGCATGTTCAACAAATCGAGCAAGCCGCAGAACCGCATCGACAGCCTGATCGGCCAGACCACGCGCATCGAAGGCAATGTCGTGTTCAGCGGCGGGTTGCGAGTCGACGGCATGGTGCGCGGCAACGTCGCCGCGCTTCCGGATCAGCCCGGCACGCTGGTGGTTTCCTCCGATGCCCGCATCGATGGCGAGGTCCAGGCCGCGCACATCGTCGTCAACGGCATCATCAACGGCCCGGTGCAGTCGACCGAGACCCTCGAACTCCAGTCGGGTTCCCGGGTCAAAGGAGACGTGCACTACAAGAGCATCGAGATCCACCAGGGCGCGGTCGTCGAGGGCCGGCTGGTGCATCACGGTGCAGAGGCCAAGGGCGTAGAATTGAAGCTGGCTTCAGGTGGTTAAGGAGAGCAAATGAATGCTGTGACGGAGAACGCTGTGACGGAGATGCCGGCCCCGCTGCTTTTCAGCGACAGCGCGGCGGGCAAAGTGAAGCAGCTGATCGAGGAAGAAGGCAACCCGGAGCTCAAGCTCCGAGTCTTCGTCACCGGCGGCGGCTGCTCGGGCTTCCAGTACGGCTTCACGTTCGACGAAGTGCAGAACGAGGACGACGCCGTGATGGAGAAGCAGGGCGTCAAGCTGCTCATCGACCCGATGAGCTACCAGTACCTGGTCGGCGCCGAGATCGACTACCAGGAAGGCCTGGAAGGCGCGCAGTTCGTGATCAAGAACCCCAACGCGCAGAGCACCTGCGGCTGCGGTTCTTCGTTCTCCACCTGATTCGCTAGCGCGGACGACGAGAAAAGGGGCTTCGGCCCCTTTTTCATGGGTGGGCGACCTCAACCAACGCCTTCCACGGCCCGAATAGAATGAAAGCGGTCATGGGAGGGATCACGGTCGACAGCGAGGTGCTTGCCCAGTGGCGCGCCGGCGCGGCAACGGGCGATCAGCAGGCGATCGCGCAGATTGCGGCCGCGGCGAAAGAGGGCAACGGCGACGCGGCTTATCTTCTGGCGCTGCTCACGGCCTCCGGCTTCGGCGTCGCGCAGGATCTGAAGAGCTCGCTCGAGCATCTGCAGCGCGCCGCGGAGATCGGCCATCGAGGCGCGCAGGCCGAGCTCGCCGCGCTGGTCGGCAACTGGCGGCTCGCCCGCGAGATTCCCTCGGGGAAGATCCTGCCGCACGAGACCTGGGGCCGCTTGAAAGCCGCCGTCGATATCGCCGCATGGCTGCGCGTGCCCGCGGGACGCGCGTTCTCCACCGAACCGCGCATTGCAGCAGTGAAGGACTTCATTTCAGCGCCCGCTTGCGACTGGCTGATCGGGCTCGGTCGGCCGCATCTGCGGCAGGCGGACATCTATGACAGCACGACCGGCAACCTGGTCCTCGACGGCCGCCGCAGCAACAATGCCGCGGTGCTCAAGATCGACCGCATTGACGTGTTGCTCGCTTTCGTGCGCGCGCGCATCGCGGCCCTTGCCGAGCTGCCGGTGCTGGCGCTCGAAGACAGCCAGATCCTGCACTACGAGATCGGGCAGCAATTCAACCCGCACTACGATTTCCTGGATGTGAAGTTCCCGGCCCTGGCGCGCGAGGTGGAGCGCCGCGGTCAGCGCGCGCTGACCCTGCTCATCTACCTGAACGACAACTATGAAGGCGGGGACACCGCATTCCCGGTGCTTGGCCGCGCGTTCAAGGGCCGCAAGGGCGATGCGCTGATCTTCTGGAACCTGGGCGAAGACGGCGCGCCCGACTACCGTACCCAGCACACGGGAACCGCGCCGACCCGCGGCGAGAAATGGCTTTTCTCGCAGTGGATCCGGGTTCGCGCGCCGGGCGTTACTCCATCAACGCAAGATTCGCGTTAGTCGAGAGATCCAGCCGCGCGAGCAGCGGCGCGGCCGCGGCCATGAATCGCGGCAACTGATCGGCCGGCACCGGATTCGCCGCCGGCATGGCGATCGAGAACGGGTTGCGAGCCTGGCCGGCGATCTGGAACTCGTAATGCAGGTGCGGTCCGGTGGCCCAGCCCGTCTGGCCGACGAAGCCGATGGTGTCGTTCTGCGCGACGCGCTGGCCGCGGCGCAGCCCGGCGGGGAAGCGGCTGAGATGCGCGTAGACGGTGGTGTACTGGCCGTGATGGCGCAGTACCACCACGTTGCCGTAGCCGCCCTTCAATCCAGCGAACTCGACGATGCCGTCGCCGACCGCGCGCACGCGCGTGCCGGTCGCCGCCGCGTAGTCGATTCCCTTGTGCTGCATCCATGCCTTGGCGATCGGGTGCCGGCGCATGCCGAAGCCGGAGCTGACGCGCGAGAACTCTAGCGGCGAGCGCAGGAACGCCTTGCGCATGTTCTTGCCTTCGGGCGTGTAGTAGCTCGTCCCGTAGTGGACGGCGCGGAAGGTTTTGCCCTGGTTGACGAACTCCGCGGCGAGCACTCGCCCGCTTCGCACCGCGCGGCCGCCGAGATAGTGCGTCTCGTAGACGACGGTGAAGCGATCGCCCTTGCGCAGATCGCGATGGAAGTCGATGTCGCCGGCGAACACGTCGGCGAGCTGCATGGCGACGCCGTCCGGAATGCCGGCGGCATCGCTCGCGCCGAACAGGGAGCTCCGGATGACGCCCGTTTTCATGCCGATGCGGGTATCGAGCGGCGCGCGGACCTCGCTGCGCGCGTAGCCATCGCCTTCGGGCGCGATGCGGACCAGCGTATCCCGGCCGCTCAGCCAGCTGAGCGAGATCAGGTCGCCCTCGGCGCTCACTTCCGCGCTGACGTAGGTGCCGGGACGCAGCTCGCGCAGAGAGCGCAGGCGTGCGATGCGCGGGTCGGCGAGGCCGAGGCGGGCGACGAACCCGGCGATCGTGTCGGCGCGCTGGAATTGCTCTTCGCGCACGTAGGTCTTCGGCGCCGCCTGCTGTTCGGTGCGCAACGCCAGGGCGTGCACCACCGGCTCTGGCAGCACCAGCGCGTCCGCATCCGGGGAAAAGCTGCTGTACGCGCCGACCGCGCCGCACGCGGCGAGGAGCAGCAACGCCAGTCCTATCGTTCCACCCAATGTGCCAGGCTTGCGCATCGTTCGGCTAGAATCCCTTTTTATTCAGAAGCCTGCGCAGTCTAACAAAGCGACTGTGAGGCGCCTACGGGACATGGCCGCCATCGAGCAGTCCGTTCAGACCATTCGTCGGGGGTGTGACGAGCTGATCGTCGAGGAAGAGCTCGTGAAAAAGCTCGCGAGCGGCCGCAAGCTGCGCATCAAGCTCGGCCTCGATCCCACCGCGCCCGACCTTCACCTTGGCCACACCGTGGTGATCAACAAGCTGCGCGATTTCCAGCAGCTCGGCCACCAGGTGCAATTCCTGATCGGCGATTTCACCGGCATGATCGGCGACCCGACGGGCAAGAACCAGACGCGGCCGCCGCTTTCGCGCGAGGAGATTCTCGCCAATGCGAAAACCTACCGCGAGCAGGCGTTCAAGATCCTCGACCCGGAGAAGACGCAGATCCTGTTCAACTCCGAATGGTCGGACAAGCTCGGCGCCGAGGGAATGATCCGGCTCGCCGCGCGCTACACGGTGGCGCGGCTGCTCGAGCGCGACGATTTCAGCAAGCGCTTCAAGAGCAATCAGCCGATCGCCGTGCACGAGCTCCTCTACCCGCTCATGCAGGGTTACGACTCGGTGGCGATGAAAGCCGACGTCGAGCTCGGCGGCACCGACCAGAAATTCAACCTGCTGGTCGGGCGCGAGCTGCAGAAGGACGACGGCCAGGAGCCGCAGTGCGTGATCACCATGCCGCTGCTCGAGGGCACCGACGGCAAGGACAAGATGTCGAAGTCCCTCGGCAACTACATCGGCATCACCGAGCCACCCGCCGAGATGTACGGCAAGCTGATGCGTATCTCCGACAAGCTCATGTGGCGGTACATCGATCTCCTGTCGTTTGCGCCCCAGGACTGGAAAAAAGAAGTCGCCGCGGGCCGCAATCCACGCGAGATCAAGGTCGCCTTCGCGAAGGAGATCGTCGCGCGCTTCCATTCGCAGGCGGCGGCGCAGAAGGCCGAGGAGGGCTTCGAGGCGATGTTCCGCCACGGCGAGCTGCCGCAGGAAATGCCCGAGGTGACGGTGAGCGAGACCGCGATCGTCAAGGTGCTGAAGAGCGCCGGCCTGGTGCCGAGCACGAGCGAGGCGGCGCGCATGATCGAGCAGGGCGGCGTGAAGATCAATGGCGAGAAGGTGAGCGACAAGAACCTCAGTTTCAAGCCGGGCGAGACGCTGGTCGTGCAGGTGGGCAAGCGCAAGTTCGCGCGCGTGCGGCTCGCGTAGTGGATGCGGAGACCTGCAACCAGCTCGCCTGGACCTACCTGCAAGCGGGCGAGACCAAGCTCGCGCTCGAGCACGCGCTGCGCGCGCACGAGCTGAAGCGCAACAGCCTCGACTTCCTCAACACCCTCGGCGTCGCCTACGGCGAGGCCGGTCAGCTCGACCTCGCCGAGGCGACCTTCCGCAAGCTGCTCAAGCGCAAGCCGGGCTTCGTCGACGCGCTCGTCAACCTCGCCAAGTCGCTGGAGAAGCAGGAAAGGCTCGACGAGGCGCGCCAGCACTACGAGCGCGCGCTCGCCATCGAGCCCGCGTTTCCCAAGCTCGCCGCCAACCTCGCCCGGATCTGCAGCCAGCGCGGCGAAGTTTCGCGCGCGCGCGCCGTGCTCGAGCGCCACGCCAGGCAAGTCGATCCGCAGGACTTCGCCATCGCCATGGCGCAATGCGAAGCCGATGCGGGCGACGTCGGGAGCGCGTCGTCAAGGCTGCAGGCGGGGCTCGCCGCCCGGCCGGACTGGAAGCTGGCGCGCAGCGCGTATGCGCATCTCCTCCTTTCGACCGGTCGTTGGCGCGAAGGCTGGGCGGAGTACCTGCGGCGTCACGACCTCCTCGACGCACGCCCCGGCGATGTGCCGCCGCTTCCCGCCGGGCGTCTCGACGGCCGCTCGGTCCTGCTGCGCGGCGATCAGGGTATCGGCGACGTGCTTTTTTTTCTCCGGTTCGCGCCGCTCCTTCGCGAGCGCGGCGCGCGCCTCGTGCTGAGCTGCGAGCGAAAGCTGCACGCCGTGCTGCGCGCGAACGAATTCATCGAGGAAGTGCGCGAAGGAGCTGATCCGGCAGGATTCGACCGCTGGGTCTGGACCTCCGACCTTCCTGCGCTGCTGCAGGCCGAGACGACACCGCCCGCCTGGCGTCTCGAGGTCGACGCCGGCGCGAAGCGGGAGGCGACTGCGCGGCTGGCGGCGCTCGGACCGCCGCCCTATCTCGCCGTCACCTGGCGCGCCGGCACCGATACGGCGCGCGGGCGCGAGTTCGGCGCCGAGCGCATGGGGCTCAGCAAGTCGGCATCGCCGAAGGTGCTGGGCGCGGCGCTGCGCGGCTGGCGCGGCACGACGATCCTCCTGCAGCGCGGCGCCCGCGCGCAGGACAGCGCCGAATTCGCCGCCGGCTTCGGCGCGCCGTTCCACGATCTCTCCGCGCTCGGCGAGGACCTGCAGGCGCTGCTTGCGGTGCTCTCGCTCGTCGACGAGTATGTCAGCGTGAGCAACACCAACATCCATCTGCTCGCCGGCATCGGCCGGAGCGCGCGCGTGCTCGTGCCGTTTCCGCCCGAGTGGCGCTGGCTGCGCCGCGAGGACCGCTCGCCCTGGTTTGGGGACTTTCCTGTCTACCGCCAGCCGGTGTCGCGCGACTGGGGCGCGCCGCTCGCCGCGCTGCGCAAGGATCTCGGGCTGTGAACGAATACGAGGTCTACGCGATCAAGTACGCGCACCATGCGCGCCGTGCCTCGGAGAATTTCATCGGCGGCGACCCGCACGACGGGCCGATGCCGCTCGACTACTTTGTCTGGCTGATTCGCGGCGGCGGGCGCGAGCTCCTCGTCGACACGGGATTCTCGGCGGCGATGGCAAAGAAGCGAGGGCGAGATCACCTCAGGTGCCCTGCGGAGACGCTACGCCTTCTTGACTCCGATCCTCTTTCAATGAAAGACGTGGTCATTACGCACCTGCACTACGACCACGTGGGCAACTTCGATTTGTTCCCGAATGCGACGCTGCACCTGCAGGATCTCGAGATGCGCTACGCGACCGGCCGCCACATGGCGCACGAGCCCTTTCGCGGCGCTTACGAAGTGGAAGACGTGGTCGGCATGGTGCGCCGCGTCTACGCCGGGCGCGTGCGCTTCCACGAAGGCGACGCCGAGCTTTTTCCCGGTATCTCGATCCACCTCATCGGCGGCCACACGATGGGACTGCAGGCGGTGCGCGTCGCGACGCGCCGCGGCTGGGTCGTGCTGGCGTCGGATGCGAGCCACTTCTACGCCAACATGGAGCAGACGCGGCCGTTCCCGATCGTCTTCTCGGTCGCCGACATGGTGGCGGGCTACGAGCGTTTGCGCTCGCTGGCGGCTTCGCCCGAGCACATCATTCCTGGCCATGACCCGCTGGTGATGCAGCGCTATCCCGCGCCGTCGAAGGCGCTCGAGGGAATCGTCGTCAGGCTGGACTGACGCGGACGACCGCGTCTTTCCGCTTCCACACTTCAGGTAGCAGCTCGCAGCCGATTCCGGGACCGGGCGGCTTGCCAAAGTATCCCTGCACGGGTTGCGGTACGTGCGTGACGAGCTCGTTATACCAGCCGGTGTAGAAGGCGCGCACCGATTCCTGCACGAGCGCGTTCGGCGCCCAGATCGAGAAATGCACCGACGCAGCGTAGACGAGCGGCCCGGTGCAATCGTGCGGCGCGACCGGCAGCTGCCATGCGTCCGCGAGCGCGGCGATGCGGCGCGCCTCGCTCACGCCGCCGCACCACGCGAGGTCGAACATGACGATGCCGGCGACGCCGGTCTCGAGCAGGTCCTTGAAGCTCCAGCGGCCGGCGAGGATTTCCGAGGCGCAGATCGGCGCCTTCGAGTAAGGCGCGTACTGCTTCAGCAGCGCGAGGCTGTCCATGCGGATCGGGTCCTCGTGCCAGAAGGTGTCGAACTCGGCGAGCGCCTGCGCGATGCGCTGCGCCGCGGGCAGGCGCCAGAGCGAATGGAACTCGACCATGATGTCCATGCGGTTGCCGACCGCCGCGCGGATCTTTCGAAAGGGCTCGAGCGCCTTCTGCAGGTCCGGACCGGAGATGTACTGGCCCTCGCTCGCTTCCGCGAACGGATCGAAGGGCCAGATCTTCATGCCGGTGATTCCCTGCTCGAGCAGCGACTGCGCGAGCTCGTCGGCGCGGTTGAGGAATGCGTCGAGATCTTCGTAGGGTCCCTGCGATTTTCCATCGAGGCCCCAATTCTTCGTGCTCTGCCCGCCGGCGCCGCGCACGTAGCGGTAGCCGGCGCAGGTGTTGTAGGTGCGCACGCGCGCGCGGCTCGCGCCGCCGAGGACCTGGTACAGGGGCTGGTTGCAGACCTTGCCGTACAGGTCCCACAACGCCAGGTCGAAGGCGGAGGCGGCGCGCGTCTCGATCCCCGAGCCGCGCCAGCCGAGATACCCCGTCAGGCTGCGGCTAAGGGCCTCGATCTCCAGCGGGTCGCGGCCGAGGACGCGCGGCGCCACATATTCGTGCAGGTAGGCATCGACGCTCTGCGCCGCATAGCTGGTTTCGCCCAGCCCGGCGACGCCCTCGTCGGTGTGCACGCGCAGCCAGACGAGATTCGGGAACTCGCCCAGCCGCAGCGTTTCCAGTCGAATGATCTTCATATAAGATTTCCCTCCCTCTGGAGGAGGACACGATGAAAAAAGCATTGTCGCTTACCACGCTCGCCGCGGCCGCCGCGCTCGCGTTCAGTGCCCAGGCGCAGCAGCCCGCGGTCAAGAACCTGAAGATGCAGTCGACCTGGCCGGCGAGCCTGACGCTGCAGGACAACTTCCGCTTCTTCGCCGAGCGCTTCGACAAGCTGACGCGCGGCGAAGTGAAGATCGAGGCGATGGCGGCGGGGCAGATCGTGCCGGCCTTCGAGATCCTCGACGCCACGCACAAGAAGGTGCTCGACGGCGGCCACGGCGTCGCCTACTACTGGGTGGGCAAGAACAAGACGGCGACGCTCTTTTCGGCGACGCCCGCCGGCCCGTTCGGCATGGACCACTTCGATTTCCTCGGCTGGCTGCAGGAGGGCGGCGGCCAGGCGCTCTACGACGAGTTCTACCGCGATGTCCTCAAGCTGAACGTGATCGGCATGCCGATCGGCGGCTCGAGCCCGCAGGCGTTCGGCTGGTTCAAGCGGCCGATCAAGGACCTCGCCGACTTCAAGGGCATGAAGTGCCGCCAGACCGGCATCGTCGCCGAGATCTACCAGAAGATGGGCATGCAGACGGTCAACATGCCCGGCGGCGAGATCGTGCCCTCGGCGCAGCGCGGCGTGATCGATTGCGCCGAGTGGGTCGGCGGCATCGAGGACCTGAAGCTCGGCCTGCCGCAGGTCTGGAAATACCACTACACGCCCGGCATGCACGAGTCGAACTCGATGCTCGAGGTGATCGTCAATGGCGACGTGTGGAAGGGCTTTACGCCGCACCAGCAGGAGGCATGGCGCGCGGCGCAGATGGAGACCTTCGTGCGCTGGGGCGTGCGCTGGCAGAAGCAGAACGCCGACGCGATCGAGGAGATGCGCACCAAGCATGGCACGCAGATCCTGCGCACGCCGCCGGCGATCCTGGTCGAGTTCATGAAGACCTGGGACAAGATGGCGGTCGAGGAGTCGGCCAAGGATCCGTTCTTCAAGAAGGTGTACGAGTCGCAGCGGGTCTACGCCGCCAAGGTCGTGCCGGCGAAGCGCTTCATGTTCCCGCCCTACTCGTTCGCGGCCAACTACTACTTCCCGGAGAAGCCGGCTGCGGCGGCGAAGGGCGAGGGCAAGAAGAAATAGGTTGATCCGCCCCGCGGAACCCGTGTAGGCTGGTATTTCGCCTTGCGAAACCACCTTTAGAGGAGGAGGGAAGTCATGAGGCTATCCGTCCGTTCGCTCGTCGCCGCTGCGTGCGCAGCAGTATTCGCCACCGGCGCCCAAGCCCAGACCGTCACCCTGAAGATGCAGGCCACCTGGCCCGCCAGCCTGACTCTGTACGAGAACTTCACCTACTTCGCCGAGCGCGTCGGCAAGATCTCCGCCGGCACGCTGAAGATCGACGCCATGCCCGCCGGGCAGGTCGTGCCGGCGTTCGAAGTGCTCGACGCCACGCACAAGAAAGTGATCGACGGCGCGCACGCGTGGTCGGGCTACTGGGTCGGCAAGAACAAGGCCGCGATCCTGTGCACCGGCGGCCCGGGCGGCACGTTCGGCATGGACATGATCGACGCCATCGGCTGGATGCACCACGGCGGCGGCAACGAGTTCTGCAACGAGTTCTTCCAGAAGGAGCTCAAGCTCAACGTGCACTGGATGCCGATCCTGCCGTCGGGCCCGCAGGCCTTCGGCTGGTTCAAGCGGCCGATCAAGAGCCTCGCCGACTTCAAGGGCATGAAGTGCCGCCAGACCGGCATCGCGGCCGAAGTGTGGCAGCGCATGGGCATGACGACGGTCAACATGCCCGGCGGCGAGATCATCCCGTCGGCGCAGCGCGGCGTGATCGACTGCGCCGAGTGGGTCGGCGGCGTCGAGGACCTGCGCCTGGGCTTCCACAACGTCTGGAAATACCACTACACGCCGGGCATGCACGAGAACGTCACCATCGGCGAAGTGGTGTTCAACATGGACATCTGGAAAGGCCTGTCGACGCAGCACCAGGAGATGATCAAGAGCGCCGCCAACGAGTCCTTCATCATCTGGTGGGCGAAGTGGCAGAAGCAGAACGCCGAGGCTCTCAAGGAGCTGCAGGAGAAGCACGGCGTTCGCATCCTGCGCACCCCGCCCGACATCCTGGTCGAGTTCCTGAAGACCTGGGACATCATCGCCAAGGAGGAGTCGGCGAAGAGCCCGTTCTTCAAGAAGGTGCTCGACTCGCAGCGCGCCTACGCATCGCTGGTGGTGCCGGCGAAGCGATTCTATTTTCCGCCGTATTCGTTCGCAGCCAACTACTACTGGCCCGAGCAGGCCGGCGGGACCGCCGGGTCCGCGAAGAAAGCGGCGGCGAAGTAACCTCGCAGGCAGAGCGGGGGCGGGATTCCGCCCCCGTTTCAATTTAGGGGGCAGCGCATGGCCGAGCAGTCGCCGACCCTGATCAGGGCGGTCCGCAACATCGACCGGTTCACCGATACCACCGGTGTGTGGATCGCGTGGCTGAACGTGCCGCTCGTGCTCGCCGTCAGCTACGAGGTGATCGCGCGCTACTTCTTCCACGCGCCGACCATCTGGTCGTTCGACGTCACCTACATGCTCTACGGCACGATCTTCATGCTCGGCGCCGCCTACGCGCTGCACAAGGGCGCGCACATCCGCACCGATTTCTTCTACGAGAAGTGGTCAGACCAGACCAAGGGCATGGTCGACTCGATCTCGTACATCGTCTTTTTCTTCCCCTCGCTCATCATGCTGCTGGCGGCGAGCGGCAATGAAGCCTGGTACGCCTACACCATCAGCGAGACCTCCGAGCAGACGCCGTGGCGGCCGATCCTATGGCCCTACAAGGCGGTCGTGCCGGTGACCTGCGTGCTGCTGATGCTGCAGGGCATCTCCGAGACCATCAAGAGCGTCTACGCCTGGCGCACCGGCGTGGTGCTCGAGCACAAGGAGAAGATTGAGATATGACCACCGAAATCCTGCTCGGTCTGGTCATGCTGATCGTCATGATCGGCGCCATCTTCATCGGCATCCAGATCTCGTTCACGCTGCTTTTCCTCGCGCTCAGCTTCGGTTACTTTGCGCTTGGCCGCGTGGTGTTCGATCTCGCCTACTTCCAGACCATCGGCATGATGAAGGAGGAGCTGCTCGCGGCGGTGCCGCTGTTCATCTTCATGGGCTTCATCACCGAGCAGGCGGGGTTGATGGAGCGATTGTTCTCGGCGCTGCGCATGGTGCTCGCGCCGATCCGCGGCTCGCTCTACATCGTCGTCATCCTGACCTCGACGGTGTTCGCCATGGCGACCGGCATCGTCGGCGCCGCGGTCACCGTGCTCGGCATCATGGCCGGGCCGATCATGATCAAGACCCACTACGACGCGAAGCTCTCGGCCGGCGCGATCACCGCCGGCGGCACGCTTGGCATCCTGATCCCGCCCTCCGTGATGCTGATCGTCATGGGGCCGGTGCTCGGCGTCTCGGTCGCCGATCTGTACGCCGCAGCTTTCGGCCCCGGCTTCATGCTCGCCGGCTTCTACCTCACCTATCTGATCGTGCGCTCCGCCATCAATCCCAAGCTCGGCCCGCCGGTGCCCAAGGAAGAGCGGGTAACCGATCTCTACGCGATCCTGCGGGAGGTCGTGATCGGCGTGCTGCCGCTGGCGCTGCTCATCGCCGCCACGCTCGGCTCGATCCTCGCCGGACTGGCGACGCCGACCGAAGCGTCCGGCATCGGCGCGCTCGGCGCCCTGATCCTCGCGATCGTCTACCGCCGTCTCACGTACGCCGGGTTGCGCCAGGCGGTGATCAGCGCCATGACCACCTCGAGCATGGTGTTGCTGCTCGCCGTGACCTCGAACATTTTCGGTGCGGTGTTCGCGCGCATGGGAACCGCGACCTGGGTCACCGAGGCGATGACGTCGCTGCCGGTACCGCCAATCATCATGCTGTCATTCGTGGTCATTCTGCTTTTCCTGCTCGGCTGGCCGTTCGAATGGCCGGCGATCATTCTCGTCTTCCTGCCGATCTTCTATCCAGTTGTCGATTCGCTGAAGCCTGCGCTGTCGCAAAGCCTGGGCATTCCGCCCGATCTCTTCATGGTCTGGTTTGGCGCGCTGGTGGCGGTGACCATGCAGACCGCTTACCTGTCGCCGCCGGTGGCGATGTCGGCGTACTACCTGAAGCAGGTCGTCAAGGAGTGGTCGCTGGGGACGATCTACAAGGGCATGTTCGAGTTCATGGTCCTGCAGTGCATTGCGATCGCCGTGATCATGTTCTTTCCCTCCATCGCCACCTGGTTCCCCGCGCACCTGAACGCGCAGCAGCAGGCGATCGAGACCGAGCACGTCGACGACAGCATGAACCGGCTGGAAGAGGACCCTCTCAAGGGTTTCGAGAGTAAAGAGGAGGAGGAACCGAAGAAATAACAACAACAGGACAGCGTCTCGGAAGCCGGGCCTCGTGCCCGGCTTTTTTTTGCGTGTTATAACGCGCCGTGAAGTTCGATTTCGATTCCCCGGTCGAGCGCGCCGGCACCTGGAGCACGCGCTGGGAGCGCTACGCCGGGCGCGATGTCATTCCGCTCTGGGTGGCCGACAGCGACTTCCGCGCGCCCTCGGCGGTGCTGGAAGCGCTCTCGCGCCGGGTCGAGCACGGCGTGCTTGGCTACACCGCGCCGCCCGAAGCGCTGCGCGAGGCGATCGTCGCGCGCCTGGAGCGCCTCTACCGCTGGCGCGTCGACCCCGCATGGATCGTTTTCCTGCCTGGCGTCGTCCCGGGGCTGCACCTCGCCGCGCGCCGGCTGGTGCCGGCCGATGGCCATGTGCTGGTACCCAAGCCTGTGTATCAGCACCTGAAGCGCGCCGCCGAGGTCGCGCAGCGCGCCTTTACCGAAGTGCCGCTCGTCCTGGAGCGCGGCCGTTGGGTCTTCGACCTCGACGCGCTGCGAAGGAAGGCCGACCTGCTGTTCCTCTGCAATCCGCAGAACCCGGGCGGCACGGTGTTCCGCGCCGGGGAGCTTGAACGCATCGCCGAGGCCACCGGCGGCGCGGTCATCGTCTCCGACGAGATCCATTGCGACCTCGTGCTCGAGGCAGGCCTGCGCCACGTGCCGATCGCCAGCCTGTCGCCCGAGATCTCGCGTCGCTCGGTTACGCTGATGTCGCCGAACAAGTCGTTCAACTTCCCCTCGGCGGGTTGCGCGTGGGCGATCATCGAGGACTCGAGCCTGAGAAGAATTTTTTCCCTGGAGCTGACCGCGCACGTATTGCCGTCGCCGTCCGTGTTCGGCTATGAGGCGGCGCTCGCCGCCTGCACGAAGGCGGACGACTGGCTCGCGGCGCAGATCGAGTACCTGCGCGGCAACCGCGACCTGGTCGAGTCTAGCCTCGGCCTGCCGATGGCGCACGTCGAGGCGACCTACCTCGCCTGGATCGATTGCAGCGGCCTCGCGAGCGCCGACCCGCAGGCGCTCTTCCTCGAGCACGGCGTCGCGCTATCCCCGGGTTCGCAGTTTGGCGATGCGCGCTTCGTGCGGCTGAACTTTGGCACGCAGCGCGCGCGTCTGCGCGAGGCCCTTGCGCGCATGCGAGCCGCCATCGCCGCGCCGCAGGGCAAGCGCCGCGTCTAGCACCCGCTCGAGGTGCGGGTCGCGCACGCCGACCTCGTGCATGTGGTCGAGCGTGTTCTGGATGTAATCGACGCAGGGCCCGCGCACGCCGATGCCTTGCGCGACGAGCTTTGCGCGGCCGTGCAGGTCGAGCTCGTCGACATACGCGGAATGCGTCGGATCGGCGACGAACGCGAGCGCTCTTACGGTTCGCCCGCTGCGCAGCCGCACCGAGACCAGGCGCGGGTGGTAGACGCGGCGCGGCATCTCGCGCGCCCAGAGCCGGGAGAGGGCACGGCGCACCTGGCTGCGAGCGATGCGAAAAGCCATGCCCCAGCAGGAGCCGCCGCGGCAAAGGCCCATCACCAGTCCGGGGCGGCGATGCGTGCCGCGGTAGCGCGTGGAGAGGATGCAGAGCGCGCGGTGGTAGCCGTGCGCGCGGCCGAAGCCCTTCGCTTCATAGGAGAAGCAGGGCGACCACATCAGCGAGCCGTAGCCGAAGACCCAGAAGTCGCCCTTCGGCACACGCGCCATGAATTCGTCGAGCTGCATCGGGCGGCCCGATTATAGGGTTGTCGGGGCGCGGCAACACGCGTAACAACTGGTAACACCTTGGGGGTCAACGCCGGCGCCGCGCGCCGCGTTGTTCGTCGCAGATCCCTCGTGGATCATTCACAACTCCTGGAGGATTGAAGATGAACAAGCTGCTCGTTACGTTGTTTGCGTCGGCGTTCGCGCTGACCGCGTTTGCCCAGACGCCGAAGTCGCCGGATGAAAAAGGCGGCGCGCCCAAGGCGCCGACCTCCGCCGAGGCGAAGAAGGGCGACAAGAAGCCCGCCAAGGCCAAGGCCACCAAGGGCGAGAAGAAAGCCAAGGCGAAGGCCAAGGCCGACGAGAAGGCGACCACGAAGTAAGGCACCGCCTCTCGCGTACCAAAGCCCGGCATTCGCCGGGCTTTTTTTTGGTACATTGCCCCGCCCATGAAGTCGCTTTTCCTCCTGTTCTTTTTCGCCCTGAGCGCGCAGGCGCAGCCGCTCAAGCCCTGGAGCGGCGCGGCGACGCCCGAGCTCGAGCTCAATGCGCTCGACGGCAAGCCGCAGCGTCTCGCCGACTATCGCGGCCGCGTCGTGCTGGTGAATTTCTGGGCGACCTGGTGCGCGCCTTGCCTGGAGGAGATGCCGAGCATCGAGAAGCTGCGCCGCTCGCTCGACGAGCGGACTTTCGCCGTGCTGGCGGTCAATGTCGGCGAAGGCCCGCGGGTCGCGGGCGATTTCGCCGGCAAGATGGGCCTCGGCTTCAATTTCCTGCTCGACCGCGACATGAAGACCAGCAAGGCCTGGGGCGCGCGGGTGCTGCCGGCGACTTTCATCGTCGATCCGCAAGGCAAGGTGCGCTACAGCTATTACGGGGCGATCGACTGGTCGCGCGCCGACGTGCGCGACGCGATCTCCAGGCTGATCGCCAAATGAGGCTGCTCGCCGCCCTGGCGTTGCTCGCGTCGATGGCGGCCGCGCGCGGCGAGGAGGTCGAGTGGCAGGTGCCCTTCATCACCACGCCCGAGGAGGTGGTCGAGCGCATGCTCGAGCTCGCCGGCACGCGCGCCGACGACCTGGTCGTCGATCTCGGCTCGGGCGACGGCCGCATCGTCATCACGGCGGCGCGCAAGTTCGGCGCGCGGGGGCTCGGCATCGAGCTCGATCAGCGCCTGGTCCAGAAGTCGCGCGACAACGCTCGCCGAGCCGGTGTCGCCGAGCGCGTGAGCTTCGTGCAGGGCGACGTCCTCACCGCCGATATCTCCAAAGCGAGCGTCGTCACGGTCTACCTGCTGCCCGGGCTCATCGGCCAGCTGCAGCAGCGCTTCACCGGCGAGCTGCGGCCGGGCACCCGCATCGTCTCGCATGCCTTCGGCATGGCTGGCTGGGCGCCCGACCGCACCGGCATCATGCGGCTATCCAAATCGCACCCAGGCCAGGGCGACGAGAGCCGGCTCTTTCTCTGGATCGTGCCCGCCGACGTACGGGGTGCGTGGCGCGGCGATGGGCATCGTTTCGCGATCGAACAGAACTATCAGCAGATCGAGGTCGATGGCGTGAGCGGCAGGCTCTCGGGCAATGACATCGCCTGGGGCCGCTTCCGCGGCCGGGTCGATGGCGACCGGATGAGCGGTGAAATGGACGGCAAGCCGCTCGTCCTTACTCGCTCGAAATAACTTTCCCCGGATTCATCAGGCCGGCGGGATCGAGGGCGCGCTTGAGCGCGCGCATGAGCTCGAGCTCGAGCGGCGGCTTGTGGGCGAGGATCGTCTCGCGCTTGAGCTGCCCGAGCCCGTGCTCGGCGGAGATCGAGCCGCCAAGCTCGTCGACCGCCTGGTAGACGATCCGGCTCACTTCTTCGCGCCGCGCGAGCAGCGCTTCCGGGCCGATGTTGTAGTGCAGGTTGCCGTCGCCGACGTGGCCGAAGACATACGGCAGCGCGTCGGGAAATGCCGCCTGCAGCGCGCGGCCGGCGCGCTCGATGAACTCGGGCGTGCGCGACACCGCGACCGAGATGTCGTGCTTGACGTTGGTGAACTGCGCCTCGGGGATGCTCTCGCGGATACGCCAGAGCTGGCGCGATTGCTCCCCGCTCTGCGCCAGCACCGCTTCGCTGTTCTCCAACGCGCCCTCGACGAGCGCGCGGAGCGCCTCCGTAGGGCCGCTATCGCCGAATTCTGCGAGGACGTTCCAGGCGTGCGAATGGGCGAGGGGATCCCGGCTGCCGGGGACGTGCTTCAAGACCGCTTCCAGGCAGGTGCGTGAGACGAGCTCGAAGGCGCTCAGACGGTCGCCGAGCCGTCCGCGCAGCCTCGCGAGCAGCTCGACCGCCTCGCGCGGCGAGTCGACGGCAATCCAGGCGGTGGCGCGCGCGGTCGGCAGCGGATACAGGCGCAATACCGCCGCCGTGATCACGCCGAGCGTCCCCTCGGCGCCGATGAAGAGATGCTTCAGGTCATAGCCGGTGTTGTCTTTGCGCAGCGCGCGCAAGCCGTCCCACACCCGTCCGTCGGGCAGCACGACCTCGAGTCCGAGCACCTGCTCGCGAGCGTTGCCGTAGCGCAGGACATTGACGCCGCCCGCGTTGGTGGAGAGGTTGCCGCCGATCTGGCAGCTGCCCTCCGCGGCGAGCGAGAGTGGAAAGAGCCGTCCCGCGTCTTCCGCAGCGCGCTGTACCGCCGCCAGCACGCAGCCTGCCTCGACGGTGATGGTGTCATTCAACGGGTCGAGATTGCGCACGCGGTTCATGCGGCCGAGCGCGAGGACGATCTCGCGCCGCGTTCCCGTCGGCACCGAGCCGCCGACGAGCCCGGTATTGCCCCCCTGCGGCACTACTGCGACGCCCTCGCGCGCGCACAGCGCCACCACGCGCGACACCTCGCTGGTCGAGCCCGGGCGCACCACGCACTCGGCCGGCGCCGAATACTGCCGGCGCCAGTCGGTAAAGTGCGGTTTCGTATCTTCGGGCGCGGTGAGGACGTGGGACTTGCCTACAATCTCTCTCAACGCATCTATCACGATCGGGATTGTATGGTCAGTCGGGCAAAGGAAATCGGCGCCAGGCGCTACCGGGAATCGGCGGGGCGCTACTTTGAGGAATTCGAGATCGGCGACGTGTACGAGCACCGCCCCGGGCGGACGCTGAGTGAGGCCGACAACACCTGGTTCTCGCTCCTGACGATGAACCAGCATCCGCTGCATATCGATGCCGCCTACGGCGCCGGCACCGAGTTCGGCCGCCCGCTGGTGAATTCATGCCTGACGCTGGCCATCGTCACCGGCATGAGCGTGTCCGATGTCAGCCAGAAGACGGTCGCCAACCTCGGCTGGGACAAGGTGCGGCTGACGGCGCCGGTCTTCGCCGGCGACACGATCTATGCCGAATCGGAAGTGATCGGCAAGCGCGAATCGGGCTCCCGGCCGCACCACGGCATCGTCACCGTGCGCACCACGGGGAAAAAAGCCGACGGCACGGTGTTCATGACCTTCGAGCGCGCGGCGCTCATCCCCATGCAGGGCCATGCGGTCGATGACCGGCTGGATTACTAGTTTTCTTTTTTTCGCCTGTGCTGCGCTGGCGCATGCCCAGGGCGGCGCTATCGTCATCGGCGCCGTGGTGTCGCAGTCCGGCTCGCAGGCCGGCCTGGCGGCGGGGTATGCGAATGGGATCCTCCTCTGGGAGGCGCAGGTGAACGCTGCCGGCGGCATGCTCGGCCGGCCAGTCGAGCTGAAGATCCTCGATGACGGCTCGGATGCCATCCGCGCCGGCGAGCAATACCGGCAGCTCATCCGCGAAGCCAAGGCCGACCTCCTCATCGGTCCCTATGGCTCGGCGGCGACGCACGCGGGGGCAGCGGAGGCCGTGCGCGAGCGCAAGGTGATGGTGAACGGCTCCGGTCCGGCGGGCGTCGTGCAGCAGGGTCCGAACCGGCTCCTCTTCCAGAGCGTCAGCCCCTACGCCGCGCGCGGCGAGGGCGTGCTGCAGCTCGCGCGCAAGGCCGGCATCACGCGGCTGCAGATCCTTGCCCGCCAGGAGCTCGCCGCGCAGGAGATCGCGCAGGCGACGCGTCTCGCCGCCCTGGCATTGGGCTTCACGGTGCCGGAGGTAGAAACCTACTCGCCGTACACGATGGATTTCACTGCCCTTGTCCAGCGGGCGATGGCGGGGCAGGCGCAGGCCTGGATCGCTTTTGGCGAAGCGCGCGACGCGGCCGACATGGTCAAGACTTTCCGGAAGCACGGCTATGCGCCGCAGTTTTTCTTCGCCCGCCGCGCGGCGGAGCCGTCGTTCGTGGCCGCAGTCGGCCAGGACGCGGAGTTCACCCTCGCCGAGCTGGAGTACGATCCGCGCCTCGCACGGCCGGCCAATGCGGAATTCGTCAAGGCGTACAGCGCGAAATATTCGACGCCGCCCAACCTCGCCGCCGCCGAGGGCTACAGCGCCGCTCTCGTCCTGGGCGAGGCTGTGCGCCGCACCTCGTCGCTCGAAACGGAAAAGCTGCGCGCTACGCTCGCCGCGCTGGAGATGGAAACGCCGCTCGGCAGCTACCGCGTCGGCCCCAACGGCCAGCAGCTCGGCATGGCGCCGGCGGTGGCGCAGATCCAGCGCGGCAAGGCGCAGGTCGTCTGGCCCGTCAGCCTGCAGACCGCGCAACCGATGCAACCCTATCTGCCATGGACGGAACGCCAGGTGATCCGATGAACCGCTCATTCTTGTTTGCGCCCGGCAACGTGCCGCGCCGCGTCGAAAAAGCCCTGACGCTCGCGGCCGACGCCGTGATCCTCGACCTCGAGGACTCGGTCGCGCCGTCCGACAAGCCCGGCGCGCGCAAGAGTGTCGCCGACGCGCTCAAGCTGCCCCGCAAGCCGCGCGGCTACGTCCGCATCAACGCGCCATCAACGCCGTTCTGCTTTCGCGACCTGCTCGAGACCATCCATGCCAAGGTCGACGGCGTAGTGGTGCCGAAGATCGAGAGCGCGGCCGACCTGCACGCCGTGGACTGGGTGATGGCGAGCCTCGAGCGCGAGCAGGGCGTGCCCGAGGGCACGATCGACCTGATGCCGATCATCGAGACCGCGGCGGGGGTGCAGCGCGTGGACCGCATCTTGCAAGCCAGAAGCTTGCGATCCTACAAGGGCGCATGGCGGGTGAAGCGCATCGCCTTCGGCGCCGGCGACTATGCCAACGACCTTGGTCTCTCGCCCACGTTGGAAGAAGCGGAGTTGGATGATGCTCGCGCCCGCCTGGTCCTTTCTTCGCGCGCCGCCGGCATGGAGAATCCGATCGACAGCCCCTGGTTCCATTTCAAGGAGGCGGAAGCTTTCCGGCGCTCCCTGGAGAGCAGCCGGCGCTGCGGTTTCCAGGGGCGGCTGTGCGTGCACCCGGACCAGATCGCGCCGGTCAACGAGGCCTACCTGCCCAGTGCCGAGGAAGTCTCACGCGCCGAGCGCATCGTCGCCGCCTTCGAGGCGGCCGAGGCGAAGGGCTCGGCGGCAATCCAGGTCGACGGCCAGATGATCGACTACCCGATCGTGCATCGCGCTCGCGCGCTGCTCGAGGTGATGCGCAAGGCGAAGGCGAGGTGACGCAGGATGTCATCCTCGTGCCGGGCCTCTGGAATCCAGCCGGCATGCTCTGGCCGCTTTCGCTGCGCCTGCGCCGCGCGGGCTTCACGCCGCATCTTTTCTCCTACCGCGGCCGCGCGCCCCTCGACGCCAACGTCGAGCGGCTGGCGCGCTTCGCGCGCGATACCACCGGCTCCCGAGCCGCGCATTTCATCGGCCACAGCCTGGGTGGCGTGCTCGTGCTCGAGACCTTGAGCCGCCATCCCGATCTACCGGCCGCGGGCGCCTTGCTGCTCGGCTCGCCGGTGCGCGGCTCCCTCGCCGGGCGGCGCTTCGGCGCCGGGCGCTTCGGCCGCTGGATGATGGGCGCGAGCGCGCCGTGCTGGGAGGCGCGCAGCCCCCGCTGGACGCGCGCCGCGCCGCTCGGCGTGCTCGCCGGCACCGTCGCGGTTGGTCTCGGCCGCATCGTCGGCGGCCGCCTGCCGGGCGTGAACGACGGCGTGGTGTGCGTCGAGGAAACCGCCGTCGACGGCATGGCGGCAGCCAGGCAGGTTGCGCAGCCGCACAGCCTCCTGCCCATCTCCGGCCTTGTCGCGCGCCTCGCCGAGCGTTTCCTGCGCACGGGAGCATTCGAATGAAGTGGCGTCTCGCCGCTGCCGCGCTGCTCGTCGCGCTCGCCGTGGCCGGCTGCGAGTCGATCTCCTATTACAGCCAGGCGGTCAGCGGCCAGGTCTCGCTCTTCGCGCGCACGCGACCGGTGGAGGACTGGCTCGCCGATCCGGGCACCGCGCCCGAGTTGCGCAGCCGCCTGCTGAAAGCGCGCGACATCCGCGAATTCGCTTCGCGCGCCCTCGGCTTGCCCGACAACGGCAGCTTCCACGCTTACGCCCAGCTCGACCGGCCCTACGTGGTCTGGAACGTCTACGCCGCGGGCGAGTTCTCGGTCGAGCCGAAGCAGGAATGCTTCCCCTTCGCCGGCTGCGTCAGCTACCGCGGCTTCTTCTCGGAAGCGGACGCGCAGCGGCACGCGGCGAACCTGCGCAAGCAGGGCTACGACGTCTATGTCGGCGGCGTCGCCGCCTATTCGACGCTCGGCTGGTTCGACGATCCGCTGCTCTCGACCTTCATCGGCTTCTCCGACACGCAGCTCGCGCGCCTCGTCTTTCACGAGCTCGCGCACCAGAAGGTCTACGCGCGCAACGACACCATGTTCAACGAGTCGTTCGCTGTCACGGTGGAGGAGGAGGGCGTGCGCCGCTGGCTGGAAGCCGAGGGCCGTGGCGCGGAGCTGGCTGCGTTCCGAGGCGCGCAGATGCGAAAGCGCGAGTTCGCCTCGCGCATCCGCCAGACGCGCGAGCGGCTGGCTTCGATCTACGCCGCCGGCGGCTCGCGCGAGGCGCTCGCCGAGCAGAAGCGCGGTGAGTTCGAGCGCCTGCGCGCCGATTATCCGGGCATCGTGCCGGTCGAGGCGGGGAACGCTTTCCTGGTGTCGATCGCGCTCTATACCGAGATGGTGCCGGCCTTCGAGCGCCTGCTCGCGGCGTGCAACGGCGATCTGCGGCAGTTCTATCAACGCACCGACAAGATCGGCACCCTGCCCAAGGACGAGCGTCCGCTCGCCTTAGCGCGCTAGGCGAGCCCGCAGGGTCCCGACCAGGGCCGCGTCCGCCCGCGCGCTGAACAATCCCAACGGGCTTCTCCCATGGCGCGCTGCCCGATACAGGCCGTAGACCAGTAGCGCAACGGTGAGCGTGGTGTTCTGCCAGCTCGTCAGCGGCCATTGGCCGTTCCACAGGATGAGCGCATCCGAAAACGGCCACCGGTAGTGCAGCGGCCAGATGTCGCCCGGCGCGCCGCCGCCTGAGCCGGCGAGGTCGAAGAGCAGATGCAGGTGGAACGAGGCGAACACCATCGCCGCTCCCAGCGCTTTGCGGCGCAGGAAGGGCAGGCAGAGGAGCGTGAAGAGCGCCGCCGCCGGCAGACCGTGGCCGGCGACGTGATGCCAGGTCTCGTAGAAGCTCGTTCCTTCGCCCAGCGCGCGGGTCGCCCAGTCGACCGGCAGGCCGATACCGTCGAGATCGGGCGCGACGCTCGCCCAGGCGACGATCGCCTTGTCGCGCTTCTCCAGCTTCGCCTGCTCGGCGAGCGCCCAGCCCGCGAGCAGATGCGTAACGACGTGCACTCAGGAAAGCGGGATGTCGACGATCTTCTTGAACGGCGGGCGCTGGCCGAGGCGGGCGAACCAGGCTT
>JAXDQC010000192.1:0-51703 GCA_034668045.1 Betaproteobacteria bacterium | reverse complement strand
GCGCTCGTTCGCCTCGGAAGTGACGCGGGTGGCGCGGGAAGTGGGTACGGAAGGAAAGCTCGGCGGCCAGGCCGACGTGCAGGGCGTTGCGGGTACCTGGAAAGACCTGACCGAGTCGGTGAACTTCATGGCCGGCAACCTCACCTCGCAGGTGCGCAACATCGCCGACGTGACCAAGGCGGTGGCCGCGGGCGACCTCTCCAAGAAGATTACGGTCGACGTGAAGGGCGAGGTGCTCGAGCTCAAGTCGACGATCAACACGATGGTGGACCAGCTTTCGTCGTTCGCCGCCGAGGTAACGCGGGTGGCACGCGAGGTGGGCACCGAAGGCCGCCTCGGCGGCCAGGCCGACGTGCAGGGCGTTGCGGGCACGTGGAAGGACCTGACCGAGTCGGTGAACTTCATGGCCGGCAATCTCACCTCGCAAGTGCGGAACATCGCCGACGTGACCAAGGCGGTGGCGGCAGGAGACCTCTCGCGCAAGATCACGGTCGACGTGAAGGGCGAGGTGCTCGAGCTCAAGTCGACGATCAACACCATGGTGGACCAGCTCTCGTCGTTCGCCGCCGAGGTGACGCGGGTGGCGCGCGAGGTGGGCACCGAAGGCAAGCTCGGCGGCCAGGCCGAGGTGCGCGGCGTCTCCGGCACCTGGAAAGACCTGACCGATTCCGTGAACTCGATGGCCGGCAACCTCACCTCGCAGGTACGGAACATCGCCGACGTGACCAAGGCCGTTCAGGCCGGCGACCTCTCGAAGAAGATCGAGGTGGACGTGAAGGGCGAGATCCTCGAGCTCAAGAACACCATCAACACGATGGTGGACCAGCTCCGGTCGTTCGCAGCGGAAGTGACGCGGGTGGCGCGCGAAGTCGGTACGGAAGGCAAGCTCGGCGGCCAGGCGCGGGTCGAGGACGTATCGGGTACCTGGAAGGACCTGACCGACTCCGTGAATTCGATGGCCGGCAACCTCACCTCGCAGGTGCGCAACATCGCCGACGTGACGAAGGCCGTCGCGGCGGGCGACCTGTCGAAGAAGATCACGGTCGACGTCAAAGGCGAAATTCTCGAGCTGAAGAACACCATCAACACGATGGTGGACCAGCTTTCCTCGTTCGGCGCCGAGGTGACGCGCGTCGCTCGCGAGGTGGGAACGGAAGGAAAGCTCGGCGGCCAGGCCGACGTGCAGGGCGTTGCGGGCACGTGGAAAGACCTGACCGAGTCGGTGAACTTCATGGCCGGCAACCTCACCTCGCAGGTGCGGAACATTGCCGACGTGACGAAGGCGGTGGCGGCAGGCGACCTTTCCCGGAAGATCACGGTCGACGTGAAGGGCGAGGTGCTGGAGCTGAAATCGACGATCAACACCATGGTGGACACACTGCGCTCGTTCGCCTCGGAAGTGACGCGGGTGGCGCGGGAAGTGGGTACGGAAGGAAAGCTCGGCGGCCAGGCCGACGTGCAGGGCGTGGCGGGCACCTGGAAGGACCTGACCGAGTCGGTGAACTTCATGGCCGGCAACCTCACCTCGCAGGTGCGGAACATTGCCGACGTGACGAAGGCCGTCGCGGCAGGCGACCTTTCCCGGAAGATCACGGTCGACGTGAAGGGCGAGGTGCTGGAGCTCAAGTCGACGATCAACACGATGGTGGACACGCTGCGTTCGTTCGCGGCGGAAGTAACGCGGGTGGCGCGCGAGGTCGGTACCGAAGGCAAGCTCGGCGGCCAGGCGGACGTGCAGGGCGTGTCGGGCACGTGGAAAGACCTGACCGAGTCCGTGAACTCGATGGCCGGCAACCTCACCTCGCAGGTGCGCAACATCGCCGAGGTGACGAAGGCCGTGCAGGCCGGCGACCTCTCGAAGAAGATCGAGGTGGACGTGAAGGGCGAGATCCTCGACCTCAAGGCGACGATCAACACGATGGTGGACCAGCTCCGGTCGTTCGCCGCGGAAGTGACGCGGGTGGCGCGCGAGGTGGGTACGGAAGGCAAGCTGGGCGGCCAAGCTCGGGTGGAGGGCGTGTCGGGCGTGTGGAAGGACCTCACCGACAACGTGAACTCGATGGCCGGCAACCTCACCTCGCAGGTGCGAGGCATCGCCAAGGTGGTGACGGCGGTGGCGAACGGCGACCTGAAGCAGAAGCTGACGGTGGAAGCGAAGGGCGAGATCGCCGCCCTCGCCGAGACGATCAACAGCATGACCGACACGCTGGCCATCTTCGCCGAGCAGGTGACGACGGTGGCGCGCGAGGTCGGCGTCGAAGGCAAGCTCGGCGGCCAGGCGAAGGTACCGGGCGCGGCGGGTACCTGGAAGGACCTGACCGAGAACGTCAACGAGCTCGCGGCCAACCTCACCACGCAGGTGCGGGCGATCGCGGACGTGGCGACGGCGGTGACGCAGGGCGACCTGACGCGATCGATCACGGTCGAGACGCAGGGCGAGGTAGCGGCTCTCAAAGACACGATCAACGAGATGATCCGCAACCTCAAGGACACGACGCAGAAAAACACCGAGCAGGACTGGCTGAAGACCAACCTCGCCAAGTTCTCCCGGATGCTGCAGGGCCAGCGCGACCTGGTCGCGGTCGGCCAGATGATCCTGTCCGAGCTGGCGCCGGTGGTGGGCGCGCAGCAGGCCGAGTTCTACGTGCTGACCAACGATGAAAAGCAGGCCTCGGATCACCAGACGCTGCGCCTGGTGGCGAGCTTCGCCTCGGGCGGGCAGCGCGCGCACGGCAAGCGAGTCGACCTCGGCGAAGGCCTGGTCGGCCAGTGCGCGATCGAGAAGAGGAAGCTCATGCTCTCCGGCGTGCCGTCGACGACGTTCCGCGTCGCCACCGGCCTCGCCGAGCAGGCGGCCCTCGACGTGCTGGTGCTGCCGGTGGTGTTCGAGGGGGAGGTGCGCGGCGTGATCGAGCTTGCCTCGCTGGACGAGTTCAACCCGGCGCACCAGGCGTTCCTGGATCAGCTGACGGAATCGATCGGCATCGTCATCCACACCATCGAGGCCAACACCCGGACGGAGAACCTGCTCAAGCAGTCGCAGTCCCTCGCCGAGGAGCTGCAGCAGACCAACCAGGAGCTGGAGGACAAGGCGAAGCTGCTGGCCCACCAGAACCAGGAGGTCGAGCGCAAGAACCGCGAGGTGGAGCTGGCACGGCAGGCGCTGGAGGAGAAGGCGGCGCAGCTCGCCCTCACCTCGAAGTACAAGTCGGAGTTCCTGGCGAACATGTCGCACGAGCTGCGCACGCCGCTCAACAACCTGCTGATCCTGTCCGACCAGCTGTCGCGCAACACCGAGGGCAACCTCAACCCGAAGCAGGTCGAGTTCTCGAAGACCATCCACGCCTCGGGCAACGAGCTGCTGGCGCTGATCTCGGACATCCTCGACCTCTCCAAGATCGAGTCGGGCACGGTGGCGGTCGAGCCTTCCGAGCTGCGCTTCGACGACATGCACCGCTACATGGAGCGCACCTTCCGGCACGTGGCCGATTCGAAGAAGGTCGAGTTCCACATCGACATCGACCCGGCGCTGCCGAAGACGATGTTCACCGACATCAAGCGCCTGCAGCAGATCATCAAGAACCTGCTGTCGAACGCCTTCAAGTTCACCCACGTGGGCGGCGTCTCGATCTCGGTCGCGCCGGCCGAGTCGGGCTGGTCCTCCGACGCCGAGGAGCTGGAGCGCGTCGAGAGGGTGGTCGCCTTCCGCGTCAGCGATACCGGCATCGGCATCGCCAGCGACAAGCAGCAGATCATCTTCGAGGCCTTCCAGCAGGCCGACGGCTCCACGTCGCGGAAGTACGGCGGCACGGGCCTGGGTCTCGCGATCTCGCGCGAGCTCGCCAAGCTGCTGGGCGGCGAGATCCGCCTGTTCAGCTCGCCGGGCACCGGCAGCGTGTTCACGCTCTACCTGCCGCAGGCCTACACGCCGACGCGCTCGCCGCGCCAGCGCGGGGAGAAGAAGCCTGAGGTGGCACTGCCCGAGCCGATGCCGTCGAACGTCGACGCGCTCGCCACGGACGAGCCGGAAGACGCGCTGTTCATCAACGAGGCCGGCGACGACCGCGACGACATCCACGCCGGCGACCAGGTGGTCCTGATCGTCGAGAACGATCTCGGCTTCGCCAAGATCCTGCTCGAGTCGGCGCGGCAGAGGGGCTTCAAGGGCGTGGTCAGCGGCACGGGCGCCGGCGCCCTCACCATGATCAAGGAATATCAGCCGGCGGTGATGACCCTCGACATCTTCCTGCCCGACATGCAGGGCTGGCGGGTGCTGGAGAGGCTGAAGGCCGACCTCGCTACCCGCCACATCCCGGTGTGCGTGGTCAGCACGGACGATGCGCGCGACCGCGCCCTCAACTCGGGCGCCCTGGGCTTCATCGCCAAGCCGCTCTCCTCGCTCGATCTCGTTGACCAGGCCATGGAGAGGCTGCGCGCCTTCGTGACGCGGAGCACGCGCCAGGTGCTGCTGCTGATGCCGACCGGGCCGACGCGCAAGGAAGTGGTCGAGCGGCTGGCAGCAGCCGAAGTCGGCACCCTCGTTGCCCAGTCGGGCGACGAGGCGCTGCGCATGCTGAAGGAAGGCACCATCGATTGCCTGGTGGTGGACGAAAGCGTCGAGGACCTCGACCCGCAGGACGTGGTCGAGCTGCTCGAGCGCCGGCCGGTGACGCAGCTGCTGCCGCTGGTGTTCTTCGGCGCGCGCGGCGAGGAGAGCCTCGCCCGCTGGCGGCACGGCGAGGGCTCGCTGGCGCTGCGCGAGGCGCAATCGACCGAGCGGCTGCTCGACTACATCTACTTCTTCCTCCACCGCAGCACCGGCTCGCTGTCGCAGGAGGAGCGCCAGAAGCTGGAGGATCTGCACGTCTCGAGCGGCAGCCTGAAGGCGAAGCGCGCGCTGCTGGTCGACGACGACATGCGCAACATCTTCGCCCTCGCCACGGTGCTCGACGAGCAGGGCATGGAGATCGTCTCGGCCAACAACGGCCGCGATGCGATCCGCATCGTCGAGAGCGACCCGCGGCTCGACGTGGTGCTGATGGACATCATGATGCCGGAGATGGACGGCATCACCACCATCAAGGAGATCAAGAAGCTGCCGCGCGGCGGCGAGCTGCCGATCATCGCCGTGACGGCGAAGGCGATGAAGGGCGACCGGGAGAAATGCATCGCGGCGGGCGCCTGGGACTACCTGTCCAAGCCGGTCGATCGCCAGCACCTGCTGGCGGTGCTGAGAGGATGGCTGCACCGCTAGGCGCTGCTCGATGGGAGAAGAAAAAACCAACATCCTGATCGTCGACGACCTGCCCGAGAAGCTGCTGGTCTTCCAGACCATCCTGGAAGAGCTCGGGCAGAACCTGGTGATGGTCCGCTCGGGGTCGGAGGCGCTGAAGGAGATCCTGCACCGCGAGTTCGCGGTGATCCTGCTCGACGTCAACATGCCCGACATCGATGGCCTGGAGACGGCGAAGCTGATCCGCCAGTACAAGCGCTCGGCCCACACGCCGATCATCTTCATCACCGCCTACGCCGACGAGATGCAGACCGCCCAGGGCTATTCGCTCGGCGCCGTCGATTACATCCTCTCGCCGGTGAACGCCGAGGTGCTGCGCAGCAAGGTCAAGGTCTTCGTCGAGCTGTTCCAGATGCAGGTGCGCACGCGCGCCATGGCCGAGGAGCGCGTCGCGCTCGCCAAGGCCGAGGCGGCGCGCTTCGCCGCCGAGGAGACGACGCGCCGCTCCACCTTCCTCGCCCGCGCCAGCCACGAGCTCGGCTCCTCGCTCGACCTCGAGGAAGGCATGCGCCGCCTGCTCGGCCTGATGGTTCCCGACCTCGCCGACGAGGCGGCCCTGGTGGTGGATGCGGAAGCCGGCATGCCGCTGTTTTTCCATCGCACCGACGCCACGCGCGCCTTGCACTCCTACGATGAGATGCCCGCGCCGCTGGCCGGCGCGCTGCGGCGCGCGCTGCGCGAAGGCGCGCCGGTGGAGGAGAAGGAGGGCGGCTCGCTGCTCGCCTATCCGCTGCGGGCGGGGCAGACCACGCTCGGCGCCCTGGCGCTCGTGCACCGCGCCGGCTCGCCCGGCCTCGCGCCCCGCGACCTGGTGACGCTCGACGAGCTGGTCGGCCGCTCGGCGATCGCGCTCGACAACGCACGCCTCTATCGCAGCCTGCAGCGCGAGATCGTGCGCTCCAAGCAGGCCGAGGAGGAGCTGCAGGACTCCAACCGGCGCAAGGACGAGTTCCTCGCCATGCTCTCGCACGAGCTGAGGAACCCGCTGGCGCCGATCCGCAACGCGGTCGAGGTGATCCGGCGCGTCGGCCCGGCCGAGCCGATGCTGGCGATGGCGCGCGACATCATCGACCGGCAGGCGGGGCACCTCGCGCGCCTGGTCGACGAGCTGCTCGACGTCTCGCGCATCAGCCAGGGCAAGATCGCGCTGCGCAAGGAGAGCGTCGAGCTGGGCAGGATCGTCTCGCAGAGCGTCGAGACGGCGCGGCCGCTCATCGACACGCGCGGACAGAAGCTGGTGGTCGACATGCCGCCGGGTCCGATCTGGCTGTCCGCCGACCCGGCGCGCCTCGCGCAGGTGCTCGCCAACCTGCTCAACAACGCCTGCAAGTACACGCCCGAGGGCGGACGCATCGACCTCGTCATCGGCGTCAACGAGGGCGAGGCGACGCTGCTGGTCCGGGACAACGGCACCGGCATCGACGCGCAGCTTCTGCCGCACGTGTTCGAGCTGTTCGTGCAGGGCGAGCGCTCGCTCGACCGCTCGCAGGGCGGCCTCGGCGTCGGCCTGACGCTGGTGAAGCGCCTGGTGGAGATGCACAACGGCCGCGTCGAGGCGATGAGCGAAGGCCTGGGCAAGGGCGCGACCTTCAGGGTGACGCTGCCCTGCATCGCCGAGGTGCGCAGCGAGCAGACCAATGCGGTGCTGTCGTCTTCGTCGGGCGACGTGGAGGTCTACGGCCGCCGCGTGCTGGTGGTCGACGACAACATCGACGCCGCCGAGAGCACGGCGGCGTTCCTGCGCCTCGAGGGCCACGAAGTGAAGACGGTGGGAGACGGCCAGGCGGCGCTCTCGTCGCTGAAGGTCTTCGACCCGCACGTGATCGTGCTCGACATCGGCCTGCCGGGGCTCGACGGCTTCGAGGTCGCGCGGCGCCTGCGCGCGCGCGGCGACACCAGCCATGCGCTCCTGATCGCGGTCACCGGCTATGGGCAGCGCGAGGACCGCCAGCGCGCCGCTCAGGCGGGCTTCGACTACTACTTCGTCAAGCCGACCGACCCACGCGAGATCCACGGCGCCATCGAGCGCGGCCGTCAGGTCGGCGACAGCCTGCGTGGTCCTACCTTCGCAGAGCGCCCCTAGGTCAGTTTCATCACCGCGCGGGGAGAATCTCTCTCGCACGGCGGAGTGGCAGAGTTGGGGAGCATGCGAGGGTCTGCAACACCCTAGACGTTGGTTCGAATCCAACCTCCGCCTCCAACCTTTCTTCGGGCCTGTCGGTATTCGGCGACAGCCCGCCAATGTGACGCGACTGTTAAATAAGGGGACGGCGATACCCCCCCTTAAGGCGTCGCCCTAGGATGACACCGCCCCAAACCTAAGGAGACGTCATGGGCGGTTCCATTCTGGTAGTCGAAGACGAGGCGGCGATCCGCGATCTGCTCGCGGCCAACCTGCAGCGCGCCGGATACAAGGTGATGTGCGCAGGAGACGTGCCGCAGGCCGAGGCCCTGGTGCGCGACTCGCGCCCCGACCTCGTGCTGCTCGACTGGGTCCTACCCGGCACGCCCGGCCTGACTTTCGCGCGCCGGCTGCGCAACGATCAGCGCACCAAGGACATTTCCATCGTGCTGCTCTCGGCGCGCGCCGAGGAGCAGGACAAGGTCACGGCGCTGGAGAGCGGCGCCGACGACTATGTGACCAAGCCTTTCTCCGCGCGCGAGCTGCTCGCGCGCATCAAGGCGGTGATGCGCCGCCGCGCACCGCAGCTTGCGGACGACGTCGTCGAGATCGCCGGCCTGCGCATCGATCCGGCGGCGCACGTGGTGACCGCCCAGGAAAAGCCCGTGGACCTCTGGACCACCGAGCTGCGCCTGCTGCATTTCTTCATGACCCACCCGGGACGCGTGTTCTCGCGCGCACGGCTGCTCGACGAAGTCTGGGGCGAGCACGTGTTCGTCGAGGAGCGCACGGTCGACGTGCACATCCGGCGGCTGCGCCAGGCGCTGGCGCCGAGCGGCCACGACAAGCTGATCGAGACGGTGCGCGGAACCGGCTATCGCTTCAAGCCGGACCTCACGACCGCAAACCTCGCGGCCTGATAGGGGGCGCGGGGGAGGTCATCCCCCTGCTCCTATTACTCGACCGTCACCGATTTAGCGAGGTTTCTCGGCTTGTCCACGTCGTTCCCCCTCAGGAGGGCGGCGTGATAGGCAAGCAGCTGCAGCGGCACGGTGTTGATGATCGGCGAGAGGATGCCGGGCTCGTCGTGCATGCGGATCGTGTGCCCGTCGCCGGCGTCGTGCCCGGAGAGCACGTAGAGCTCTCCGCCGCGGGCGCGGACTTCCTGCAGGTTGGACTTCAATTTGTCGAGGAGGGCGTCCTTGGGCGCGATGGCGACGACCGGCATCTTCGAGTCCACCAGCGCGAGCGGCCCGTGCTTGAGCTCGCCCGCCGCGTAGGCCTCGGCATGGATGTACGAGATCTCCTTCAGCTTCAGCGCGCCTTCCATGGCGATCGGGTAGTGCACGCCCCGGCCGAGGAAGAGCGCGTGCTCGCAGGGCGCGAAGCGCGCCGCCCAGGCGGCGATCTCCGGCTCGACGCGCAGCGCGTTGGCCAGCGCCGCGGGCAGCCTGCGCAGCGCCGCGAGGAACTCGACCTCCCTCTCGGCGGACAGCCGCTTACGCGTCTTCGCCAGGGTTCCGGCGAGGAGCAGGAGGGCGGCGAGCTGCGCGGTGAAGGCCTTGGTCGAGGCGACGCCGATCTCCGGGCCGGCGCGGGTCAGGAATTTCAGCTGCGAGCTGCGGATGATGGCGGACTCGGGCACGTTGCAGATGGCGAGCGAGTTCGGCTGGCCGAGGCGGCGCGCGTGATGCAGCGCCGCCAGCGTGTCGGCGGTCTCGCCGGACTGGGAGATGACGATCACCAGCGTCTTGGGGTTGGGCACGGTGTCGCGATAGCGGTACTCGCTCGCGATCTCGACGCTGGTCGGCAGGCCGGCCATGCTCTCCAGCCAGTACTTGGCCACCATGCCGGCGTGAAAACTCGTGCCGCAGGCGAGGATCAGCGCCGAGTCGATCTGCTCGAAGATCTCGATCGCGCTGAAGCCGAACAGCTGCGGCGTCAGCGAATGGGCGTTGAGCGCGGCCTCGAGGGTCGCGGCGACCGCCGCCGGCTGCTCGAAAATCTCCTTCTGCATGTAGTGCTGGTACGAGCCGAGCTCGATCGCGTCGGCGGTGATCTGGCTGACGTGCAGCGGCCGCTCGACCACGTGGCCGCGCGCGTCGACGATACGCACGCTCTTCAGCGTCACCTCGGCGCAGTCGCCCTCCTCGAGATAGACGATGTTGCGCGTCACCTGCAGCAGGGCGGAGGTATCCGAGGCGGCGAAGTTCTCGCCCTCGCCGATCCCCAGCAGCAGCGGCGCCCCCATGCGGGCGACCACCATGCGCGACGGCTCCTCGGCGGCGATCACGGCGATGGCGTAGGCGCCGACCAGCTCGCCGACCGCCGTCTTCACGGCTTCGAACAGATCCATGCCATCGCCAACCTTGGAATTGACGAGGTGCGCGATGACCTCGGTATCGGTGTCGGAGGTGAAGACGTAGCCGAGCGCGCGCAGCCTGGCGCGCATCTCCTCGTGGTTCTCGATGATGCCGTTGTGCACCACCGAGACGCCGCCGGAGACGTGCGGGTGGGCGTTGCGCTCGGAAGGCACGCCGTGCGTCGCCCAGCGGGTATGGCCGATGCCGATGTTGCCGTGCAGGCCGTGCGCCGAGGCGAGCTTCTCCAGCTCGGCGACGCGGCCGCAGGAGCGAAGGCGCTGCATGCTGCCGTTGATGACGGCGACGCCGGCCGAGTCGTAGCCCCGGTACTCGAGACGCCGCAGGCCCTCGATCAGGATGGGCACGACGTTACGGGTTGCTACGGCTCCAACGATTCCGCACATACGGGATCCTTTTTAGATTTGCGGCGTGGCGCGATGCCGACGAGGAACAGCGCGCAGGCGAGCGCGTACGCAGCGGCGTGCGCGACCAGGTTCCAGGGCGCGACCGCGAGCGGCGCGGGCATGCCGGTGACAAACAGGCGCACGACGATCGCCGCGCCGAGCAGCAGGCAGCAGAGCGGCTCAATAGGCATTCTGCTTCCCCAGCACCACGGCGACGGTCTTGACGATGATCTGCAGGTCGAGCGCCAGCGACCAGTTGCGCAGGTAGGCGAGGTCGCACTCGATGCGGCCCTTCATCTTCTCGACCGTGTCGGTCTCGCCGCGGAAGCCGCTCACCTGGGCGAGGCCGGTGATTCCCGGGCGCACCTTGTGGCGGATCATGTAGCCGCGGATCAGCTTGCGGTAAAGCTCGTTGTGGGCGATGGCATGCGGCCGCGGGCCGACCACGCTCATGCGCCCCTGCAGCACGTTGATGAACTGCGGCAGCTCGTCGAGCGAGCTGCGGCGCAGGAAGGCGCCGAAGCGCGTGACGCGGCTGTCGTTGCGGGTCGCCTGGCGCACCACGTCGCCGTCCTCGGCGACCGTCATGGTGCGGAACTTGTAGACCAGGATCTTGCGGCCGTCGACGCCGTAGCGGCGCTGCCGGAACAGGATCGGCCCGGGCGAGGAGCGCTTGACGCCGATGGCGATGGCCGCCAGCAGCGGCGAGATCAGGATCAGGATCGCCAGCGAGAAGACGATGTCGCTCGCGCGCTTGAGCAGGCCGTTCAGGCCGTAGAAAGGCGTCTCGCACACCGCCACCACCGGCAGGTCGCCGACCGAGTCGACGCGCGCCTGGATCAGGTCGGAGACGAAGATGTCGGGCACGAAGTAGATCGAGGCGGTGCTGTCGCGCAGGTCCTCGAGCAGCTTCAGGATCCGCGGCTGCGAGGCCATCGGCAGGGCGAGATAGATGATGTCGACGTTCTTCGCCCGCACATAGTCGGGAAGCGCGCCGATGCCGCCGAGGATCTTTTCCTGGATGCGCTCCGGCGCCCGGTCGTCGAAGTAGCCGGCGACGCGCACGCCCAGGTAGGGATTGTCCTTCAGGCGCGAGGCGAGGCGCCGGCCGAGGTCGTTGGCGCCGGCGATCACCGCCACCCTGTGCATGCCTTCGGCGGCGAGCAGCCGCGGCAGCACGAGCGGCAGCAGGCGGTGCGCGGCGAACAGCGCGGCCGGCGTGCCGATGCTCCAGGCGAACAGCGCTCGCGGATCGAAGAGCGAGAGGGTCTGGGTCGCCCAGCCGAGCAGGACGAGCAGCGCGACCACCATCGCCCAGGCGGAGACGATGTCGAGCGCCAGCTCGCCGGCGCGCGCGCCGTCGCGCGCCATCGTGCCGGGGAAGGTCATGGCGAAGACGAGCAGGGCAAGGATCAGGCAGGCGCCGTCGAAGCTGCCGCCGAAGGCGGCGACCGCCGCGGCGAGCGTGCCGGTCGCTACCAGCGGCTCGATCGCCGCGCGCACCAGCCTTCCCGGTCCGGGCTGGCTGCGCAGCAGGGGAGAAGGCGTCCGGCCCGGATTTTCGCGTGTTGCTTGCAAGGCTCTGGCAGGTTAGGCCAGCCGAGTTCAACTGTGATGTTGCGAGACATCCCCTCCACTAGCCTCATCGGACTAGCGTTTTCGGTACGGGCACGCCGAACGGATGCGTGGATGAACGGACTATAGTCGCCCGCTATGCCAACGATTGGGTTCCCATGCCACTGACTTCAGCCGAAACCGCGCACGAGATCGTTCCGCCGCAGATGACGATCGCGCCGAGCCCAGCCACCGATTCGAAGGTGGCTGCACACTCCGCCGCGACCGACTTCCTGCAGATCGAGTCGATCGTGCTCAACCTCGACGCCTCGCTGCGCGTGCATGCGCGGGCGCACTTCTTCAGCTGGACGCAGGGGCTGCTGCAAAGCCTGATCCGTCACGAGCTCCTGATCTGCGCGCTCTGCCACGGCAAGCCGCCGGCGTTCCGCGCCGACGGCTTCTCGATGACCACGCCCGACCCTTCCACCTTCAGCGATCTCTTCCTGCGCGACGCCGCGGTGGCGCCGACGCTGCTCAAGGCCTGGGAGGACCGGCGCTATCAGCCCGTGATCTTCGATTGCTCGCCGTCCAATCCGCTGGGCAACGGCGCCTTTACCCGTGAGCTCGACCGCCTCGGCGCGAGCCAGCTCCTGGTGCACGGGGTGCACGACGCCGACGGCCGGGCGATCAGCCTGTTCGTGTTTGCCTGCCGCGCCGCCTCGCTCGGCCCGCGCCAGGCCTACCTCGCGCAGCTGCTCGCGCCTTCGCTGCACGCCGCCTGGGTGCGCACGCAGCTGCAGCGCCGCGCCGAGTCGGGCGGCGAGCGCGCCCAGGGCGGCAACATCCTGACGGTGCGCGAGCTCGACATCCTCAAGTGGATCTACCTCGGCAAGTCGAACTTCGAGATCGGCGCGATCCTGAAGATCAGCCCGCTGACGGTGAAGAACCACGTGCAGAAGATCCTGCGCAAGCTGAATGTGGTGAATCGCACGCAGGCGATCGGCAAATCGCTCGAGCTGCGCATCCTCAACCCGTAGAACCGGATTTCTGTAGTTGAAAAAATGGCGACCGAGGTCGCCATTTTTTCGCCACTAGTCCATCCGGCACCTTACCTGCGAACCACGGGGCCTGAGCCTCGTAACACGCCCCCCCTAGGATCAGCCCTGATGAAATTCCTCGCCCTTCCCCTGCTGGTCATGGCCTTCGCCGCTTCGGCCGCCGAGCTGTTGCCGGCGCCGGTGATCGCCTCGCCGGCCGCCGTGCCGCCGGCGCTTTATTCCTTCACCGACGTCTACCGGCTCACCGTCGGCCGTGCCCCCGTCGGGCTGCCGCAGGCGCAGGCGACCGCCGAGGCACCCATGCGGGTCGCCGCCGTGGCCGACGCGGCCGCGATCGAGCCGTCTTTCAGCGTGCGCCAGTTCCCGGCGCCCGAGCGCTGGCTGCTCGCGCTCGCCGGCCTGGCGCTCGCCGGCTGGGTAGCGCATCGCAGGCTTTCCTACCTTTGAAAACAACGACCAAATTCCTCGTGCTCTGCCTCGCCGCGGCGCTTCCCGCCGGCTGCGAGCGCGCCGCCGCCGAGCGCGGCAGCGCGCAGCTCGCCGCCAAGGTGAACGGCGCCGAGATCTCGGTGCGCCAGCTTCGCGCCGCCGGCACGGCGAATAGCGGGCAGGCGCTGGAGAAGGTGATCGAGCGCGAGCTGCTGGTGCAGCAGGCGATGCAGGCCGGCCTGGACCGCGACCCCGCGGTGCGCGAGTCGATCGACGCTTCGCGCCGCCAGCTCCTCGCCGAGGCCTGGCTCGACAAGGTCGCGAGCGGCAGGACCGTCTCGCGCGAGGAAGTGCACGGCTTCTATGCCGACAACCCGGCGCTGTTCGCCGAGCGGCGCATCTACCGCATGCGCGAGCTGTCGGTGGCGGCGCCCGCGGCGCTGGTCGACGTGGTGCGCGCCGAGGCGGCGCGGGCGCGCGACCTCGACGAGCTCGCCGGCTGGCTGCGCATCCGCGACGCGCGCTTCAGCGCCTCGTCGGCGACGCTGCCCTCCGAGCAGGTGCCGCTCGGGCACCTGACGCAGCTGGCGCGCATGAAGGACGGCGAGATCGCCGTGTTCGCGCTGCCGGTTCCGGCGGGCGCCGAAGGAGCTTTCTCCGTCGTGCAGCTGGTGCACGCCGAAGATGCGCCGCTCAGCGAGGCGCAGGCGATGCCGCTGATCGAGCAATTTCTCGCTGGACGCAAGCGGCTGGAGCTGGCGGCGGCGGAAGTGCGCCGGCTGCGAGAGGTCGCATCCATCGAATATGCAGGCGAATTCAAGAGGAGCAACTGAGCGAGGTCCTATGAAACGAATCCTGATCACACTGGCACTATTGGCAACGGCGCTGCCCCTGAATGCACAGCAGGCGCAGCAGGCGGCGGACAAGCTGGGCGCCGGCGACGGCGTCCGCGTCACCGTCTTCCAGCAACCCGATCTCACCACCGAGGGACGCGTCTCCGACCGCGGCACGATCAGCCTGCCGCTCGTCGGCGAGGTGAAGGTCGGCGGCACGACGACCTCGGAGGCGGGCAACCGCATCGCCGATGCGTACAAGAACGGCAAGTACCTGAGGACGCCGCAGGTCACCGTGGCGCTCACCGCGGTGCGCAGTCGCCAGGTCTCGGTGCTCGGCATGGTGGCCCGCCCCGGACGCTACGTCCTCGAGGAGGCCAAGCCCGGCATCTCCGACGTGATCGCGGCGGCGGGCGGCATCGCCGCCGGCGGCAACGAGAACGTGACCGTGATCCGCAACGGCGAGTCGCAGAAGGTGAGCTCCCTCGCCAAGGACTTCGAGCTGCAGTCGGGCGACACGCTCTACGTCGACCGCGGCCCGACCTTCTACATCTACGGCGAAGTGACCCGCGCCGGCGCGTACCCGGTGCAGCCCGGCCTGACCGTGATGCAGGCGATCAGCCTCTCCGGCGGCATCACCCCGCGCGGCAGCGAGCGGCGCCTCAAGATGCGCCGCCCCGGCCCCGACGGCCAGGTGGTCGAGACCGACGCGAAGCTGCAGGACACCGTGAAAGCGGACGACGTGATCTTTGTCAGAGAAGCACTCTTCTAGGAAGGCGCCCATGGACTTTCAACAATATCTCCTGGCATTGCAGGCCCGCCGCAAGGTGTTCCTGCTCGTGTTTGCCGCGATCATCGTCACCGCGGTGACGGTCGCGCTCGTGCTGCCCAAGCGCTACGACGCGACGGCGACCGTGCTGCTCGACGCCCGCGACGAGCAGACCACCAACCCCGGACGCGATTCGCCGCGCGGCCGCGCCGGCTGGATCTTCACGCAGATGGACCTGGTCCAGAGCGGCAAGGTCGCGACCCGCGTCGCCCGCAACCTCAAGCTCGCCCAGCAGCCGGGCATGCGCGAGGCGTTCGAGAAGGACACCGGCGGCACCGGCACCATCGAGGACTGGATCGCCGCCAACCTGCTCGAGAAGCTCAAGGTCGACACCGGCGCGAGCAACGTGCTGATCATCAAGTACGCCTCGGACGACGCGCAGAAGGCGGCGACACTCGCCAACGGCTTCGCCAAGGCCTACCTCGAGACGGCGCTGGAGCTCCGCACCGAGCCTTCGCGCGAGGCCGCCGACTGGTTCGAGGACCAGATGAAGGGCATGCGCACCCAGGTCATGCAGTCGCAGTCGAAGCTGACCGGCTTCCAGAAGGAGAAGGGCATCCTCGGCGTCGACGAGCGCATGGACATCGAGTACGCGCGCCTGACCGAGATCTCGACCCAGCTGAACGGCCTGCGCAACGCCGGCATCGAGGCGCAGACGCGCCACAAGCAGGTGACCGAGATGATCGCGAGCGGCGTCTCCGCCGACGCGTTCCCGGAGATCCTATCGAACGGCTACATCACCACCGTCAAGACGGCGCTGCAGGCCGCCGAAGGCCGGCTCGAGGAGCAGTCGCAGGTCATGGGCACCAACCATCCCGTGTACCAGCGCACCGCCGCCGAGGTGCAGGGCCTGCGCGAGCGGCTCGCCGCCGAGACCAAGAAGGTCGTCGCCAGCCTTGGCAGCACCGCCGAGCAGGCGAAGAAGCGCGAAACCGAGCTGAAGGCCGCCTACGACGCGCAGCAGGATCGCATCATGAAGATGAAGGACACGCGCGTCGAGCTGGCGGTCCTCACCCGCGACGTCGACAACGCGCAGCGCGCCTATGACGGCGCGGTTGCGCGCTTCCAGCAGATGAAGCTGGAGAGCCGCGCCAAGCAGACGAACCTCGCCATCCTCACCCCTGCGGTCGAGCCGCTCAAGCCGGCGCAGCCGAAGGTCGGGCTGATCATCGCCCTGGCGATCGGTCTTGGCGGGCTGCTCGCCGCCGGCGTCGTCTACCTGCTCGAAATGATCGATCGCCGCGTGCGCTCGAGAAGCGACCTCGAGTCGCGCCTCGCGCTGCCGACGCTCGGCAAGCTTTCCCGCTGGCAGCCGGCGGGCGGCAGGCTGCTGCCGGCTCCGTCCCTTCCCGGCGCGCGCGCTGCCCGCGCGCTCCCGCACCCCTGGTAAGCGAGAGACACGACCATGCTAGCCAAACCGACCGACAACGTTCTGCAGATCGACAATCCGGCCCGCGGCGGGCGCCACATCGGCGCCATCCTGATGGACGAGGGCAAGCTGACCGCCTCCGACGCCGAGCAGGTGCTCAAGCGCCAGCGCGAGCTCGGCTGGCGCTTCGGCGAGGCGGCGATCGAGTTGAACCTGATCACCGACAACGACCTGCGCCAGGCGCTCTCCAAGCAGTACGAGTTCCCCTACCTGGTCTCGGGCCCGGAAGGCGTCAGCAAGGAGCTGATCGCCGCCTGGGATCCGTTCCACCCGGTGGTGGAGGAGCTGCGCACGGTGCGCACCCAGCTGCTGATCCGCTGGTTCAATCCGGGCGCCGGCCGCCGCACGCTGGCGATCACCAGCCCCGGCGCGCGCGAGGGCCGCAGCTTCATCGCCGCCAACCTGGCCGTCTCTTTCTCCCAGCTGGGGCAAAGGACGCTGCTGATCGACGCCGACTTCCGCGCGCCGCGCCAGCAGAGCATCTTCAACGTGCCCGACCGCTTCGGCCTCTCGAGCGCGCTCTCCGGGCGCGCCGACCTTTCGGCCGCCGCGCCGGTCACCGGCCTCGCCGGGCTGTCCGTGCTGCCGGCCGGGCCGCTGCCGCCCAACCCGCTCGAGCTCCTGTCGCGCGCGTCGTTCGGCGCGCTGCTCGCCAAGGCGCAATCGGAGTACGACATCGTGCTGATCGACACGCCGCCGGCCACCGAGTACAGCGACGCGCAGTGCGTCGCCTACCGCGCCGGTGACGCGCTGCTCATCTCGCGCCAGGACCACACGCGCGTCGCCGATACCGAGCGCGCCGTGCGCGAGATCTCCGACGCCAGCGCGCGCATCGTCGGCACGCTGATGAACTCGTACTAAGAAGTTGAAGCGGCCGCCCGACCGCAAGTTCGTGCTCGCCCTCGCCATCCTGGTGGTGGCGGCGAGCGCGATGCTGTCGCGGCCGGCGGCCGGCCTCACCGATCACGGGATGGGTGAAATGCTGTTGATCAAGACCGTCGCACCCGGAGGACGCTGAGATGACTGCCTCGACCCTGCGTTACGCCGAGCGCGGCCCCGGCCCGGGCGCCGCGGTCGCCGTCCTGCTGCTGTTCGGCGCCCTCGCCGGCATCGGCATCGCCGTCGGCGAAGCCGAGGCGATGATCGCCGCCGTCGCGGCCGTCGCCTGTCTCGCCGCGCTGGTCGACTTTCGCGCCGGCGCGCTGTTCCTGATGGTGATGCTGCCGATCGGCGCCGTCTCCTTCTTCCCGCACAGCATGTTCGGCTTCACCGGCCTGAACCCGATCAACGTGCTGGTCGCCTTCACCCTGGTTTCGTTCCTGTTCCGCGGCCAGCGCCTCGGCATGCTGGCGCCGAAGCCGCTCTTGCTGCTCTACGTGGCGCCGATCGTCGTCGCCGGCCTGATCGGCTCGCGCCACGTCGACGACATCGTCTCCTACTTCTGGGAGAACGAGCTGCTGCACTTCAGCGACGGTACCGGCTACCTGCGCGACATGATGCTCAAGCCGCTGGTCATCGTCGTCGCCGCGCTGCTGGTCGGCGCGGCGGTGGCGCAGTCGAAGAAGCCCGAGCGCTTCCTCGCGCCGATCGTCATCGCCGTCTGGCTGATGAGCCTGACCGCCATCGGCTTCGTGCTCGATTCGGGCGTGCGCCTGGGCGAGCTCGCCAGCACCGGCGGGCGCGCCTTCTTCTCCTCGCTCGGCATGCACGCCAACGACCTCGGCCGGCTCTACGCGGTCGCCTACGCGCTCCTGCTCTTCACCTGGGGCGAGACCAAGGATCGCGCGCTCAAGACGGTGCTGCTGGTGACCATGGGCGTGCTCACCATCGCCCTGCTGCTCACGTTCTCGCGCGGCGCCTTCATCGGCTTCGCGATGATCAACGGCCTGTTCCTGCTGTGGAAATTCAACGCCCGCACGGCGGCGCTCGCGGTGCTGGCGCTCACCGTCGGCGCCCTGCTGCTGCCCGGCGCGGTGGTCGGCCGCATGATGCTCGGCTTCGACGACGGCGGCAGCATGAACACCGTCAGCGCCGGGCGCGTCGACGACATCTGGCTGCCGCTGCTGCCCGAGCTCTGGCGCAGCCCGCTGTGGGGCAACGGCCTCGATTCGATCATGTGGTCCGACGCCGCCTGGGCCGGCACCATCCTGCTGGTCGGCCATCCGCACAATGCCTATCTGCAGGCGCTGCTCGACATGGGTGTGCTCGGCCTCGGCCTGTTGCTCGGCTACTTCGTGCACGTCTGGCGCGGCTTCCGCAGCCTGGGCAGCAACGCCTACCTGAGCCCGGCGATGCGCGGCTTCTTCCAGGGCGCCACCGCCGGCCTGCTGTGCTTCCTGCTCACCGGCTTCGCCGGCAGCAGCTTGCGGCCGACGGCCGAGTTCGCCTTCCTGTGGATCGCGATCGGCATGATGTACGGGGTGCGTGCCAGGACGCCGGAAAAGACCGCTACGGGCGCGGCGCAGCCCAAGCTCTAGAAAATGCACGTCTGCTTTGTCGCGCCATACGCCTGGCCGGTGCTGTCGCGCGACCCTGCGCTCAAGGTTGTCGGCGGCGCCGAGGTGCAGCAGGCGATCCTCGCGCGCCTGCTGGTGCGCGCCGGCTACCGCGTGTCGATGGTCTGCTGCGATTACGGCCAGCCGAGCCCGGTCCAGGTCGACGGCACTACGGTCTACAAGGCGTTCCGCCCCGATGAAGGCCTGCCGGTCCTGCGGTTCGCCCATCCGCGCCTGACGGGAATCTGGCGCGCCATGCGCCAGGCCGACGCCGACGTCTACTACCAGCGCTCGAGCGCGGTGTGGACCGGCATCGTCTCGGCTTTCTGCCGCTGGTATGGCAAGGGCTCGATCTACGCCGGCGCCTCCGACCGCGACTTCGTGCGCGGCGACGAGCAGATCAAGTTCGCCCGCGACCGCTGGATCTACCGCCGCGGCCTCGCGACCGTCGACGCGATCGTGGCGCAGAACAAGGCGCAGGTGGAGACCTGCCGCAAGCACCACGGCCGTGACGCCGTCCTCATCCAGAGCTGCTACGAGCTGCCGAAGAATTCTCTTCCCGGCAAAGGCGACCGGGTCCTCTGGGTCGGCACGATCCACGACCAGAAGCGCCCCGAGATGCTGCTCGAGATGGCGCGGCGCCTGCCGCAGCGGCGCTTCGTCATGATCGGCGGCCCGGCCGCGAAGGGCGAGCGCTTCCAGGCCGGCTACTACGAGTCGATCCGCGACCAGGCGGCGAAGCTGCCGAACGTGGAGTTCACCGGCTTCCTGCCGCTGGCCGAGGTCGAGCCCTGGTTCGACCGCGCTCGCGTGCTCGTCAGCACCTCGGTGTACGAGGGCATGCCGAACGTGTTTCTCCAGGCGTGGGCGCGCGGCGTGCCAATCGTCTGCACCGTCGACGTCGGCGTGCCGGTCAACCGCATCTTCAGCGAGATCGACGAGGCGGTGAGGCAGATCGAGATGCTGTTCGAGAACCAGGGCGAGTGGGCCGATGCCTCGTCGCGCGCCAGCGAGTATTTCCGCGATACGCATTCCGCCGAACAGGTCGTGCGCCAGTATCGCCAGCTCATTGAGAAGGTGGCGGCATGAGCGCCACGATCACTTTGCAGGGTCTGAAGCGCCGGGCCCTTTCTCTGGGCATGATCAAGGCCTTCGACCAGGCGATGCAGTTCCTGCTGCCGGTGGTGCTGGTGCGCTGCCTGGACGCGGCGACCTTCGGCGAGTACCGCCTGCTGTGGCTGATCGTCGGCACGCTGATCGGCGTCGCCACGCTCAACATGGCGGGCAGCCTGTATTTCTTCCTGCCGCGCTCCGACCCGGAGAGGAAGCGCCTCTATATCCACCATGCCTGGTTCTACCTCGCCGGCGTGGGCCTGCTTTGCGGGCTCGCCGTCAGCTCCCTCAACCCGCTGCTGCCGGAAGCGGCGCGCGAGCTGACCAAGTACGGCGCCCTGGTGCCGGTCTTCGTGACCGTGTGGTTCGCCGCGCTGCTGCTCGAGTACCTGCCGACGATCGACGAGCGCATCGGCTGGCAGGCGTGGGCGACCATCACGGTGTCGCTGGTGCGCGTCGTGCTGCTCGCCGCCGGCGCCTGGCTCACCGGCGACATGCGCGTCATTCTCTGGCTGCTGGTGGCCGCGGCGACGCTCAAGCTCGGGCTGCTCTTCGTCTATATGCGCCGCCACCACGGCCTCGGCCGGCCGTGGTTCGAGCGCACGGCCTTCGCCAACCAGTTCCGCCACAGCGCGCCGTTCGGTTTCTCCGCCGCCCTCTATGGGCTGCGCGGCCAGTCCGACCAGTGGGTCGCGGCGACCCTGTTCAGCCTGCACAGCTTCGCCGCCTTCTCGATCGCCGCCATCCTCGGCCAGATCGTCAATCTGTTCCGCAACTCGGTGCTGGAAGCCTTCCTGCCGAGCATGAGCCGCATGCACGCCGCGGGCGAGAACGCCGGCATGATGGACATGAACGCGCGCGCCAACGTCCTCGTCGCCGGGCTTCTCTACCCGCTGCTCGGCTTCGTCTTCGTCTACGCCGAGGACATCGTCACCGTCGTCTACACCGTTTCGTACGTCGACGCGGCGCCGGTCATGCGCGTCTACGCCCTGGGCATGACCATGCTCGCGGTCGAGGTCGGCAGCCTGCTCCTGCTCCTGCGCCAGGGGCCCTATGCCATCGGCGTCAATGCGGTGGCGCTCGCGCTGTCGGTCACGGCCAGCCTCGTCGGCGCGCTCTATGTGGGGCTGTGGGGAGCCGCCGTCGGCAGCATCCTCGCGCTCGCGCTCGACCGCGCGCTCACCCTGCGGCGCATCGCCGTACAGGCGGGCATCCCGTTGCGCCGCCTGCAGGACTGGCGCGGCCTCGCGCGCACGGCGCTCATCGCCGCCATGGGCTCCGCGCTGGCGTGGGGCGTGACGCGCGCCTTCTTCATGCACGCGCCGCCGCTCGCCCGGCTCGCCGCCGGCGCGGTGGTGCTGGCGGTGGTCTACGCGCTCTTCATCCTGCGACGGAGCACGAAGTGAGGCTGTTCTTCGTCACCGGCTCCTTGGTCCACGGCGGCGCCGAGCGCCACGCCATCACGCTCGCCAACCGCCTCTCGGAGCGCGGCCACGACGTGCACTTCGCCTACGTCAAGAACGATCCGAGCCAGCTGCCGCGGCTGCAAATCCCTGCGACCTGCCTGCATGCGCGCAGCTACTTCGATCCTGCAGCCCTCCGGTCGCTTCGCAGGCTCATTACGAGGACAAGGCCAAGCGCCGTGCTCGCAACAAATCCGTACGCGCTCATGTACGCGTCGCTGGCGCGCCCGACCGCGCCCCTGGCGGTCGCGCTGCATTCGACCTACACCCGCAGCGTCAAGGAAACGCTACAGATGCTCGCCTACCGGCCGTTCTTCTGGGCCGCCGAGCGGGCGATGTTCGTCTGCGAGCGGCAGATGAGCCACTGGCGGCGGCGGGCGCTGTTCTCGCGCTCGAACGAGGTGATCTACAACGGGGTGGATCTCGAGCACTGGCAAGCCGCGCCTTCGACCCCGATGCGGGGAATCCTGGGAATAGGGGAGAAAGACTTCGTCATCGGCCTGTCGGCCGTGCTGCGGCCGGAGAAAAATCCGGTGCAGCTCGTCGAGGCGGTGGCCATGCTGCGCCGGCGCGGGATCCCGGCCCGGGCGCTGATGATCGGCGACGGCGAGATGCGGCCCGCCATCGAGGCGGCGGCGCGGCGCGCCGGCCTCGCCGACGCCGTCTCGATCACCGGCCTGGTGCAGGACGTGCGCCCCTTCCTCGCCGCCTGCGATGTCCTCGCCCTCACCAGCCATACCGAGGCCTTCTCGCTCGCCGCCATCGAGGCGATGGCGCTCGGCCTGCCCGTGGTGCACGCCAACGTAGGAGGAGCGGCGGAGATGATCCGGCCGGGCCACGACGGCTTCCTCTTCCCGCGAGGTGACACCGGTACTCTGGTCGACTGTCTCGGCGTGCTCGCCGACCCCGCGGCGCGATGGCCGATGGGGCGCAATGCGCGCCAGACGGTGGAGACGCGCTTCTCGGAGCGCGCGATGGTCGAGCGCTACGAAAGCAGTCTGAACGAACTCGCATCTATCAGGAGCAAACGTGAAAGCCTACGCAGAAGCGCAACAGCGCATTAGAAGCACCAGCCGCACCTGGCTGGTGACCGGCACCGCCGGCTTCATCGCCGGACACCTCGCCGAGACCCTGCTCAAGCTCGACCAGAACGTGGTCGGGCTCGACAACTTCTCCACCGGCAAGCGCGAGAACCTCGCGCATATCCGCGCCGCGGTCGGCGAAGCGCGCTGGAAGCGCTTCCGCTTCATCGAGGGCGACATCCGCTCGCTCGCCACCTGCCGCGAGGCCTGCGCCGGCGCCCAGGTGGTGCTGCACCAGGCGGCGCTCGGCAGCGTGCCGCGCTCGATCGACGATCCGGTCGCCTCGGCCGACAGTAACATCAACGGTTTCCTCAACATGCTGGTCGCCGCGCGCGACGAGGGCATCCAGCGCTTCGTCTACGCCAGCTCGAGCGCCGTCTACGGCGATCACCCCGACCTGCCGAAGGTCGAGCAGACGATCGGCCGCGCCATGTCGCCCTACGGCCTGACCAAGCACGTCAACGAGCTGCTCGCCGGCGTGTTCCAGGTCTGCTACGGCTTCAACGCCATCGGCATGCGCTACTTCAACGTCTTCGGCCCGCGCCAGGATCCCTTCGGCGCCTATCCGTCGGTGATCCCGGCGTGGATCGGCGCGATGCTGACCGGCCAGCCGGCGTACATCAACGGCGACGGCACCGCGGCGCGCGACTTCGCCTTCATCGACAACGTCGTGCAGGCGAACCTGCTCGCCGCGACGGTCGAGGGCGAGGCGGCGCAGAACCAGGCCTACAACATCGGCCACGGCGACGAGACCACGCTCGCCGAGCTGTTCGACAAGATCCGCGACCTGGTCGCGCAGCGCCTGCCGCAGCTGCGCAACCTGAAGCCCCTGTTCCGCGAGCCGCGCAAGGGCGACCTCAAGTATTCGCGCGCCGACATCGGCAAGGCGGCGCGGCTGCTCGGCTACCAGCCGGAGCTGCGCATCACGGAAGGCCTGCAGCGCACCATCGACTGGTACGCCGCGAACCTGCTCAAGGAAGAAGAGAAGAAGGTGGCGCATGCCTGAGGTGCTGGAAAGGGTCGAAGAAAAAGTCGCCGTCGAGGCGGCGCTGCCGACGGTCGCAGTGGTCGGGCTCGGCTATGTCGGCCTGCCCGTGGCGGTCGAGTTCGGCAAGCGCCGGCCGACCATCGGCTACGACCTGTCGAAGAAGCGCATCGAGAACCTGCGCCATCTCGTCGACGCGACCGGCGAGGTCGCCACCGCCGACCTGATGGCGGCGAAGCAGCTGCGCCCGACCGCCTACCCGGCGGACATCGAGCAGGCCGACTACGTCATCATCGCCGTGCCGACGCCGATCAACGCCGCGCGCCAGCCCGATTTCAGCCCGCTCGAGTCGGCGAGCGAGACCGTCGGGCGCTACCTGAAGCCCGGCGCGATCGTGATCTACGAATCGACCGTCTACCCCGGCGCGACCGAGGAAATCTGCGTGCCGATCCTGGAGAAGCATTCCGGCATGCGCTGGAAGCAGGACTTCCACGTCGGCTACTCGCCCGAGCGCATCAATCCCGGCGACAAGGAGCGCTGCTTCTCGAAGATCCTGAAGGTGGTCTCGGGCGACGACGAGGCGACGCTGGAGAAGGTCGCCGCGCTCTACGCCTCGGTGGTGCAGGCGGGCGTCTACCGCGCGCCGTCGATCAGGGTGGCCGAGGCGGCGAAGGTGATCGAGAACACGCAGCGCGACCTCAACATCGCCTTCGTCAACGAGCTGTCGATCATCTTCGAGAAGCTCGGCCTCGACACCAACGAGGTGCTGAAGGCCGCCGGCACGAAGTGGAACTTCCTCAACTTCCGCCCCGGCCTGGTCGGCGGCCACTGCATCGGCGTCGATCCCTACTACCTGACGCACAAGGCGGAGCTCGCCGGCTACCACCCCGAGGTGATCCTCGCCGGGCGGCGCATCAACGACGGCATGGGCGCGCACATCGCGCGCAAGACCATCCAGCAGCTGATCCACGCCGGACGCAACATCAAGGGCGCGCGCATCAACATCCTCGGCCTGACGTTCAAGGAGGACGTGCCCGACCTGCGCAACTCCAAGGTGATGGACGTGGTGAACGAGCTGAAGGAATTCGGCGTCGAGATCCACATCCACGATCCGGCGGCGAGCGCCGAAGAGGCGATGCACGAGTACGGCGTGCGCCTCGAGGCGTGGCAGGACCTGCCGGCGGCCGACGCGCTGATCCTCGCCGTCGCCCATCGCTCCTACCGCGAGCTGGCGCAGGAAGACCTGCTGAAGAAGGTGGTGCGCCAGGGCGTGGTCATCGACATCAAGTCGGTGCTCGATGCCGAGGCGCTGCGCCAGCACGGGATGCGCGTTTGGCGGCTGTAATCACCTCCGCGAGATCCGCGGCCCAGGCGACGCCGGCCCCGCAGGCACGCAAGCTGCGCGTCGGCGTGTTCGCCGACCGGCGCGTCCAGCCGCGCTGGCTGGTCGACGCTTTCCTGCGCATCGCCGCGTCGGAGTTCTCCGAGATCGTCGTCGTCGCCGCGGCGCAGGGCGCGCCGGCGTCGACGCCGCTCGCCTGGCAGCTCTACGAGCGGCTCGACCGCTCGGTGTTCGGCGCCGATCCCAGCGACGGGCTGGACCTCGCGAGCGCTTTCCCGCTCGGCTGCTTCAAGAACTACCCGCTGGAGCTGGAAGGCCTCGACCTCGATGTCGCCTTCGCGCTCGGCGATTTCGACGATACCCAGCTCGACGGCATCGCCCGCCACGGCGTCTGGCGCTTCGCGCTCGACGGCGTGCGCGAGGTCGCCGAAGGAATGCCGGTCACGGGCTCCGGCCTGCACGTGCGCCTGCGCGCCGGCGCCCGGCCGCGGCTCGCCTACCAGTCCTGGTCGCGCACCTACCCGCTGTCGGTGGCGCGCAACCGCGACGGCGTGCTGAGGAAGAGCGCCGAGTTCGCCTGGCGCGCGCTGCGCGAGCTGCACCGCAACGGCCAGGGCTGGCTCGAGCAGTGCCGGCCGGTGGAGCCGCAAGCCCCCGGTGCCGGCGCGGTCCTGAGCGGCGGCGACATCGCCCGCATCGGCACCCGCATGCTGGCGCGCGGGGTCGAGAAGGCGCTCTCGGTCGATCAGTGGTTTCTCGCTTTTTCCTTTAAGAAAAAAATAATTTCCGGCGACCTGCAAGGTTTCACGCGGCTGATGCCGCCCAAGGATCGCTACTGGGCCGACCCGTTCGTGCTGGAGAAGAACGGCCGCCACTTCATCTTCTTCGAGGACCTGCCGTTCGCCGCCGGCAAGGCGCACATCTCGATGATCGAGGTGACGCGCGACGGCGGCGCGACGCCGCCGGTCAAGGTCCTGGAGCGCGACTATCACCTCTCGTACCCCTTCCTCGTCGAGCAGGACGGCGAGCTCTGGATGATCCCGGAGAGCGGGCGCAACCGCACCGTCGAGGCGTACCGCTGCATCGATTTCCCGCTGCGCTGGCGCCTCGAGCGCGTGCTGCTCGACGGCGTGCGCCTGGTCGACGCCACCTTCCACCGCGGCGCCGACCGCTGGTGGATGTTCGCCAACGCCGCCGCCGGCGGCAGCCGCATGTTCGACGACGAGCTGCACCTTTTCCATGCCGACCGCCTGCTCGGCGAATGGAAGCCGCACCCCAGGAACCCGGTGAAGTCCGACGCGCGCTGCGCGCGCCCGGCCGGCCAGCTCGTCTGGCGCAACGGCGCGCTGCTGCGCCCGGCTCAGATCTGCGTGCCGCGCTATGGCGCCGGCATCTCGATGAACCGCGTGCTGCGCCTGACCCCGCACGAATACGCCGAGCGGCAGGTCGAGCGCGTGCTGCCGACCCCGGAAAGCGGCCTGCTCGGAATCCATACTGTCAATCGTGCCGGCGAGCTGACGGTGGTTGACGCCTTTGCGCGACGGCGCCGTTTCACCTAGGCGCGCTTAACGGCGTAATCATCCGCCGCCAACATAATCGTCCGGATGACATCCCCCTATAGCACCAGCCTGCTCATGCTCGGCGCCGCGCCGGAAACGCGCGGCAGCATCGCCGCGGTCGTCGAAGCCTACCGTGCCCACGGTCTTTTCCGCCGCTGGCCGATCGAGTACATCGCCACCCACCGCGACGGCACCCGCTCGCAGCGCCTCTCGCTCGCCTTCCAGGGCCTGCGGCGCTTCGGCGAGCTGCTCGCCCGCGAGCGGCGCGTCGCGGTGCATCTGCATACCGCCGGGCGCGGCAACTTCTGGCGCGACCTGCCGTACATGCTGGCGACGATCGCCGCCGGCCGGCCGCTGCTGCTGCAGCTTCACGGCGCGGGCTTCGAGCGCTTCTATGACCGCTGCGATACGGCGGCGCGCGCGGTGATTCGCTATGTCCTCCAGGGTGCCGCGGCCGTGCTCGTCGCCACCGATTCGCGCCGCTCCTGGGTGCGCAGCATCTGCCGCAACGCCAACGCCGTCAGCGTGCCGAACCCGGTCGAGGCGATCCAGGCGGCGTCGACGCCGGCGCAGCGCAACATGATTCTCTTCCTCGGCAAGCTGCAGCAGTCGAAGGGCATCTTCGACCTCCTGCAGGCGCTCGCCGGCCTGCGCGCGACCTTTCCCGACGCGCGGCTGGTCTGTGCCGGCGACGGCGAGCGCATCGCGGTCGCGCGCCACGCCGAGCGCCTCGGCATCGCCGACGCGGTGAAGTTCACCGGCTGGGTCGGGCCTTCGGGCAAGCGCGCGCTGTTCGAGAACGCGGCGGTGTTCGCGCTGCCCTCGTACGACGAGGCGCTGCCGATGAGCCTGCTCGAGGCGATGAGCGCCGGCGTGCCGGCGATCGCCTCGCCGGTCGGCGGCGTCCAGGAGGCAGTGGTCGACGGCGTGACCGGCTTCCTGGTCGCACCCGGCGACACGCAGACCCTCGAGCGCATTCTCGGCCGGGTGCTCGCCGACCGCGCGCTCGCCGAGCGCATCGGCACCGCCGGCCGCCAGTCGGTGCGGCTGCGCTATTCCCCCGAGCGCGCCGTGCCGCGCATCGAAGCGCTGTATGCCAGTGCCGGCGTCAGCGCGACCTCGGTCCCCGCGCCGCGCACCCAGCCCGAGCTGAAAAAGGCCGCGTGAAGCGCCCGGCCGTGCTGCTCCTCGGGCCGAGCCGCGACGCGATCAGCGGCGTGACGACGCACGTCAACGCGCTGTTCGGCTCGCGCCTCGCGGGCGAGTTCAGCCTCGAGCATTTCCAGGTCGGCAGCGAGGGCCGCGGCGAGGGCCCGGCTTCGCGCCTGCTGCGCCTCGTCCTCAGCCCCTTCGCGCTCGCCGCCGCGGTCCTGCGCCGCGGCGCCGCGGTGGTGCACCTGAATACCTCGCTCAACGCCAAGGCCTGGTGGCGTGACCTCGTCTATCTGCTGGTGGCAAAGGCGTGCGGCGCGCGCGTCGTCCTCCAGGTCCACGGCGGGGCGCTCGATCGCTTCGTTTTCCTGAATCGTTTCGTCGTCCAACTCCGCGCGGCGCTGCGCTGGCCGGATGCCGTCGTCGTGCTCTCGCAGTGCGAGCAGGAGGCCTGGCGCCGTCTCGCGCCGGGCCAGCACATTGCCCTGCTGCCGAACGGCATCGATTGCAAGCCATACCTCAAGTACAACCGCAGCGTGCCGGCGGCGGGCGAGCCGCTGCGGCTCGCGTATATCGGCCGCCTCGCGTCCGGCAAGGGCCTCACCGAGACGATCGAGGCGCTGGCGCTGGCGCGAAGCAACGGCGTCGCCGTCCACCTGGTGATCGCCGGCAGCGGCCCCGAGGAAGCGCGCCTGCGCGCGCAGGTGCGCGACTTCAGCCTCGAGCGCGAAGTGCGCTTCGCCGGGCCGACCATGGGCGAGGACAAGGCGCTGCTGCTCAGCCAGGCGGACGTGCTCTGCCTAGCGAGCTACAGCGAAGGCCTGCCGTACGCGCTGCTCGAGGCGATGGCGGCCGGCGTGGTGCCGGTCGTAACGCGCGTCGGCGGCATTCCCGACGTGGTGCAGGAGGGCGTGCACGGCGCCTTCGTGCCGGTGCGGGACGCCGACGCAATCGCGCAGGCGATCGAGGCGCTGGCGCGCGATCGCGCCGCTCTGGCGCGCATGAGCGCCGCCTGCCGCAAGCGCATCGCCGGCGCCTATTCCATCGAGCGCGTCGCGGCCGACTTCTCGATCCTCTATTCCTCGTTGTCCAAGCCCCGGGAGATGACATGGGCGCCATAGCCGGTTGGGTCAGCAGCGTCGCGAAGGACGAAGCGCAGTTGACGCCGATGCTCGAGCGCCTGGCGCACCGCGCTGGCACGACCGAGCTCTCCGGCTTCGTCGACCGGCGCGCCAAGTGCCAGGTAGTGATGGGCGCGAACTTCTACGACGCGCACACCGGCACCGCCGTCGTGCTCGACGGCGCCATCGCCAACCGCGATGAGCTGCGGGCGATGCTGGCGAAGCGCGGCTACGCTTTTACCGGCCCGTCCGACGCGGAAGTCCTGCTCAAGGCCTATCAGTACTGGGACAAGGACGCGATCAAGCACCTGCGCGGCGGCTTCGCTTTCGCCCTCTGGGACGGCCGCAAGGAGCGGCTGCTGCTGGCGCGCGACCGCTTCGGCGAGAAGCCGCTCTACCTGCGCGAAGCGGACGGCGCGCTCTACTTCGCCTCGGAGCCGAAAGCCCTGGCGACGCCCAACGCCGAGGTCGACCTCGACGCGGTGTGGGAGCACCTTGCCTGCCTGTACGTCCCCGGGCCGCGCACGCTGGTGAAGGGCATCCGCAAGCTCGCGCCGGCGAGCTACGCGCTGTGGCAGTTCCGCAAGGTGCGCGAGACGCGCTACTGGATTCCCCCCGACAGAAATCCCTCCGCCGCGCAGGAATCGACGCTCGATCCAGTCCAGGGCTTCATCGAGCGCCTCGGCGAGTCGGTCAAGCTCGCGCTGCCGGAGAAGCCCGGCGTGTTCCTCTCCGGCGGCATCGACTCGGCCATGATCGTCGCGCTCGCGACGCAGCAGGGCGCGCGCGTGGCCACCTTCTCCGCCGGCTTCGCCGAGGACAAGGCGAGCGAGCTGCCCGCGGCGGCGCGCGCGGCGAAGCATTTCGGCACCGAGCATTACGAGCTGACGATCTCGCAGCGCGACCTCATCGACCGGCTGCCGGGCCTGGTGGCGATGCGCGACGCGCCGCTCTCGCGGCCTTCCGACGTCGCGCTGCACCTCCTCGCCGTGCACGCGGCGAAGGTCACGCCGGTGGTCCTGACGGGCGAGGGCGGCGACGAGGTGCTGGGCGGCTACCGCCGGCACGCCGCCGAGCGTTTCGCCTGGGCATTCCGCGGCCTGCCGACGCTGCTGGCGCTGTTCGCGCCGCTCGCCGACTCGCCGCGCCTGCGCGCCGCGGCGGCGAGCCTGCCGATCGAGGACTGGCGCGACCGCAGCGTGCGCTGGAACGGCGGCCTGACCAAGGCCGAGCGCGGGCACCTGTCCGTGCTGGGCCTCAACGGCTCCGCGCTGGATTCGATTCTTGCCGACCCGGCCGCGAGCGCGCTGCGCCGCGTCCTGTATTTCGAGCAGATGAGCTCGCTGCCCGACAACCTGCTCGAGCGCGCCGATCGCATGACGATGGCCGCCTCGGTCGAGGCGCGGGCGCCGTTCCTCGACCACCGCTTCGTCGAGTACGTCTCGGCGCTGCCCGATGCGCTGCGCGTGCGCGGCGTGTCGACCAAGTGGATCCTGCACCGCGCGCTGGCGCGCCTGGTGCCGCCGCGCGTGCTCAGCCTGCGCAAGGGCGGCTGGCTGCCGGGCGGCTCGCTGCGCGGCGAGCTGGGCGGCCTGGCGCGCGACCATCTCACCGGCCCGTCGTCGCTGACGCGCGCCTATTACGAACCCAAGGTCCTCGATCGCGTGCTCGCCGAGCACGACAAGGGCCGCAAAGGACACGAAGAGCTCCTGTGGACGCTTCTGAACCTGGAAATCTGGCACCGGACGCAATCGGCCGCGCACGCCTGAACCGCAAGCTGGCGTGGACGCTGAACCGCCTGCGGCGCATGTCGCCGGCGGAAGTCGGCTATCGCGTCATCCGCGCCGTGCAGGCGCGCGCCGAGCGCGCGCGGCTGGCGAAGAACGGCGCCGCCACGCCGGCGCCCGACCTCGGGCTGCGGCCGGCGCCGTGGGTGCACGCCGATGCCAGGGTCGAGGCGCAGCCCTATCTCGCCGCAGCCGATCGCATCGTCCAGGGCAAGCTCGACATCTTCGCCCTGCGCGGCGTCGACATCGGCTCGCCGCCGCGCTGGAACCGCGACCCGAAGACCGGCATCGAGGCGCCGCTCGAGTTCGGCAAGCTGCTCGACTACCGCGACGCCGACGTGGTCGGCGACATCAAGTATCTCTGGGAGCCCAACCGCCACCTGCACCTCGTGACGCTGGCGCAGGCGCATGCGCTCACCGGCCGCAAGATCTACCTCGAGACGCTGCAGGAGCACCTCGACAGCTGGTTCCTCGCCTGTCCCTACGGCTACGGCCCGAACTGGGCCAGCTCGCTCGAGGTGGCGCTGCGCCTGGTCAACTGGTCGGTGGCATGGCAGCTCCTCGGCGGAAGCAACTCGAAAGTATTCTCCGGCCAGGAAAACACCGCCTTCCGCGCGCGCTGGCTGAGCTCCATCTACGAGCACGCGCGCTTCGTCAGCGGCTGGTTCTCGCTCCACTCCTCGGCCAACAACCACCTGATCGGCGAGGCGGCGGGCCTCTTCATCGCCGGCCTCACCTGGCCGCACTGGCGCGAAGCCGCGGATTGGGTTTCCGCCTCGAAAAACATCCTGGAGCGCGAAACGCTGACCCAGAACGCGCCCGACGGCGTCAACCGCGAGCAGGCGCACTGGTACCAGCAGTTCGTGCTCGACATGCTGCTTTCCTGCCTGCTTGCCGGCAAGGCGAACCGGCAATGGTTCTCCGCCGACTACGAGTCGCGCGTCGAGGCGATGATGGACTTCATCGCCTCGACCATGGACTGCGGCGGCAACGTGCCCATGTTCGGCGACGCCGACGACGGCTATCTGCTGCGCCTCGACGGAAACCAAACGAGCTTCTCGCTCTGGCGCTCGCTGCTCGCCACCGGCGCGCTCCTCTTCCGCCGCGGCGACTTCAAGCTCAAGGCCGGCAGCCTGGACGACAAGACGCGCTGGCTGATCGGCAGCGACGCGCAGTCGCAATTTGACGCACTGGACGCGGACAGGACGCGCCTGCCGCTGCGGCAGACCTTTCCCGAGGGCGGCTACTTCGTGCTCGGCTGCGATTTCGACACGCCGCGCGAGATCCGTGCGGTCGCCGACGCGGGACCGCTCGGCTACCGCTCGATCGCCGCGCACGGCCATGCCGACGCGCTTTCCTTCGCGCTCTCGCTCGGCGGCCGGGAGATCCTGGTCGATCCGGGGACCTACGCGTATCACACGCAGGAGCGCTGGCGCGACTACTTCCGCGGCACCAGCGCGCACAACACGCTGCGCGTCGACGGCCTCGACCAGTCGGTGCCCGGCGGCAACTTCATGTGGATGAAGCACGCGCGCGCGGGATGCAGCCTGTGGCTGTCGTCGACCGAGAAGGACAGCTTCGAGGGCTGGCACGACGGCTATACGCGGCTCGAGGACCCGGTCAAGCACCGGCGCCTGATCGAGCTCGACAAGCGCGCGCGCCGCATCCTGGTCGAGGACACGATCGAGGCGGGCGACGAGCACGAGGTCGAGCTCTTTTTCCACTGCGCCGAGGATTGCCAGGTCGAAGCGGTGGAGGGCGGCTACCTGATCGGCCGCGGCGACATTCCGGCGGTGAAGCTGCTCCTGCCCTCCCTGGAAGGTTCGCAGGCGGCGGTGGAGCGCGGCGCGCTCGCGCCGATTCTCGGCTGGGTCTCGCGCAGCTTCGACACGCGCGTGCCTTCGAGCACCATCGTCTGGCGCGCCCGCATCATGGGCCGCGCCGTGCTGCGCACCGAGATCGTCGTCGTCGCCTAGCCGGGCGCTGAACTGTTCGGACTAGGCGACGCTGCCCGGTCGGACTACGCACTTCGGGCCTCTCCCGGAGGCTCGCGAGAAAAATTTCGCGCATCCTCGCGGCTATGAAAATCTGCGTTCTGGGGCTTGGATACGTCGGGGCCGTATCCGCTGCATGCCTTGCCAAAGAGGGCCACGAAATCATCGGCGTCGATCCTGAGAGCACCAAGGTCGACCTCATCAACTCCGGCCGCTCGCCGATCATCGAGAAGGACCTGCCGGAAATCATCGAAGAGCAGGTCGCGCGCGGTCGCCTGCGGGCGACAAGCGACGTCGCCGAGGCGATCCGCATCACCGACCTCGCCTTCGTCTGCGTCGGCACGCCCAGCCAGCCGAACGGCGGCATCGAGCTGAAGTACATCAAGCGCGTGTGCGAGCAGATCGGCCGCACGCTCGCCACGCATCCGGGCGCGCCGGTGATCGTCATGCGCAGCACCATGCTGCCCGGGACGATGCGCGAAGTGGTGATCCCGATCCTGGAGAAATTCTCCGGCAAGAAGGCGGGCGAGGAGTTCGGCCTGTGCATCAACCCCGAGTTCCTGCGCGAAGGCACCGCGGTGCACGACTACTACCACCCGCCGAAGACCGTGATCGGCGAGGTGAGCCGCGCGAGCGGCGACCTGCTCGCTGCCCTGTACGCCAAGACCCCCGGCCCGATGATCCGCACCGACATCGAGACCGCCGAGATGGTGAAGTACGCCGACAATTGCTGGCACGCGGTCAAGGTCGGCTTCGCCAACGAGATCGGCAGCCTGTGCAAGGCGCTCGGCGTCGATGCGCACCGCGTGATGGAGATCTTCTGCCAGGACCAGAAGCTCAACCTCTCGCCCTACTACCTCAAGCCCGGCTTCGCTTTCGGCGGCTCGTGCCTGCCGAAGGACCTGCGGGCGCTGCTCTACAAGGCGAAGACATTGGATGTCAGCCTTCCCATCCTCTCTTCGGTTCTTCCTTCCAACCAGCTGCAGATCGAGCGCGGCGTGCAGGCGGTGGTGGAGAAGGGCCACAAGAAGATCGGCATCCTCGGCTTCAGCTTCAAGGCGGGCACCGACGACCTGCGCGAGAGCCCCATGGTCGAGTTGACCGAGCGGCTGATCGGCAAGGGCTACGACCTGCGCGTCTACGACAGGAACGTCAGCCTCGCCTGCCTGCACGGCGCCAACAAGGATTACATCCTCAACAAGATCCCGCACATCTCGCGCCTGATGGTGAGCTCGATCGACGAGGTGCTGGCGCACGCCCAGACCATCGTCATCGGCAACGCCGCGCCCGAGTTCGCCGAGGTGCCGAAGAAGATCAACGACGGCCAGACGATCATCGACTTCGTGCGCGTCTGCGACTCGCGCACCATCGTCGGCGTCTACGAGGGCCTATGCTGGTAGACCTATTGCGAGTCGATGCGGGCTTCGACCGCCTCATCCGCCGCTTCACGCCGACCACGGTGTTCATGCATGTCGGCGCCGCCGACTGCGAGTTCGCCATCCTGGCCGCGAGCTACGTCGAGCGTGTCTACGTCGTCGATCCGGTCTGCATCCCCGGCCGCGGCTCGCGCCTGCCGGTGAACCTGCGCCTGGTCGCCTCCAACGAGGACGGGCTGCCGATCCCGGAGGGCACGGTCGACTTCGCCCTCACCGAGGACCCGAGCAAGCTGCGCTTCATCCGCAGGTGCCTGGTGCCCGGCGGGGTGCTGCTCTCGCCCGATCGCGCGCTTTCCAACGCGCTGCGCGACGCCGGCTACTCGCGCGTCAACGTGCCCTGGTTCGCGCCGCTCGTGGAAGCGATGCGCTGATGCGAAAGTTCTACGTCCGTCCCCAGTGCGATGTCGGCTACGGCGCCGGCGATGGCACCAGCTACGAGAGCGCCTGGAACGGCCTCGCCTCCGTGGACTGGAGCGCGATGTCGTCCGGCGAGCCGGCACAGCTCTGGGTCTGCGGCGATCCCCAGGGCCAGCCCGGATTCATCACCGTCTTCGTCGAGCGGAGCTACATTGCGACCGCAGCCGCCGAGGCTCAGCCGGAAAGCGCGGCTCGGCTCTAAGCCGCGGTCTTGCGGATCGCGAGCGTGAGCTCGGGCACGAGATGGGCGCCGGCGATCGGCTTCAGAAGCTTGAGCAGCGCCCAGATTCCCTTCTTCAGCCAGGCATGGCGCCGCGAGAGCTTGCCGTACCAGAGGTCGATCTGGTCGCCGACGCTCGGCTTGGGCTGCAGCAGCGTCGCGCGGGCGGCGCCCCCGAGGAGAGCGACAATCTCGTTGATCGTAGCTCCGCGCACGCCGCCGCGCAGAAGTGATGCCCAATCGTCTTCGCGCTTTACGCGGCGGGAAAGCCGCGCGACGCGAAAGGCGAGGCCATCCGGCAGGTAGTTGATGAGCGGCAGTCCGGTCGTGTGCGTCTCGACCGGCGACCAGCGGTGCGGCGTCTGGTTGATGAAAAGCACACCACCGGGTTTCAGGTGGCTCCAGATGCGCGGCAGCAGCGCGGTGCGCTCGCCGGGCAGGAGGTGCTCGAAGACGGCGCTCATGACGATGTAATCGAATTCGCCGATGCCCTCCGGAAGCGACAGGCCAGACGGCGACAGGACAAACCGCGTGCCGGCCTTGCCGAGCCGCTGGGCCCGCAGCCGGGCGAGCCTGAGCAGCCTTTCCTGCAATTCCACGCCGACGATTTCGCACGACGGCAGCAGCCGGCTCATCACCAGCGTCGACGCGCCCGCGCCGCAGCCGACGTCCAGGACGCGCTTGCCGGCGAAATCGCGGGGTTCGACGTACCCCAGCACTTCATGTCGAAGCGCGCGCTCGACATAGCGCGGATCCTCGTCGCGCATGATCTCGTCGCAGACGTAGAAGCCCTTGGTGGCGTGGATTTCGTGGATCAGGTCCAGGGGATACCGCGTCGTCCAGGCGCGGGGCGCGTCCGAGAAGGCGCCCGGAGGCGGGTTGACCTCGATGCGATGCGCGCCATCCGGCAGCAGTTCGGCGCGCAGCCCCCGGGTGAAATTCGCGGCTTCGGGCTGCGTTCGAGTCAAGCGTGCCAGGGCGGGGAGGGCCTCATTGCTCATCGCGACGTAGCCTATCCACGCCGGAATATCGTTGAGCATCCGGCGCGTAGTCCGTCCGGGCGGGGTGGCAGTTCGCTCGCGTAGTTGGGGCGGCGCTATCGTGCTCTTCCCATGGCACAGCCCCGGCGCATCCTGATCCTGGTCGAGAATCTCCCCAGCCCGTTTGACCGTCGTGTGTGGCAGGAAGCCGGCGCCCTGCGCGATGCGGGCTACGGCGTCTCGATCATTTGCCCGACCGGAAAAGGCTGCGAGAAGAAGTTCGAGTCGATCGACGGCATCGACATCTGGCGCTACGACCTCCCGAACGAGGCCGAGGGGGCGCTTGGCTATCTGATCGAGTATTCCGCCGCGCTTGCCTATACGTTCTGGCTCAGCCTGAAGGTGAAGTTCGACGTCATCCACGCCTGCAATCCGCCGGATCTTTTCTTCCTTATCGGCGGCTTCTACAAGCTGTTCGGCAAGAAGTTCCTGTTCGACCACCACGACGCCAACCCGGAGCTCTACGAGGCCAAGTTCGGCCGCCGCGGCTTCCTCTGGAAAGTCATGGTCTGGGTCGAAAAGCTGACCTTCCGCACCGCCGACGTCTCCATCGCCACCAACGAGTCCTACCGCCGCATCGCGCTGACCCGCGGCGGCATGGATCCGGACAAGGTCTTTGTCGTTCGTAGCGGTCCAAGCCTGGAAAGGATGAAGATCGTTCCGCCGGTGCCCTCCCTCCGGAAAGGCAAACGCCATCTCGTCGGCTACGTGGGAGTGATGGGAAAGCAGGAGGGTATTGACCTGCTGCTGCAATCGGTCGCCGAGATTGTGAAAACGAGGAAAGACGTTCACTTCGGCTTGGTAGGCGGTGGTACATCGCTCGAGGAAATGACAGCGCTAGCGCGCGAGCTCGGTGTAGCCGAATACGTGACATTCACCGGCCGGGTGCCCGACGCCGAGCTGCTGGCGATGCTGAACACGGCCGACGTGTGCGTGAACCCGGACGTGGCCAACGAGATGAACGACATCTCGACCATGAACAAGATCATGGAGTACATGGCGCTCGGCAAGCCGATCGTCCAGTTCGACCTGACCGAGGGCCGCCACTCCGCCCAGGACGCGTCGCTGTATGCGAAGCGCAACGATCCCGAGGATTTCGCCCGCAAGATCATCGAGCTGCTGGATGACCCGGCGCGGCGGGCCGCGATGGGCGAATACGGCCGCCGGCGGGTGCTCGACACGCTCGAATGGCGTCATGAGGTGCCCCGGCTTCTCGCGGCCTATGGGGCGCTCTGGCGGCGTAGTCCGTTCGGACAGGGTCGGGCGTCGGCGTCGCGCCCGTAGCGACGCGTTATTTTCACGTCCCTATGAATACCACCACCATGATGCCGTCGGACCGGAAGTTCGGCTGGACCTTCGCCGCCATCTTCCTCCTCATCGGCGCAGTCTCGTACCCCTGGATGATCCCGCTCGCCGGCGTCATCGCCATCATCACCCTGACGCGCGCGGAGTGGCTCTCGCCCGCGAAGCGCGCCTGGATGAAGCTCGGCGAGATCCTCAACAAGGTCGTCAGCCCCATCGTCATGGGCGCGATCTTCTTCCTCATCTTCGCGCCGGTCGGCATCGTCATGCGCCTCGCCGGCCGCGACGCGCTCTCGATGCGCCTCGACAAGACGCTTCCCACGTACTGGGTGCGGCGCGACCCGCCGGGCCCCGCCGACGACAGCTTCAAGGAGCCGTACTGATGACTTTCGTGATGCAGATGTTCCGTTTCCTGCAGACCCGCCGCAAGCTGTGGCTGCTGCCGATCATCGTCATGACGGTCGTCATCGGCGGCGTGCTGGTGCTGGCGCAGGGCTCCGTGATCGCGCCGTTCATCTACACGCTGTTCTAGCCAATGCGCATCCTCGGCATTTCGGCCTACTACCACGATAGCGCCGCGGCGCTGCTGCGCGACGGCCAGGTGATAGCCGCCTCGCAGGAAGAGCGCTTCACGCGCAAGAAGCACGACGCCGCCTTCCCGCACAACGCGGTGCGCGCCTGCCTGGAGGCGACCGGCACGCGCCTCTCCGAGGTCGACTTCGTCGCCTTCTACGACAAGCCGTTCCTCAAGTTCGAGCGGCTGCTCGAGACCTACCTCGCCTTCGCGCCGCGCGGCTTCAGCTCGTTCCGCACCGCGCTGCCGGTGTGGGTCAAGGACAAGCTGTTCCAGAAGAACACGATCCTCAAGGAGCTGAAAGCGCTCGACGACGGCATCGACTGGGATAAGAAGCTGCTTTTCTCGGAGCACCACCTCAGCCACGCCGCCAGCGCCTACTACCCGTCGCCCTTCGAGCACGCCGCCGTGCTGACGATGGACGGCGTGGGGGAGTGGACCACCACCTCGCTCGCGCTCGGCAAAGGGCGCGACCTGAAGGTGGCGAAGGAGATCCACTTCCCGCATTCGCTCGGCCTGCTCTATTCCGCCTTCACCTACTACACCGGCTTCAAGGTGAACTCGGGCGAGTACAAGGTCATGGGCCTCGCGCCCTACGGCAACCCGGTCTTCAAGGACAAGATCCTCGAGAACCTGATCGACCTGAAGGACGACGGCAGCTTCCGGCTCAACCTCGAGTACTTCGACTACTGCACCGGCCTGACGATGACGAACGACAAGTTCGCCAAGCTGTTCGGCGCGCCGCCGCGCAAATCCGAGGACAAGCTGACGCAGCGCGAGATGGACCTCGCCGCGTCGATCCAGGCGGTCACCGAAGAAGTGGTGCTCAAGCTCGCCGCCGGTATCGTCAAGGAAACCGGCGAGAAAAACCTCTGCCTCGCCGGCGGCGTCGCGCTCAACTGCGTCGCCAACGGCAAGCTCGCGCGCAGCGGCATCGTCGAGCGGCTGTGGATGCAGCCCGCGGCGGGAGACGCTGGCGGCGCGCTTGGCGCGGCCCTGGTTGCCCACCATCTGTTCAAACAGCAGCCAAGAACCGTCGGCAAAGGCCTCGACGCGATGCGCGGCGGCTACCTCGGGCCGCAGTTCGGCACCGAGGAGATCGAGCGCAGGCTGCGCCGCGCCGGCGCGGTGTTCGAGACCCTCGACGACCAGGCGCTGATCGGCGCCTGCGCCGGCGCGCTCGCCGACGGCTCGGCGCTCGGCTGGTTCCAGGGCCGCATGGAGTTCGGCCCGCGCGCGCTCGGCGCGCGCTCGATCCTGGGCGACGCGCGCTCGCCGTCGATGCAGAAACAGCTCAACCTCAAGGTCAAGTACCGCGAGTCGTTCCGGCCGTTCGCGCCGGCGGTGCTCGCCGAGGACGCGGAGCAGTACTTCGACATCAAGGGCGAGAGCCCGTACATGCTGCTGGTCGCCGACGTCGCCGAGAGCGAGCGCATCGGCATGAACGAGGAGCAGAAGGCGCTGTTCGGCATCGACAGGCTGAACGTGCCGCGCTCCTCGATCCCGGCGGTGACGCACGTCGACTACTCCGCGCGCGTGCAGACCGTGCATCGGGAGACCAATGCGAAGTTTCACGATCTGATTTCTTCTTTTAAAGAAAAAACGGGATGCCCCGTGGTCGTCAACACCAGCTTCAACGTGCGCGGCGAGCCGATCGTCGGCACGCCCGAGGACGCGTTCCGCTGCTTCATGGGCACCGAGATCGAGCGCCTGGCGGTGGGAAATTGCTTCCTCAAGAAGGAGAACCAGGATCCGAAGCTGAAGATCAGCTACGAAAACCAGTTCGAGCTCGACTGAGATGAAGAAGCTCTTCGGCAATCTTCTCCTCGTCCTCGCCACGCTGGCGATCACCGGCGCCATCGGCGAGCTGGTGGTGCGCATCGCCTTCAAGCAGCAGACGGTGCTCTTCCCGCGCTACCACACCGACTACCGGTACGGCGAGTACACGCTTCGCGGCATCCGCCCGGCGAGCGAGTTCTGGCACACCAGCAGCGACGGCACCTGGCGCTTCGTCACCAACAACCGCGGCCTGCGCGACACGCGCAACTTCGCCTACGAAAAGCCGCCCGGCGTGGTGCGCGTGCTCAGCCTCGGCGACTCGCACACCCAGGGCTACGAGGTGCGGCAGGACTCGACCTTCTCCGCCGTGCTCGAGCGCTACCTCGACTCGCACAGCGTCAAGGCGCAGGTTCTGAACGCCGGCGTGTCCGGCTACAGCACCGCCGAGGAGCTCGCCTATCTCGTCAGCGAGGGCCACAAGTACAAGCCCGACGTCGTCGTGGTCGGCTTCTACGCCAACGATTTCGAGGACAACCTGAAGGCGGGCCTCTTCGCCCTGGACGACAAGGGCCACGTGGTGGAGAAGGGCCACAGCCACCTGCCGGGGGTCAAGATCCAGAACGCGATCTACGCCATCCCCGGCGTGCGCTGGCTGTCCGAGAACTCGTACTTCTATTCGCTCGCCTTCAACGGCGTCTGGGCGTTCTTCAAGGCGAAGCTGGAGAGCTCGGCCAAGTTCGAGAAGTCGGTCGGCAGTGCGAACGACAGCTCGAAGTACGAGGTCGACCTGACGGTGGCGCTGCTCGAGCGCATGGGCCGCTTCTGCAGCGAGCGCAACATCCGCCTGATCGTGGTCGACATCCCGGCGATGCCGGGCGCGCACCGCTTCGAGCCGTCGATTCCCGAGCGCATGCGCCAGCAGCTCGCGGCGGCGAACATCGAGGTGCTCGAGAGCCGCGCGCTGCTCGGCGAGCTCGACGGCGCGGCGGAGTTCCACGTGCCGCACGGCCACAACCACATCTCGGAGCTCACCCACGCCCTGATCGGCGTGCGCCTGGGCGAGAAGATCGCCCCGCGCGCGCACGCCCAGCAGGCGAAGCTCGGCCGGTGAAGAGGAAGGTCCTGCTGCTCGCCGCGCTGGCGGCGGTGATCTGCGCGCCCGTCGCCCTCGAGCTCGCGGTGCGGGTTTCCGGCTATAGCGCCCCCTTCTGGTACCGGCCCGACGCGCAGCTCGGCTGGACGCTGCGCCCGGGCACGCAAGGCTGGTTCACCAAGGAAGGCCGTACCTTCGTGCGCGTCAACGACGCCGGCTTCCGCGACCGCGACCATGCGCTCGACAAGCCCGACGACGTCCTCCGCGTCGCGGTGCTCGGCGACGAGCATTCGGAGGCGATGCAGGTCGAGCTGCAGGACACCTGGTGGTCGCTGCTCGGGCAGCGGCTGGAAGGCTGCTCCGTCGCCGGCGGCAAGCGCGTCGAGGTGCTGAACTTCGGCATCACGAGCTACGGCACGGCGCAGGAGCTGGTCATGCTCGAGACGGCAGCGATGCGCTACCAGCCTGACCTCGTGCTGCTGCAGTTCTCCGCCGGCAACGACGTGCAGAACAACTCCTTCGCGCTGGCGCACGAGATGGAGCGGCCTTTCTATCGCCTGGACGCGAAGGGCGTGCCGCGCATCGACGAGTCGTTCGCCACCTCGGCGAAATTCGCCCGCCACGCCGCCCCCTCGCACGAGATCGCGCGCCGCATCGGCGACCGCTCGCGCGCCGTGCAGTGGCTTTCCATGCTGCCGGAAGGCAAGTCCCGCATCGGCGTCCACAAGGCGCTGCAGGGGCCGCCGCCGAACGAGCTCTGGGAGGAGGCGTGGCGGATCACCGAGGCGCTCATCCTGCGCATGAACGACTACAGCCGCCGCAACGGCGCGAAGTTCGCCATCGCCACGGTGCCGGCGACGGCGGAGAGCTCCTACGGCGAGCAGCGCATCGCCGCGCTGGCGAAGAAGCACGCCATCCCGGCCGTCACCGTCAGCCTGGAGAAGTCCCGGTACTACCGGACGCGCTGGAACGCCGACGGCCAGCGCCAGGCGGCGGAGCTCATCGCCAGCACCCTCTGCGGCAGCCGCGACAGGCGCCTGCGCAGCGAATAGGCGCGGTCGACCCAGGGCGGGATGCGGTAGCCGAAGGCCGCCGCCTTGCACTCGGTCGCCGCGGCATCGTAGGGAACCCGCAGGAACTCGATCGTGTCGCCGTCAAGGATGGCGCACTCGGCGAGCTTGTGCCTGCTCTTGCGCGAAGCATCCACCGAGCCGGGGTTGATGAAGACGATCCTGTCTTGCCTCAGTTTCACGATCCTGTCGGTGATTTCCAGGACGTCGTCGCCATCCACCTCGTACACCTTCGGCTCGTGGCTGTGGCCGAAGAAGCAGACGCGCGCGCCGGGGAAGTCCTCGCGCAGCCAGGCGGCGTTCTGCGCGATCAGGCTGCGCGTGGTCATGTACTGCTGCACGTCGCGCACGCCGCCGTGCACCAGCATCACGCCGGGCGCGATCTCGCGGTTGAGCGGCAGCGCCTCGAGGTAGGCGGCCGTCTCGCCGGCGATCGTGCGCCGCGTGCGCCGCAGCGCGTAGGCGGCGTTGTTGGCGCAGCGCTCGAAGCCCAGGCGCCGCACCGAGATCAGGTCGTGGTTGCCGGCGATCGCGAGCACGCGGCGCTCGCGCACCATCGCCGCGCATTCGTCGGGGTCGGCGTTGTAGCCGACGATGTCGCCGAGGCAGGCGAGGCGGTCGATGCCGCGCGCCTCGAACGCGGCCAGCACCGCGGCCAGCGCCTCGCGGTTGCCGTGGATGTCGGCTAGGACGCCGGTACGAGCCATCGGGGAATCCTTCGGGAAAGCGCCGAGCGGACCTTCGCCGTCCAGTAACGCACGACGGGCAGGGGATCCGACCAGGCGAAGATGTCGTAGACCTTGGGCATATAGGCAAGCGAAAGCAGCCAGCGCGGAAGGCTGACCTGGCCCTCGCGCAGCGCGCGCCAGTCCTCGCGCAAGCAGAGCCAGCGGTAACGCACAGAGAAAGAAGTTTTTTGAGGAATCTTCTTCTCGGTGAGGTAGTGATAGGCAATTTCGGGCAGATTCACGCCGTTCATGGCGCCGAGGTAATGCCAGAGGTTGAAGCGGGTGTTGATCTCCAGCAGCGTGAAGCGTCCGCTTTCGCTGCTGCGCTTGAAGTCCATCTTGAAGATTCCCGCCAGGCCGAGCCGCGCGGCGATGTCGCGGCCGAGCGCCTCGAGGCTCTCGTCGCGGGCCAGGCGCAGGTAGGAGCTGTCGCCGGTGAGGGCGGGGTACGTGCGGATCTTGCGGCCGACGAACGACGCCAGGACTTCGCCGCTGGGCGCGGCGAAGCCGTGGAAGGACCAGATCGTGTCGTCGCCCCCGGGCACGTACTCCTGGAACTGCAGCTTGTCGGCGAGCTGCGCCACCAGCGCATCGGCGCGCGCCGCCCGGCCGTGGGCGAAGACGCGCGCCTTGCCGGCGCCGCCGAAAAGCTGCAGGCGCACGCTCGAGTTGTCCCAGGCGGTGCGCGTCTTCGGCTTGACCAGCACCGGCCCCGCTTCGGCGGCGACGTCCTGCCACTCGATGCGGCGCGGCACCGGCAGGCCGGTGCGCTCGGCGAGCGCCTGGAAGCGCGACTTCTCGAGCAGGGCGTCGGCGAGCGCCGGCTCGTTCAGGAGGAAGGTGAAATAAGGCGCGAGCGTCGCGCGGCAGTCCTGCACCAGCGCGAGCCGGTCGTCGTTGTCATAGAAGAGCGGCAGGCGCGCGCCGTGCTTGGTGGCGGCCGCCACCAGGGTCTCCACCACGGCGTCGCGCTCAGCGAGCGGTGGCAGGTCCACGACGCCTTTGCAGTAGCGGGAAGCGGTCGAGGGCGCGCGCCGGTCCTGCGTCGCGATCACGACCGGGATGCCGGCGAGCCCGAGCGCGCGGACGATGTTGAGCCCGCCGAGAAGAATGACAGGGAGCATCGAAATCTGAGCCTACTGGCCTATGGCTACAGGGCAGTGGCGCGGTGGTGAGCCGCACGGCGCAGTCTGACAAAACGCTTTCGCAGGGCGCGTCTCGTAAGGTGCTCGTATGCGGCGGCGCCCTGCGGGAACCGGCATCATCGTCGAGGTGCGCAGCGACCTGGCGGAGCTGCGCGCGATCGTTCCCGACTGGGAAGCGCTCGCCGCCGAGGCGGCCGAGCCCAACCCGTTCTACGAGCACTGGATGCTGCTGCCGGCGCTGGAAGCCTACGGCGCGGGCGGCGATTTCCGCTGCATCCTGGTCTGGGAGAACGGCACGCTCGCCGGCCTCTTCCCGATGCAGCTCGAGCGCCGCTTCCACGGCCTGCCGGTGCGCGTGCTGCGCTCCTGGCGGCATCGCAACATGCTGCTTTGCTGCACGCCGCTGATCCGCGCCCGCAGCGCGGCGAAGTGCATCGAGGCCCTCCTGCAAAGCCCGCTCGCGCAGGCGATCGAGCTCGAATGGCTGCCCGCCGACGGCCCGGTCTATGCCGCCTTGGCGGAGTCGGCCCTCGCCGGCGGCATGCCCTGGCTGGTGACCGACGCCTATGCCCGCGCGCTTCTGCAGCGCGACCGCGATCCGCGCGAGCGCTTCAACTCGAACATGAAGAACAACCTGCGCCGCTGGCAGGCGCGCCTGTCGAGCCACGGCGAGGTGAGCCCGGTGCGCCTCGCCCCTGACGGCGATCTCGCCCGCTGGACCGACGAGTTCCTGCGCCTGGAGGCGAGCGGCTGGAAGGCGAAGGAGGGCAGCGCGCTCGCCTGCCGCGAGGACGACCGGCGCTTCGTCGCCGAGGTCTTCCCCGAGGCCTTCCGCCGCGGCCGGCTGCTGATCACCGGCCTCGACCTCGCCGGCAAGCCCCTCGCCCGCCACTGCATGATCGCTGGTGGCGAGGGCGCCTTCACCTTCAAGATCGCCTACGACGAGACCTACGCCAGCTGCTCGCCGGGCATCCTCGCCGAGGTCGACAACGTGCGCCAGTTCCTCGAGACCCCAGGGCCGCGCTGGGTCGACTCGAACACCTCGCGCGAGAACACCAGCTACGGCCGCGTCTGGAAGGACCGGCGCACCTTCCAGCGCGTCGCGGTGGGCCTGCGCGGCGCCGGGCGGATCGCCGTCGCGGCGCTACCTTTCCTGCGCCTTACAAAGCGGGCGCTGGACCGCGTCGCCCAGAGGCAACACGGGCTTAACGGCCCAATGAAGCGTGATCGAATTCCTGTGCCGCAAACCCTACGCTAGCGATCCAGATCGGGAGCGCATTTGATCGTCACGGTTCACCAGCCTCACTTCACCCCCTGGCTCGGCTACCTGCACCGCATGGCGCAGGCCGAGCTCTTCATCGTCCTCGACCACGTGCAGTTCGAGCGCGGCAACTACCAGAACCGCACCATGATCCGCATGAACGGCGAGCCGCGCTGGCTCACCGTGCCGGTGGTGCAGCGCTCGCAGAAGGAGCTGATCGTCGAGAAGCAGATCGACCAGACGCTGGCGGACACGCCGCGCTGGTGGTCGATGGCGCACTTCCAGACCATCCGCCAGGCCTATCGCGAGGCGCGCTTCATCGGCGAATACGCGCCGGCGCTGCGCCGCATCTTCGAGACGCGCTGGACGCGCCTGGTCGACCTGAACGCGGCGATGCTGGAATTCCTGCGCGACGCCTTCGCCATCCGCACGCAGATCGTGCGCAGCTCCGAGCTCTCCCCGCACGGCGCGAAGTCGGAGCTGATCCTGAATCTCTGCCGCGAGGTCGGCGCCCACACGCTGCTCGTCGGCCTCGGCGGCTCGCGCGACTACCTCGACAAGGCGGCGTTCGAGAGCGCCGGCGTGCGCCTCGCCTACCAGGAATTCACCCATCCGGTTTACCCGCAGTGCGGCGCCGCGCCCTTCGCCAAGGGCCTCTCGTCGCTCGACCTGCTGCTCAACTGCGGCCCCGACAGCCGCCGCCTGCTGCTCGGCGAAGCGAAGGAGGAAGCCCGTGTCGCGGCCTGAGACCGAAACCAGCCGCTTCTTCGAGAGCAACGTCCGGCGCTTCGGCTACGGCTATCGCGCGCTCGGCTTCGGCCGCCGCTCCTCGCAGGAGAAGCGTTTCGGCGCGCTCGCCGCGCTCGGCAACTTCGACGGCGCGAGCCTGCTCGACGTCGGCTGCGGCTTCGGCGACTTCCTCGCCTGGCTGCGCGCGCGCGGCGTGCAGCCGCGCTACACCGGCATCGATCTCACCGAGTCGATGATCGAGCGCTGCCGCAAGCGCTTCGCCGAAGACGATGTGGGCTCGGCGCGCTTCGTCGTCGGCGACGCGCTCAGCTGGCAGTCCCACACCCGGTACGACTACGTCATCGCCAGCGGCATCTTCGGCTACAACGCCAAGGACACGCGCGCCCGCATCCGGCCGACGCTCGAGCACCTGTTCGACATCACCGGCAAGGCCCTGGCGGTCAACTTTCTCTCCGGCTGCGCGCCGACGCGCAGCCCGGGACGCCTCTACGTGCATCCCGCCGACGTCATGCAGTACGCGCTGCGGCTGACGCCGGCGGTGCGCCTCGACCATACCTACATGCCGAACGACTTCACCCTCTGCATGTACAAGCAACCCGCTTGGGAACAGCAGCAGCCTCTCCAGAACAGGCAGGATCTATCGTGACCGACCTCGCTACTCCGCCCATTGCTGCCCGGCCGGCGCCGGCTCCCCAGCCGACGGTGGCGCGCTACAAGGACCAGACCGTGCTCGCGATCGGCGCCCATCCCGACGACATCGAGCTCGCCATCGGCGGCACGCTCGCGCGCATGAAGAAAGAGGGCGCCAACGTGGTGATGGCGGTGGTCTCGATCCCCGGCGACTACGAGACGCGGCGCGCCGAGGCCGAGGAAGCCGCGGCGATCCTCGGCTGCGAGCTGCGCATCCTGATCGACGGCGGCACGACCCGGCGCATCGAGGACATGAAGACCTACGAGCTGGTGAAGATCCTCGACCAGGTGGTGAAGGAGACGCAGCCCGCGGCCGTGCTGACCCACGGCGCGTCGGAGTTCCATCGCGACCACGTGCTGGTGTACAACGCCGCGCTCTCGACCCAGCGCCTGCGCTACTTCGACTTCTTCTCCTACCACCCCAACTTCTGCCGCCCGGTGCCGATGCCGTTCCACCCGCGGGCCTACGTCGACATCAGCAGCACCATCGAGGCGAAAATGGACGCCATCGCCGCGCACCGCAGCCAGTTCGGCAACCGCGGCCTGCCGATCGACATCTACCGCGACATCGCGCGCATGAACGGCCGCATGGTCGGCGTGCAGTACGCCGAGGGCCTCGACGTCAGCAGGATGCTGCTCGCTTGAGAGTCTTCTTTCTTTCCCTTCTCTTCCTCGCCGGTTGCTCGACGGCGGTGAAGGACGAGGCCGCGACCCCGGTGCACATCGTCTGGAACAAGGTCGACGACGTGCAGGCGGCCTGCGAGGGCGCCTCGGGCCGGCGCGAGATCTTCAAGATCCTCGGCTGCTCGAAGTGGCGCGAGGCGAGCGGGCAGCGCACCTGCACCATCTACGCGCCGGCGCCGCGCGACGAGCGCGACAGAGAGCGCTTCGCCACCCTCGGCCACGAGCTCATGCACTGCACCGACGGCAACTGGCACGACAAGTGGGGCCGCATGACCGACGAACGAGTGCGTGAGGCCCGCGCTGCCGAGAAATCGGGTTCGGCCGCCGCCGGCGGCTCCAAGCCGGAGCCGGTGCTGGAGTGATGCTTTGGCCCCCTGACAAGGGGCCGTGAGTCGAAGGCGCGCGCGATCAGCGCGCCGGTTGTTTTGCCGGCGCCTTCGGCACCTCAGGACTGAAGACGAACTTCCAGTCGGTGTAGTTGCGGGCGTCCTCGAAGGCGCCGAAGCGCGCGGGAAAGCCCGCGGTCTTGATCGGCACTTCTTCCGAGCGGCTGTAGACGCCCATGATGCCGGCGCCGCCGGGCGCTTCGACGATTCCCCAGTCCTCACTGCCGGTCACCGGATCGCGGTAGAGCTTGCGGAGATAGCGCTGCGTGGTCGGCCAGCGCTTGTCCTCGAGCAAAGCCTGCAGGTCCTTCGGATACTGGTGGGCGCCGCCGGGGGTGCGCCAGTAGTAGAGCGCGATCGCCTGGCGGAACTGCTCCCCGACGAAGAGCAGCTCGCGCTCCTTCTCGCGCTGCGCCGCCTGCGACCACAGGCCGCCCGCCGCCGCCAGCGCCCCCGCGGTGACCGCGACGACGATCAGCAGGGAGACGAAGGTGAAGCCCTTAGCGCGCGAAGGCGATCGCTTCATCGGGATACTCGCCCTTGGCGAACAGTTTCTCGGCCTGCGTCTTGGCCAGGCGGCCGAAGTGGTGCCAGCTCGACTCCTCCGACATGCCGTTCACGCCTTCGCCGCGGATCGCGCCGTCCTTCTTGTTGATCGACAGGCGCCCGACCTGCTTCTCGCTCGGGCCGTAGAGGTAGATGACATGCTCGGCGGTCTCTTCCGCCTTCCAGAATTTCAGTTTCATTGCAGATAGGCCGGAAAAACCTTCTTACCAGCGTTCATAGCCTTTCGCACTGCTGTGAATGTCGAAGATCCCGCCTCTTTTCGGGTCGGCGGGCGGTACCGGCGTCCAGGAGCTCGCGCTCTGGGTGAACGGATCCTTGGGAACCGAGCGCAGGTAGCGCTTCGCTACCAGCTCCTCGAGCGATTGCGGGTACTTGCCGGCGTCGGCGTAGTGCTTGTCGAGCGCATCGCGCATCAGCATCAGGTTCTCCTGCAGCACCGATTCCTCGGCGCGCTTGATGCGGCCGACGTAGTCGGGGACGACGATCGACAGCAGGAGGGCGATGACGGTAAGCACGACCATCAGCTCCACGAGGGTAAAACCACGGGTGAACCGCTTTGCCTTGCTCATCTCACCAATCCTTGTAGGGAACGCCGTTCAGGCCCGTGTCGCCGCTGCGGGTATAGACGTCGAACACGTCGTCGCCCGCCTGCGGCGAGCTCGGCGGGCTCTTGTAGCTGCGCAGGCCCCACTCGGCCTCGCCCATCGGGTCGCGCGGCACGCGGCGCAGAAAATAGATGGTCTGGCCGGTGCGCTTGTCGGCCACGCCCTCGGCAAGCGCCGCCAGGGTCGGCGGGTAGCCCGACTTGTCAGCCAGCTTCTCGATCTGCCCTTCGTCGGCGGCGCGCTTGTAGGTGTCGATCGCCTCGCGGATCTCGCGCAGCGAGCGGCGCAGGTCCTGCTCGCGGTTCCGCTGCACGGTGACTTCCGCGAGCGGCATGGCGACCGAGGCGAGCAGCGCCAGGATCGCGACGACGATCAGGAGCTCGATGAAGGTGAAGCCCCTCATTTTCCTGAGTGCCGTCACTGCGGACGTGCCGGTTGCGGGCCGGCGGCGGGCGGCAGCGCCGGCACGACCTGCGGCGCCTGCGACGGTACCGGCGCAGGTTGCGCCGGCTGCGACGGCACCGGCGCCGGCTGCAGCGGCGGCAGCGCGAGGCCCGCGCCGCCGACTTCCGCGTCGGTGCCCGAGACGAAGTGCTCGATGCGGGCCGACGGGCGCTCGATGTTGCGCACCACGCGCGGCGTCATGAGCAGGACGATTTCCGTCTTGGTGATGTTGTCGTCGGTGCTCTTGAACAGACGGCCGAGCACCGGCATCTTCGACAGCCCCGGCACCTGCGAGGCGTTGCGGCGGTCCTCGTCGCTGATCAGGCCGGCGAGGACTTGCGTCTCGCCGTCGCGCAGCCTGAGCGTGGTCGCGGTGTTGCGCGTGCCGACGGTGTAGGCGATGGTGCCCGAGGAGGTCTTGGTCTGCTGGCCGACGTTGCTCACCTCGAGGCCGACCTTGATGCCGACGTCGTTGTCGAGATAGACCTGCGGCTCGACCTCGAGCTTGAGGCCCACCTCCAGGTAGGTGATCGACTCGGAAACGAAGCCGGTCGCGCCCGCGGTGGTGGTGATCACCGGCACCTTGTCGCCGATGTGGATGCGCGCCTTCTCGCGGCTCTTGGCGCGGATGCGCGGGTTGGCGAGGACGTTGGTGCGTCCCGCCTGCTGGCGCAGGTTGAGCGCGAGCAGCGGATCGCTGGCGGTGATCCGGACCAGGCCGGAATTGAAGGCGAGCAGCTCCTTGCCGGTGATCTGCCCCGGCACGCCGCCGGCGCCGATGATGCCCGCGGCGACCTGGCCCGGCCACTGGATGCCAAGCTGGGTGAGGGTGCTGTGGCTCACTTCGATCACCTCGACCTCGAGCATCACTTCCGGCTCGGCAAGGTCCTGGCTGGCGATCAGCTTCTCGACGATGCGGATCGCCTCGGGCGTGTCGCGCACGACGAGCAGGTTCAGCTTCTCGTCGACGAAGAGGTCGCGCGTCTTGACCAGCTGGCGCACCATGGTCGCGGTCTGCTTCACGTCGGCGTTGGCGAGGTAGAAGCTGCGCACGACCAGGTCCTTGTAGTCGCGCGCCTTGGCCGGCGTGTTGGGGTAGATGAGCACGGTGTTGTCGTTCAGCACCTTGCGCTCGAGCTGGTTGGTGACCAGCACGAAGCGGATCACGTCCTCGATCGAGGTGTTGCGCACGAACACCGTCGTCTTCACCTCGGGACCGACGTCCTTGTCGAAGATGAAGTTGAGGCCGGTCTGCTTCGAGATCAGCTCGAACACCGAGCGCAGCGGCGCGTCGCGGAATTCCAGCGTGATCGGCTTCTTCAGCGCCGCGGTCAGCTCCGGCGCGGCGGCCTCGGCCTTCACTTCCTGCTCCTCGATGCGGCGCAGCATGGCGTTCGCCTCCCGGTGGCGCGGGTTCTCCTTCAGCACTTCCCTGAGGCGGGCGGCGGCCTGCTTCGAGTTGCCGGCCTTCAGGGCGGCCTCGGCCTCGCCGAGCGCGAGCTGGTGCTTGCGCGCCGCGTCGATGGTTTGCAGGCCGGCTTTGGCGCGCGCGTTGTCCGCCTCGAGGCCGAGGGCGCGGTTATAGCTGGCGGCGGCGGCATCGAGCTGTGCGCTGCCTAAGGCGTTGTCGCCCATGGCGAGGTAGTTCTGCACCGCCAGCGCGCGATGGCGCAGGTAGTAATTGCGCAGCTCGACGTCGTTCGGGTTCTGCTTCACCTGCTCGGCGATGCGAGCCAGGCCCTCATCGACGTTGCCCGCTTCGATGAGGCCGCGGTTCTCCTGGAACTTGTCGTGGGTGGCGCAGGCGGCGAGCGAGAGGAGAGCGATCAGGATGATTTTTTTCATAGGGGGAGGCTCTGCTTGGTTTTGAGGGGCAGATAGGTGAACTGGATTTCGCTTTCGGTCACCTTGTCGACGCGGTAGTCGCCGATCTTCGCGCCGGCGGTGACGGTGAGGCTTTCCGCGCCGTTGGCGAGGAAGACGGACAGCTTGCCGTCCTCGATCAGCTTGCCGAGGTAGCGGAACGGCAGCTCCGGCGCCTGGGGCTTTGCCGGCGTGGCGGACTGCTGCGCCTGCGGCGGCGCGAAGCTTTTCGGCGCGAACGGATCGGCGGCCGGCGCGGTGCCGGGCGCGGCGCGCTCGAGCTTCGACAGGTCGAGCTCGCCGAGCTGGACGCGCGAGTCGATGCGGGCCGCCGGCTCGGCGGCCACGGTCGCCGGCCGCTCGCGCCCGGCGACGACCGAGGCGAGGAGGGCGAGCACGGTGACGGCGATGCCGGCCGGCTTCAGCAGCCGCTTCATCTTGAGCAGGTGTTTCATTTGGCCACCTTGTGCAAGGTCATGCGCAGCTCGGCCTGCAGCGTCGCCTCGTTGCGGCCGTCGCGCCGCAGCGTCATCTGGTCGAGCGAGAGCGCCGGGATCTCGGCGAGCGCGCGGTTGAGGAAATCGCGGATCTGGGCGTAGCTGCCGCTCACCGGCAGGGCGAGCTCGTAGCGCTCGAGGCGGCCGGCGGCTTTCTCCGTGCGGTAGTTGCCCGATTGCAGGTCGACGCCGGTGGCGGTGCCGATGGCGTAGAGCTTGGCGAGCGCGTCGGTGCTCTCGTCCTTCGACTCGAGGAAGCCGTAGAACGCCGAGAGGTTCGCGGGGGCGCCGGATTTCCGGGTATTTTTCGACAGCGCGCCCTCGAGGCGCGTGCGCTCATCCTGCATCGGCTGCAGCACGAGGAGGAAGAACACCCCGGCCGCCGCCAGCATGATGAGCGACGCGACGCCGAGTGTGCCCAGTTGGTGTCGAAGCCGCAGGATCCGCTCGACCATGGCTTCGCTCCTTTCCAGGAGCGGGCCCGCATCGAGACGCCGGCGTCCGCCTGCGCGTCGCTCGATCATGACTTGGCTCCTTGCCAGGAAGCGGAAATGGTGAAGCCGACGCTCTTCTGGTCGTTCGCCTTCATCTCGTGCCGCACCAGCTGCACCGAGGAAAGTCCCTCGGCGCGCGACAGGTTCAGCACATACGAGAGCGCAGCGAGGTAGTCCTTGCTGTCGCCCGTGATCTTCACCGTGCCGGCGCGCGGATCCGGCTCGATCGCCGTCAGCGCCACCTGGTCGCG
>JAXDQC010000191.1:0-28624 GCA_034668045.1 Betaproteobacteria bacterium | reverse complement strand
GGCTCGGGCTTCGCCTGCTGCTCTTCCTCGACCCTGCCGCGCCGGCACGCCGGCTCGCACGGACGATCGCAGGTGCGGCCGAGAATTCCCGGGAAGACGTTCGACTTCCAGTTGACCATGTAGGCATCCGAATACCTTCCTGCGGCGATCATGCGGATGTATTCGGGGACGGGAGTGTGGGCCGGGCAGGCCCATTGGCAGTCGACGACTTTGTGAAAGTAGTCGGGCTTACGGATGTCGGTGGGTTGCAACTCGCTTTCCTGTAACAGTAGTACTTGTTATCGGCGGAGTTTACTCCCTTCTCAGGCAAAGAAACGTTAGTTTTCAACCCCCTGGGCCGCGGTAGCCCTGTCACGCGCAGGGTGGAAAGCTGTGCGCAAGGTCGAAGCATGCCGCACGCAAATCTGAGCCACGCACACAGCCACTTCAACGCACTGCGCGAGATCGTCATTCACCGTCCCGGCGGGTGGGCCGATACCGCTTCGCTGGCCCGGGCGAAGGAGCTGTGCCGGGCCGCCGACGAAGCCGCCGACGACGCCAAATGCACGGAGCACCTCGCCTCGATCGCGATCCTGGTCAGCGACCTGTATTCGCATGCGGCGCATCGCAAATGGGATCGCACGCAGACGAGCGGGCGCGACGTGCTGCGCCTCCATGCCCTGCGGGAGCTGAACTTCTTCGAGGCCCGCCTGCTCGCGCTGGAGGAGATGCGGCGCGGCCATCCGGCGGACGATTCGCGGCTCGACCGCAAGCCCTAGGCGGGCCGCGCGGCGCTCTCCGGGCGACCGTGCGCGGCGCCTACTTCGTAGAACACCATGACGTAGTGCGTCACCGGACCGTTGAGCTCTCGTACCGCGCGCACGCTGCGCCATTCGCGGTACACCGAGCCGTTCTTGCGCCGGCTCCAGGTGGTGCCCGACCAGTAGCCGTGCTGCTGCACGGCGGCGTGGATCTCGCCGTAGAACTCGGACGGCTGCAGCGCGTTGCGCACCGACTTGTCCGGCTGGCCGAGGACGTCGTCGCGCGTGTAGCCGGTGAGCTCGGTGAAGGCGCGGTTGACCGTGACGATGGTGCCGTCGGCGGCCGTGATCATGATCGCTTCGGTCATGCCCTCGAGCGCGTGCGCGGCGAGCAGCACCCGCTCCTCGCTCGCGCGCAGGTCGGTGACGTCCTGCGACACGAGCACCACGCGGGCGGGCGAAGGGTCGCCGGCCACCGCCTGCACGTGGGTCTTGAACTGGCGGATGCGCCCCTCGCGGTCGACCAGGCGCAGGGCGAGATCGCGCGGCTTGCCCGAAGTGGCGGCGCGGCGCACCGCGGCGCGGGCCTGCTCGGCGTCGTCCGGGTGCAGGCGGCGGAACGCATCGACGCCCGGCGCGACCTCCTCCGGAACGAACATCCGCAGATAGGAGGGGCTGGTGTAGATCCAGGCGCCCTCGTGGTCGACCATGGCGATGAGGTCGGCGGCGTTCTCGGCGATGAGGCGATAGCGCTCCTCGCTCTTGCCCAGCGCGTCGCGCGCGGCGCCGAGCCGGCGCGTCTGCTGGTAGACGACGTAGCCGACGACGCTGACGTAGTTGACCGCGCCGAGCGCGCACAGGGCGCTGACGAGGTCGCTCGTCTGCGGCTGGTAGGTCAAGCCGCCGATCAATCCCCAAAGGAAGGCGCCCGCGAGGCTGCACAGCGCCGCCCGGAGCATGCCGATGCCGCCGCGGTTGATGACCGCGTTGAGGAGCGCCGCGCCGACGATGTTGTAGGTGATCCAGGTGGGAAAGCCGAGCGCCGCCGCCCAGACGCCTAGGAATACCGAATCGAGGAGCAGGTTGTCGCGCTCGGCGCGGTTGGGCTTCGGCGAGAGCAGCGCCCGCCAGTACATCGCGTGCGGGTAGAGCAGGAATTGCGCCGCCAGCAAGGCGAAGGCCGGCCAGCCCGCGCCCCGCTCCCAGAGGTGCACGCCGATGGTGACGAAGCAATAAGCGAACGCGCCGGTGCGGACAGCGTAGTTGAGCCGCGCGAGCTTCCTGGAAGCCATCCCCCTGCCTTTATAATTTCCGCATGTCGCAACTCGAAGAGCTAAGCCAGCACTCTCTCGTCGTTGCCGACACCGGCGACATCGAGCAGGTCGCGCGCTGGAAACCCCAGGACGCGACGACCAACCCCTCCCTCCTTCTTACCGCCGCCGAGGACCCACGCTACCAGCACCTCGTGCAAAGTTCTGTCAGAGAGGCAAAAGGCGACGCCTCGCTCGCCATGGACTGGATGTTCGTGCGCTTCGGCAAGGAGATCCTGCAGCACGTGCGCGGGAGGGTTTCCACCGAGGTCGACGCGCGGCTTTCCTTCGACATGGACAAGTCGCTGCGCAAGGCGAAGAGCCTGATCGGCCTCTATGAAAAGCTGGGGGTCGGCCGCGAGCGCATCCTGATCAAGCTGGCGACGACGTGGGAAGGCATCCGCGCCGCCGAGAAGCTGGAGAAAGAGGGCATCCACTGCAACATGACCCTGCTCTTCTCCTTCGCCCAGGCCGCGGCCTGCGCCGACGCCGGCGTGACGCTCATCTCGCCCTTCGTCGGCCGCATCTACGACTGGCACAAGCAGGCGCGCAAGGTCGACGACATCCCGATCGAGGAAGACCCGGGCGTGCTCTCGGTGGCGAGGATTTACTCGTACTACAAGAAGTACGGCTACAAGACGCAGGTGATGGGCGCGAGCTTCCGCAAGACCGCGCAGATCATCGCCCTCGCCGGCTGCGATCTCCTGACCATCGCCCCGGACCTTCTGGACAAGCTGTCCAAGACGAACGGCGAAGTGCCGAGAAAACTCTCGCCTGAAAAAGCGAAGAGCATCGACATGCCGAAGGTGACGCTCGACGAGACCGCGTTCCGCTGGCTGCTGAACGAGGACGCGATGGCGACCGACAAGCTCGCCGAGGGCATCCGCCGCTTCGACGCGGACGCGCGCAAGCTCGAGAAGCTGATCACCTCGCTCGCCGCCGCGACGCCCGTCACCGCGAAGTAGGTTCTTGGGTTGACCCCCTGACAAGGGGGTCGCGAGCGAAGCGAGCGGGGGGTTCAGCCGCGTAGCGCGCGGCTGATTTCCATGCAGACACCTTCGAAGCGTTGCATCACGTCCGCGTTGGTGAAGCGCACGACGCGAACTCCCAGAGCTCGCAACGCGGCGGTTCGCGCGCTGTCTCGACCGCCGTCGTCGAGGAAATGACTGTCGCCATCCACCTCGACCACGAGCTTTTGAGCGGAACAATAAAAATCGGCGATGTAGCGACCAAGCGGCTTCTGGCGCGTGAATTTCTCGGGCTGCTCGCGTAGAAACTCGAACCAGAGCTTCCTTTCCGCCGGCGTGGGATCGCGGCGAAGTGACCGGGACTTGCCGGTGAGATCCCTGCGGTAGGCGATGAAGCGAGGCATGGTCGAGAAACGTCGCGCTGCGCGCTCCGTTTACCTGAACCCCCCGCTCGCCTTCGGCTCACGGCCCCCTTGTCAGGGGGCCAAAAAAATCACTCCTTGCTCGGGCCGCGCCAGCGAAACCACAGCCACACGACGAAGTACGCGGTAGCCGGCACGGCGATGCCGTAGAAGAGCGGCGGCAGCGCTTTTTCGGGATCGCCGGCGAAGGCGAGGATGCTGCCCACCTGCAGGCCGGCGACCACCACCCAGATGACGGCGAACAGCAGCCAGAGCTTCTGCCAGAGCGCCTTGAAAACCACTACGGCACGACGCGGCGCACCTTCTCCAGCTCGGAGGCGGCGCGCTTCGACTCGTCCTGCGCGCGGGCGCGCGCGGCGTCGATCTCGCCGGCCTCGAGCAGCGCCGAGGCGGCGACGTGCGGCGCGAGGCGCTTCTCGGCGTCGGGCAGGCCGCCGAGCAGGTCGTCGAGCGTCTTCAGCGAGCGGGCGAGCTCGGCGTGGCTCGCCTCGACGCGCCGCTTCAGGTCGGTGGCGCCCTTGATCCAGCCGCTGCTGCGGTTGGCCGAGCGTCCCATGTGGGCGGCGAGCGCGTTGCGCGCCGCGGTGGCGTCGTGGGCGAGGCGCTCGCTCTCGGCGCGGTGGCGCGCGATCTCACGCGCGCCGAGGAGATAGTGCTCGGCAGCGCCGCCGAGCACCGGGTTGGGCGAGGTCTTCGCGGTCTGCAGGTATTCCTCGAGCTTCGCCACGCTGGCGGTCGAGGGCGACGAGCCCAGCGCCTGGCGCAGCTGCACGGTCGCGTCGGCCACCAGCACCGCGATGCGCTGGTCCTCGACCTGGCGGCGATGGCCGCGGATCAGGTTTGTAGCGATGAATGCGACAAGGATGAGGGCCACCACCGACAATGCAGCGATGGTGATAACGTTCTTTTTGCTGAACATTTCGCGAGCATAGCGCGTCTAACCGCCAACGTTCACAGGAGAGTCCATGGAGAACAAGCCCCGTTGGGCGGAAATGTGCGCCCGCATCCTGCAGCAGTGCGAGGTTCTGCGCGGCGGCCGCGAAGGCCTTGCCGCCCACCTCGGCGTGGCGACCGATGACCTGGCGGAGTGGGTGTCGGGCCGCTCCGGGCCGCCCCGCGCCGTGTTCGAGAAGGCCGTCGACGTGATCCTGGCCGAGCACGACCGGCGCGCCCAGGAGGAAACGACAAAGCCGGCGCCGCGCCGCCGGCGCAGCGACCATTAACAAGGGAAAGAACCCGGAAAAGGCGCCCGCGGGCGCCTTTTTTTTGCGCCTATAATTTTTGCCATGGGGGTGAGGGTGGAGCTGATGCCTTGGGAGAAGGCGCAGCCGGTCGCGGCGCCGCTGCGCTTTGCGATCTTCGTCGGCGAGCAGAACGTGCCGGCGGGGATCGAGCTCGACGACATGGACGAGCATTGCCTGCACGCCGTCGCCTACGACGAGGCGGGCAAGGCGATCGGCACCGGCCGCCTGCTGCCCGAGGGCAAGATCGGCCGCATGGCGGTGGTCAAGGAATGGCGCCGGCGCGGCGTCGGCGCCGATCTGCTCGAGGCGCTGGTCGCCGAAGCGGGCCGACGCGGCCACGCCGAGGTGAAGCTCTCCGCCCAGCTGCAGGCCGCCGAGTTCTACCGCAACCACGGCTTCATCGCCGAAGGCAAGGTCTACGAGGAAGCGGGCATCCTCCATCAAGCGATGCACAAGAGCCTCAAGCCATGAGGTTCCTCGCGCTTGTCCTTCTGCTTGCGGCGCCGGCCGCGCACGCCGACGCCGAGGCGTGGCGCGGCGTCTACGGCGGCTTCGGGATCGGCGGCGGGAATGCGCGCTCGACCTGGGTCACCGACGCCACCTTCGGGACGCTCGACGAGACGGTCGAGCACAGCGGCCGCAGCGCCGCCTTTGGCGCGCAGTACGGCTATCGACGGCCGATCAGCGGCCCTCTCCTTTGGGGCGTCGAGCTCGCCTGGTATGCCGCCCACATGGAAGATCGCGCCGACGCGAACATCACCGGCGTCTCCGGCCGCGAGCGCGTCACCAAGGTGCTCCATCCCCTGTCGCTTGCCGCGCAGCTCGGCATCGCCGGCTCGCACAGCCTCCTGTACGTGCGCGGCGGCCTCGCCTACGCGAGGATCGAGCTGCAGGCGATCAACCACCAGGTCGGCAATGTCGCGACCTGGGAGGGCCACGCCACGGGCTGGACCGCCGGCGCCGGCGTCGAGTTCAAGGTGCGCAAGCACTGGAGCCTCGGCGTCGAGTACGACTACGCGAAACTGCGCGCCTCCGACATGACGACGATAAACAGCGGCGGCGAGACCGTCCACACCGCCGACTTCCGCACGCGCGTCAACCTCTTCCTGCTGCGCGCCAACTACCTCTACTAGCGCCCGTGCGCTGGCTCGCCCTCCTGCTTTTCATCCCCGCCTTCGCGGCCCGGGCCGATGCGAACGATTGGAAAGGCTGGTACGGCGGGCTCGGGCTGGGCCCCGCCTACGCGCGCTCGAGCTGGTTCACCGATGCGACTTTCCGACCGGCGATCGAGCCGGTCGAGCACAGCATGCGCGGCGGGATGCTTGGCGGCCAGGTCGGCTACAACTTCGCGGCGGCCGGCTCTTTCTTCGTCGGCGCCGAGCTCGGCTTGTACGCCGCGGACCTCGAGCAGCACACGGAATCCGTGCGCCCGGACGCGCCCAATCGCGAGCGCATCACGACGATCCGCAATCCGTTCTATGCCACCTTGCGCATGGGCTTCGCCGGGTCACGCACGCTCGTGTATGTGCGCGGCGGCTACGCCCACGCGGACATCGAGCTGCAGGCGATCAACCACCAGGTGGGCAACATCGCGCTCTGGGAAGGCCACGCCAACGGCTGGACCGTCGGCACCGGCTTCGAGGTCCGCGTCAACCCGCGCTGGGGCGTCGGCCTGGGCTACGACTACAGCCGACTGAAGGCCACCAACCTCGAGACGACGAACAGCGGCGATGTCCTCGTGCACGCCGACGACTTCAGCGCCCGCGTGCACGCCCTCCTGCTGCGCGCCAACTACCGCTTCTAGTCCGGGTCGACCTCGTCGAAGAGCCGCACCTCGCGCACGAGCCGGCTGGCGGAAAACAAATCCACGTCGAGGGTCATGCGCACCGCGCCCTCGTGCATGGGATAGAGCCAGACTTCGCTGTCGATGCGCGGGAAGCTCAGGATGCGATAGGGAGGCCCGAGGAGCTCGCGCACGTCGTCGCTGCTGGATTTGCCGGCAACGATCCGGGTCGAAACGTCGCGCGTCAGCCGCTGCTCGACCGCGATCAGCTTGCCGTCCCGCCCGAAGCGCGCGGCATACATCTCGCGGCCCGCCGGCAGGCGCGAGTAGTAGCGCACCACCTCGCCGTCGGCCCGCTGGCGGCGGTCGGCCGAAGGGCCCATCGCTTTCTCGACTTCGGCCTCGGTGGCGACCCCGGGCGCGAGGCCGGCGCCGGAATAGGCCGCGCATCCCGCGAGGGCGATGAGGAGAGACGCTGTGAAGCCGCGGTGCATTCGCATATCGGCCGATTTGCCTGAAGGGGTTTCGCCGCCGCAGATTATCAGACGGGCCGCTACTTCACCGAGGTCACGACGTAGTCCTTACCCTGCTGGACGAACTCGAAGTCGATCTTCTGATCCTTCTTCAGCTTCTCCAGCATCGCCTTGTCCTTTACCTTGAACACCATGGTCATCGTCGGCCAGTTCATGCTGGCGATCGGCTCGTGCTTGATAGTCACGGTATCTTTTGCGGAATCGACGCGGGTCACGACACCCTTGGCCTTGTGGGTCGTGCCGTCCTTCTTATCGGTTTTCATGTCCATTCCCTTCATGTCCATACCTTTCATCTGCGCCAAGGCGGGAGCGGACAGCAGGATGACAAAGAGAATCAGTACGAAGCGTTTCATGAGTGACTCCTTTCAGGGGGTGAAAATTTGCGGCGGCGAAGCAGCAGGTATGCCGCCGGGACGACGAACATCGAGAGTAGTGGCGCAGTGATCATGCCGCCGATCATCGGCGCGGCGATGCGCTGCATCACCTCGCTGCCGGTTCCAGATGACCACATGATCGGGATCAGACCGGCGATGATGACCGCGACGGTCATCGCTTTGGGCCGCACGCGCTGCACTGCGCCCTCGTCGAGCGCGGCGAGGAGAGTAGCGTGCCGGCCGGACTCGATCGCCTGCTTGAGGTAGAGCAGCATGACTACGCCGAACTCGGCGGCGACGCCGCCCAAGGCGATGAAGCCGACGACCGAGGCGACCGACATGTTGTAGCCCAGCAGGTACATCAGCCAGAAGCCACCGATGAGCGAGAAGGGCAGCGTCGCCATGATCAGGGCCGCCTCGTCGCCGCGGCGGAAGGTCAGATACAGGAGCACGAAAATGATCGCGAGCGTCGCCGGCACGACGAGCTTCAGGCGCGCGGTGGCGCGCTCGAGATATTCGAACTGCCCCGACCAGGCGAGCGAGTAGCCGGGCGGCAGCCGCACTTCCTTCGCCACCGCCGCCTGCATGTCGCGTACCGCCGAGCTCAGGTCGCGGCCGTGCAGGTCGATGTAGACCCAGCTCGAAAGACGCGCGTTCTCGCTTTTCAGCATGGGCGGCCCGTCCGTCACCTCGATCGCGGCCACGTCGCCGAGGCGGATCTGCGCGCCGCGCTCGGTGAGCACCGGCAGTGCGCGGATTTTCTCGACCGAGTCGCGCATCTCGCGCGGGTAGCGCAGGTTGATCGGGAAGCGCTGCAGCCCCTCGACCGTCTCGCCGATGTTCTCGCCGCCGATCGCCGCCGAGACGATGCCCTGCACGTCGGCGATGTTGAGACCGTAGCGCGCGGCGCGGTCACGGTCGATGCGGACGTCGATGTAGCGTCCACCGGTCAATCGTTCGGCGAATGCCGAGGTGACGCCAGGCACCAGACGCACCACGCGCTGCACGTCGGCCGCGATGCGGTCGACCTCCTGCAGGCTCGTGCCGGCGACCTTGATGCCGACCGGGCTCTTGATGCCGGTGGCGAGCATGTCGATGCGGTTGCGGATCGGCGGCACCCAGATGTTCGACAGGCCCGGAACTCGCACGATCCGGTCGAGCTCCTCCACCAGCTTTTCGGGCGTCATGCCCGCTCGCCACTCGGCACGCGGCTTGAACTGGATGGTGCTTTCGAACATCTCGAGCGGCGCCGGATCGGTCGCGGTATCGGCGCGACCGGCCTTGCCGAACACGCTCGCCACCTCGGGAACCGACTTGATGAGGCGGTTGGTCTGCTGCAGCAGCTCGGCCGCCTTGCCCGCCGAGATGCCCGGCAGCGCCGAAGGCATGTAGAGAAGATCGCCTTCGTCGAGCGGCGGCATGAACTCGCCGCCGATCCGCATCGCCGGCCAGATCGTCGCCGCAAGGACCAGCAGGGCAATCCCGATGGTGATTTTGGGATGGCCAAGGACAGTATTCAGCAGGGGCCGGTAAGTGGCGATCAAAGCTCGATTGATCGGATTGCGACCTTCATCGGCGATCCTGCCGCGCACGAGATATCCCATCAGCACCGGGATGAGCGTAACCGCCATTCCCGCTGCCGCCGCCATGGCGTAGGTCTTGGTGTAGGCGAGCGGCGAGAAAAGCCGTCCTTCCTGCGCTTCCAATGTGAATACCGGAATGAAGGAGAGGGTGATGACCAGCAGCGAGAAGAAAAGCGCCGGGCCGACCTGCACCGCCGCTTCGGTCATCACACGCCACTGCTCCTCGCCCTCGAGCGAGCGACCCGGGTTGGCGTGGCGCCATGCCTCGGCGTGCTTGTGGGCGTTCTCGATCATGACCACCGCGGCGTCGACCATGGCGCCGATGGCGATGGCGATGCCGCCGAGCGAGAGGATGTTCGCGTTCACGCCCTGGTAGCGCATGACGATGAAGGCGATCAGAACGCCGAGCGGCAGCGAGATGATGGCGACGAACGCCGAGCGCAGGTGAACGAGGAAAGCCAGGCAAACGAGGGCGACGACGACGAATTCCTCGGCGAGCTTCTGCTGCAGGTTCGACACCGCGCGCTTGATCAGCCCCGAGCGGTCGTACACCGGCACGATCTCGACCCCGGGCGGTAGTCCAGGCTTAAGGGCGGCGATCTTCGCCTTCACGGCGTCGATGGTCTCCAGCGCGTTCTTTCCCGAACGCATGACGATGATGCCGCCGGCGACCTCGCCCTCGCCGTCGAGTTCGGCGATGCCGCGGCGCATTTCGGGGCCGACCTGCAGGCGCGCGACGTCGGCCAGGCGCACCGACACGCCCGCCTCGGTCGTCAGGAGGGGAATCTTGGCAAAGTCTTCCAGCGACTTCAGGTAGCCCGAGGCGCGCACCATGTACTCGGCCTCGCCGAGTTCGAGCACCGAGCCGCCGGTCTCCTGGTTGGCGCGCCGCACCGCTTCGATCACCTTGGCCTGCGGAATGCCGAAGGCGCGCATGCGGTCGGGGTCGAGCACCACCTGGTACTGACGCACCATGCCGCCGACGCTCGCGACCTCCGCGACGTTGGCCACCGCCTTCAGCTCGTACTTGAGGAACCAGTCCTGCAGCGCGCGCAGCTGTGAAAGATCCATGCGGCCGCTACGGTCGACCAGCGCGTACTCATAGACCCAACCGACGCCGGTGGCGTCCGGGCCGAGCGCGGCGCGCGCCTGCTGCGGCAGCCGCGACTGCACCTGGTTCAGGTACTCGAGCACGCGCGAGCGCGCCCAGTACTGGTCGGTGCCGTCCTCGAACAGGATGTAGACGAACGAGTCGCCGAACATCGAATAGCCGCGTACCGCCTTCGCCCCCGGCACCGAGAGCATGGTGGTGGCGAGCGGATAGGTGACCTGGTTCTCGACGATCTGCGGTGCCTGGCCAGGGAACGTGGTGCGGATGATCACCTGCACGTCGGACAGGTCCGGGATCGCGTCAAGCGGCGTGCGCAGCATCGACCAGGTGCCCCACGCCGTAACGAGAACGCTGACGAGCAGCACCAGGGCGCGATTGCCCATCGACCAGCGGATCAAGCCGGCGATCACGGCTTCACCTCGATTTTCCGCAGGATCCAGTTGCCGTCCTTGTCCGGCGCCGGCAGGACCTCGAACTGCACCCGATCACCCTCCTTCAGGGAACGAAGCTCCGCCTTGTTCTCCGCCTGGAAGGCCATGATCATCTGCGGCCACTGCATGGAAGGAATCGGATCGTGGTCGAGCTCGAGGTAGCCCGACGGGGCATCGACGGCCCTGACCTTGCCCGTGCCCTTGTGTACGGCCGCGCCCATCCGGGTTTCCGCCGCGCGGAGACTGGCTTCGGAATCGATGAGGAACTGGCCCGAGACGACGACCTTCTGGCCCCCCTCGAGGCCCGAGCGGATCTCGGTGCGGCCGTTCGCCTCGATGCCCGTCTCGACCTCGACCGGGGCGAAGCGGCCTTCGGCCTGGGCGACGATGACGACGCTGCGCTTGCCGGTCTGGATGACCGCCTCGGATGGCACAGCGAGAACCTCGCCGCGTGCCGCCGGGGTGAAGTTGACGGTGGCGAACATGCCGGGCTTCAGCTCGCCCGCCGGATTGGCGAGCTCGACGCGCGCCTTCAGCGTGCGCGTTGTCGCGCTCACCTCCGGCAGGATCGCGCTGACGCGCCCCTTGAATACCCTGCCCGGCAGCGCCGGCGTGCGCGCCTCGACCGCGTTGCCGACGCGCACCGCGCCGGCCTCGCTCTCGCGTACTTCGGCGTTCACCCATACCGTGCCCAGACCGCTGATGCGGAAAAGCGCCGCGCCCGGCATTACCGTCATGCCCTCGCGCGCGCCGAGCTCGGCCACCACACCGCTGATCGGCGCGGTGATTGTCAGGCGCGCCTGCACCTTGCCGGTCGATTCGACCGTGGCGATCTGTGCGTCGCTCATGCCGGCAAGGCGCATGCGCTGGCGCGCGCCGTCGATCAGGCCTTCCATGCGCGTCCCCGCCATCCGCCGCGCCGAGAGGTACTCCTCCTGCGCGGCGACCCAGTCGGGCACGTAGAGATCGGCTAGCGGCTGGCCTTTGCGCACCTGGTCGAGCGTCGCGCGCACGTGAAGGCGCTCGACGAAGCCGCTGGCGCGCGCCTGCACCAATGCCGTGTCGCGCTCGTTGTAGGCGACGCTTCCCGCCGCCTCGACGCTCGGCGCAAGGCGCTCCCTGACCACCTCCGCCGTGCGCATGCCGAGGCTTTGCTGCATCCTGGGATCGACAGCGACGCCGCCGCCGGCCGGCTGCTCGTCCTCGTAGACCGGCACGAGCTGCATGTCCATGAAAGGCGACTTACCAGGCTTGTCGAAGCGCTGCCCCGGCACCATCGGATCGTGCCAATAGAGGATGCGCCTTCCAGCCTTTTCCGGCGCAGCCGATGTCGGGTGTTGAGTGCCAACGTAGTACAGGCCATAACCGCCCGCGCCGAGCACGACGACCGCCGCGACCCCGAGAAGGGCTTTCCTCATGGCGTCCCTCCCGCGTGCGGCGCGAGGAAATTGATCTGCGCCCAGATGCGCGCGGTCTCCATCTCGAGCTGCACCGCCTGCATGCGCACCTCGGTCTCATTGCGGCGCGCGAGCAGGACATCGGTAAGGCTGGCGCGGCCGCCTTGGTACGCGGAGAGTGACGCGCGGCTGCGCTCGGCGGCGAGCGGGATCAGGTCGCGCTCATATCGCGCCCGGCGTTCGCGGCCGTTTTGCCACTCGCCGAGCAGGACGCGCACTTCGCCGACGTGCGCGCGCAGCATTTCTTCGCGCTGGCCGCGCGCTTGCTCCGCGACGGCCAGCTTGGCAGCGACCTCGCGGTCCTGCCGATTGCCGCGGTCCCAGGGCAGCGGGATCGAGACGCCGAGCGACACCATGTTGGAATAGTCGGGGCCGCGCTGCTGGTAGGCGATCTCGACGCTCCAGTCGGGCGAACGGCTCGCTTGCGCGATCCTTGCTTCCGTCGCGGCGATCTCCTGCTGGCGGGCGAGGACCGCGATCTCCGGGTGGTGCGCGAGATCGCCTTCGAGGTTCTGCGCGTCGAGCTTCACGGCATCGATGGCCGGCGGCGGTGCGAGCGGCGCATCGGCGCCTTCGCCGATCCAGCGAGCGAGAGTCGCGGTGGCGCTCGCGGTACGGCGGCGGAACTCGCTCGCGCGGTCTTCGAGCGCGGCGAGGGTGCCATGCGCAGCGATCACGTCCGCCTGGCTGCCGCGGCCGCCGCGGTAGCCAGCCTCGGCAGCGGCGATTTCGCGCCGCGCCTGTTCTGCCTGCTCGGCGATGACGCGCCCCATCGCCTCGGCGTAGTAGCGGTCCAGCCAGGCAAGCGCAGTGTCGCGCTGGATGACGGCGGACGTAGCCGCCTTCTCCATCGCCGCCTTGTCCGCCTCGCGGCCGAAGCGCTGCGCCCGAAGCTCGCGTTTCTCGCTGCGCGTCAGCTCCTGCATGACGCCGATGCGGCGCATGGTCATGGAATCGCGCGTCAGGCTGAAGCGGTCCTCGCCGCTGACGGGAAGGTTGTCGATGCCAAGCTTCAGCACCGGGTCTGGGAGCTGGCCGGCCGCGACCGCCATCTCTCGTGCGGCGGCGATTGCCGAATCCTGCCCCACGAGCTGCTGCGAGCGCGCGATCGCGCGACGCTGCGCTTCCGCGAGCGTCAGCTCTTGCGCCTGCGCCGGCAACGCGGCGAGGGCAACGATGAAGCACATACTGATCCTGCAAATGCGATGCATCTCGATCTCCCGAGAAAAAAGGGGACAACGCCTGGACGGCCTAAGGCCGCCGGGAGATCAGATGAGGAAAGAGTGGAACAGGATGCGGGGTGGAGGCCCCGCGGGCAGCACGGCGATGGGGATCGGCACGATCTGCGGATAAGGCGCCAGCGCGATGAGCGTGATCGGCGCTGGCAGAGCCGCCGGTACGGGCACTTTTACCCGCGGCGTGTCGAGCGTCAGGTCGTTGTTCGCGCAATGCGAGGCGCAGACATTCGCGGTCGGCGCCGACTCGTCGTGGCACGGCATGTGGCCGAAATCCCACGACGCGAGCGCCATCGCCGTCTGGGCGAACACAATCGCGGCCAGGGCGACGAGGCTTGTAAAGAAGGAGCGGCGCAGGCGCATCAGGTCGCCACTATACGACAGTCTCCGGCGAGCCTGTCACCGTGGCCCCCTGCCGGCCTAACCTGCCTCAGTACCCCGCGCGCAGCCCCCTTGCCGATGACTGAAAACCGCATGGCTGGCTGGAAGCCGATCCGAGCAAATGACAACAGCGAAGGCAGGTTGGTCGACACCACGAACGTCACCAGGCCCTGAAATCCCGGCTCGCGGGCGAACAGGGCAGCCGCCGCGCTCACCAGGGCGGCGTGCAGACGCCTGCCGCGCCACTGCGGCAGGGTCAGCGCCTTGAAGTGATAGATCCAGCCGGCTGGGAACTGGAAGCGCAGGCTCGAATCGATGTCGGTCGGCACGCGGCTATGGAAACTGTAGGCAACCAGGCTGCCATCGGCAAACGCCCCTATGCATATGTGCTCGCGTACCGCCGGGCTGTCGAGAAACCGCTCGCTAAGATCGTATGCAGGGTCGCCACGATATTTCGTCAGCTCCTCCAGAGCGACTTGTCTGATTTCGGCGGCAGTAGCCGGAGAAACCGGGACCTTGCCCGCCGGAAGCACAAATCCCAGGTATTTCTCATAGCCCGTGAGGCGGCGTGCGATGCGCAGCAAGGATAAAGTCATGGCGTCACGATGACCCTTCCGACCATCCCGGCTTCGAAGTGGCCCGGAATCAGGCAGGCGTAATAGAACTCGCCGGCGCGCGTGAACTGCCAGACTATCTCGCCGCTCTTGCCGGGAGCGACATGCGCCATGTGCGGCTCCTCGTGCTGCATGTGCGGGTACTTCCGCATCAGTTCGGCGTGCTGCTTCAGGTCCTCAAGGGTGCCGAGCACCATCTCGTGCATGACCTGGCCACGGTTGGTAGGCACGAAGCGCACGACCTCGCCGCGCTTGATGCGGATGGCGGCTGGCACGAAGCGCATCGCGTCGCTCATGTCTATGCGTACCGTGCGCGTGGCGGCACGCGGATCGGCGGCGCGACCGAATGGTTTGTCTTGGGCACTCTCGTGCGCCGACGAAGCAAATGCCAGGGCGGCAAGGACCGCCATAGAAGTGAATCTCAACCGAATCTCCTCGATCTGAGTGCGCGCGAACGCGCAAGCACGGCGCCAATACGGCGCCGCGGCAGCGTCAGACGTTAGATCGGGAGGGGCGGCGGGTCGGGGCGGTCGAGAACCGGTCCGGCGAGGAGTCGTGCTTCGCCAGCGATGCGTTCCGATGCGACTGGGCAAACGGAAACTGCATTTACCGGCGGCGCGGCGAACGCGGCGCTGCCGCAATGATCACCACTGGATGAGCTGTGATGATGATGCGTGCCACCGCCGCCCTCGTGGGTGTGCTCGACGTCAGCCGCTTCGACGGCCTCATGCCGGATGAGATTGCAGTCCTGGATCACGGCTGCAATCGTCCGCAACGGCACGAAGATCAGCAGGGCAATCAGCAGGCACGATTTGGCGCGACGGCTCACGCAACAATCCTATCACGCCGATTTTTGCTCATAGCCTCGCTAAACTTATCCACAGCATATGACCGCGAAGATCGACCCCGTCGTGAAGGAGTATGCGGCTCAGGCACGCGACTACGATCGCGCGTGGTCTTTCTACATAGAAGCAACCACGCAAGAGACGCTGAAAAGACTTCCGATGTCTGCGCAGGCGAAAGTCCTGGACGTCGGATGCGGCACTGGCGAGCTGCTACGACGGTTGCGAGCGAAGTACCCGGATGCGCTCTTGGCAGGCCTCGATCCAGTTGAAGAGATGCTAGCGGTTGCCCGCGATAAGCTTAGCGGCAAAGAGGATCTGCGTATTGGATACGCGGACGCGCTCCCCTGGCGAACAGCGAGCTTCGACGTCGTCGTCTCTTGCAACATGTTCCACTACATCAGTCATCCGATCGAAGCGCTGCAGGAAATGGGACGAGTGCTGCGCCCGGGCGGCGTTCTCGTAATGACCGACTGGTGCGACGACTATCTCGCGTGCAGGCTGTGCAACCTCTATTTGCGTCTGACGAACCGCGCTTTCTATAAGACGTACCGGCAGAAGGAATGTCTCGATATTTTCCACACCGCCGGATACAGCGATGTGCGTATCGAGCGCTACAAGATCAGCTGGCTTTGGGGTTTGATGACTGCTGTCGTGGAAAAGAAACCCGGCTAGCGACGGCGCCCCTGCCACCGCAGCGGGAAATACCCGCTGCAGTGGGGGTTTGCGTGGCGTCCCCACGGGGATTCGAACCCCGGTTACCGCCGTGAAAGGGCGATGTCCTAGGCCTCTAGACGATGGGGACTGCGGTTACCACTCGGTCATCACTGCAGGTCGGGCTGGTGGAGGTAACCGGGATCGAACCGGTGACCTCTTGCTTGCCATGCTAGCGCTCTCCCAGCTGAGCTATACCCCCAACCAAGGGGCGAGATTATACAGGGGATGTTTCACGGCTTGCACTCGCCGAGCCGCCGCCCGGTGAGCTGCGAGCGCGTCATGATCCGCTGGTTGCCCATGTTGGCGGCAAGCTCCAGCGAGCCCGCGACGGTTTGCGCCGTGTAGCGCACCGCCCCGCTGCCGTTCATCGGCACCTGGCCGCTGCAGACGACGTCGAAAGTGATCTCCGAGCCGGTGTCGCGCTTGTTGGAGAACTCGCAGCCCGCCCCGGCGCCCACCAGGCGGGTCGGGTCGCGCGCATCCTCGCCCGAGAGGCAGCGCGCCTGCGTGATGGGCCCCATGCCGCCCGGCATGCCCTCGACCGAGGTGGTGATGGTCATCTCCCAGTTTCCCTCCTGGATGTCGGCTCGCGCGCCGGCGGAGGCGGCCGCGGCGATCAGGCAAATGAGGATCCGCAGGCTCACTGTCCCTCCAGCCCGGACGTCAGGCGCCTGAGTACGGTCTCGCGGCCGAGCAATTCGAGCACCGCGTCGATCGACGGCGTCTGCGTGCGGCCGGTGACGACCTGGCGCAGCGGCATGGCGAGCTGCGGCATCTTCAGGCCGGCGGCGGTGATGGTTTCCTTGATCGCGCTGCTGATGGCGCCGCGCTCCCACGCAATCTGCTCGAGCTTGTCTTTCAGGTTTTCCAGGGCGTTCATCACTTCACGCGCCAGCGGTCCGCCTGCGTAATCCACATCCTTGGCATAGAAGAGCATCGCTTCCTCGGCGAGCTGCCGGACCGTGTGGCCGCGATCCTTCACTAGCTCGACCACGCGTGCCAGCGGCGGGCCGGCGATATCCTTCGGCAGCAGCGGCTGCACGAGCGCGACCAGGCGCGCGCTGTCGGCGCCCTTCAGGTACTGCTGGTTCAGCCACTTGAGCTTCTCGAGGTCGAAGCGCGCCGGCGAGGAATGGACGTGCTCGAGGTCGAACCACTGCTTGAACTGCTCGAGCGTGAAGATCTCGGCGTCGCCGTGCGACCAGCCCAGGCGGGCGAGGTAGTTGTCGAGCGCCTCGGGCAGGAAGCCGAGCGCGCCGTATTCCATGACGCTGGTGGCGCCGTGGCGCTTCGACAGGCGCTCGCCGTCGGCGCCGAGGATCATCGGCACGTGGCCGAAGCGCGGCAGCGGCATCTTCAGCGCCTCGTAGATATGGATCTGGCGCGGCGTGTTGTTGACGTGGTCGTCGCCGCGGATCACGTGCGTGATGTCCATGTCGATGTCGTCGACCACGACGCCGAAGTTGTAGGTCGGCACGCCGTCGGCGCGCAGCAGCACGAGATCGTCGAGCTCGGCGTTGGGAAACTCGATCGGCCCCTTGACGAGGTCGTTCCAGCCCACCTGCCCTTCCTGGGGGGTCTTGAAGCGCACCGGCGCCGGCCCGCTGCCGCGATAATTCTGCCCGATCGCGCGGTCGTAGCGCGGCTTCTCCCCTCGGGCGGCTTGCTGCTCGCGCAGCTTGTCGAGCTCTTCCTTGGGCATGTAGTCGCGATACGCGTGCCCCGCGGCGATGAGCTGCTCGGCCACTTCCTTGTAGCGCGCGAGGCGCTGCATCTGGAAGAACGGCCCCTCGTCCCAGTCGAGGCCGAGCCAGCGCATGCCGTCGAGGATCGCCTGCACCGATTCTTTCGTCGAGCGCTCGAGGTCCGTGTCCTCGACTCTCAAAACAAAAGTACCTTTATGTCTTCGTGCGTAAGCCCACGAGTACAGCGCCGTCCGTGCGCCGCCGATGTGGAGAAAACCGGTCGGGCTGGGCGCGAAGCGCGTGCGGATGCCGGCCATCTCAGTCCACCCCGCCGTCGACCGGGAAGCGCTGCGCGCGCCAGCGCAGCAAGCCGCCCGAGAGGTTGGCGACCTTGTCGAAGCCGGCCTTGCCGAGCATCAGCGTCGCCTGCGCCGAGCGCGCGCCCGAGCGGCAGACGGCGACCAGGGGCTTGGCTTTTTCCAGTTCTTCAACTTTCGCCGAGAGTTTCCCAAGCGGGATCAGGACCGCGCCGGGAACGTGTCCAAGGGGTCCATTGAACTCGTCGGGCTCGCGGACATCGACGATCTGCACCTGGCGCAGGTTCTCCTCCAGCCAGTGCGGCTGCACTTCCCAGATGCCGGCGAAGGTGTAGGTCAGCGGCGCCCACTCCGGCTCCAGGGTGGAAGTCTTCTCCGGCTTGCCGCATTTCAGGTTCACCGGCACGGCGATCGCCATCTGCTTCGGGTGCCCGAGGCCGAGGTGCTCCATGTAGCCGACGAAGTCGCCCTCGCCGATCGATTCGGCGAGGCGCGGGTTGTAGAGCTTCTCCTCGCCCACGCTGGTCATCGTCAGGCCGCGGTAGTCGTGGCCGGGATAGACGATGCACTCGTCGGGCAGCGAGAAAATCTGGCTGCGCACCGAGCGGAACAGCGTGCGCGCGTCGCCCTGCTGGAAGTCGGTGCGCCCGCAGCCGCGGATCAGCAGCGCGTCGCCGGTAAAGGCGATCGAGCGATCGTCGAGCACGTAGGTCATGCAGCCGTCGGTATGGCCGGGAGTGGCAACCGCCTCCACATGCCGATTGCCGAAAGAAATTTTTTCGTTGGCAGACAGGAGCTTGTCCGCTCCGTCCGCGCCGCTCGCGCGCGAGACCGCGATGCGGCTGCCGAGCTTCTCGCGCAGCAGCCACGCGCTCGTGATGTGATCGGCGTGCACATGCGTCTCGAGCGTCCATGCAAGCTTGAGGCCGAGCTCCTCGATCAGCGCCGCGTCGCGGCGCGCCTGCTCGAACACAGGGTCGATCAGCAGCGCCGCGCGCGACGCCGGGTCGGCCAAAAGATAGGTGTATGTTGACGACTGCGGATCGAACAGTTGTCGAAAAATCATAACGGCAGTCTAAAAATCACGTGGCGAACTTTACCCCAGTGGCATCGCTTGCCGGCGGAATCCTGATCGGCCTGGCGAGCGTCTGGCTGCTCGCCGCCAACGGGCGCATCGCCGGCATCTCGGGCATTTTGCACGGCTTATTTGGAGCAATGAGCGCTCAACCGCCTGGCGATCGTTCCTGGCGCGTGCTTTTTATTCTGGGTCTGGTGGCAGCGGGCTTTGCCTGGCATCTCTACGCGGGTCCTGCGCCGGCGCGCGAAGGCTTCGGCCTCGGCTGGGCGGCCGCGGCGGGCCTGCTGGTCGGCTTCGGCACGCGCCTCGGCGGCGGCTGCACCAGCGGCCACGGCGTCTGCGGCCTCGGCCGCTTCTCGCTCCGCTCGCTCGTCGCGGTGATCGTCTTCATGGCTACCGGCATGGCGGCCACCTATCTAATGAGACACGTGCTGTGATCCACGCCCTCGGCGCGGGATTGCTGTTCGGCGTGGGCTTGTGGCTCTCGGGCATGGCCAACCCGCGCAAAGTGCTCGACTTCCTCGACATCACCGGCAACTGGGACCCGAGCCTGCTGCTCGTGATGGGCGGAGCAGTCGCGGTGACGGCGGTGTTTTTCCGGCCCGTCATCGCGAGGAAGAGGCTTTCTTTCGATAAAACCGCGATCGATCTCCCTCTCGTCGCCGGCGCCGCGATCTTCGGCATCGGCTGGGGCATCGGCGGCTACTGCCCCGGACCCGCCATCACCGCCCTCTCCAACCTCAGCCTCGAGCCCGTCGTCTTCGTCGCGGCGATGGTCGTGGGTGGTCTTCTTGCTAAAATCCGCCCTTCCGCATCGGCAGGGTCGTTAGCTCAGCGGTAGAGCACTGCTCTCACACAGCAGGGGCCACTGGTTCGATCCCAGTACGACCCACCAGGAACATGAAAAAGTCCGCCTCCGAGCTCATCTCGAAAAGAATCGCCGAGCTCGGCGACTGGCGCGGGAAAGCCCTCGCCAGGATGCGCAAGCTCATCAAGCAGGCGGATCCGGCCGTCGTCGAGGAGTGGAAGTGGATGGGCACGCCGGTCTGGTCGCACGGCGGCATCCTCTGCACCGGCGAGTCCTACAAGAAGGTCGTGAAGCTCACCTTCGCCAAGGGCGCGTCGCTGAAGGATCCGGCGCGCCTCTTCAACTCGAGCCTCGACGGCAAGGTGCGCCGCGCGATCGACATCCACGAAGGAGAGGAAGTCGACGCAGCGGCTTTCAAGGCGCTCATTCGCCAGGCGGTCGCGCTCAACGGCGCGGGCAAGCCGAAACCTTCGCGCTAGGGCGCACAGCGCGTATAGTCGGCTTACTCTCCAGCTCACGACATCAGGCCTCCGCGCCGCCAAGCGTCCTCCTGGCGTCAGTCGGTTCTTCGAACTGATAGACCAAGGACCGCTATCTCCTCCGCTTCAAGAGTACGGCCGGCGAACTCCCTCCTCGCAGCTCTATCGCGCAAGGACTATTCGCGCCTGCTCGGCACACTGGAAGCCGTTCCGCTGACCTCCGGCGAGATCCTCTACGAGCGCTCGGCAGAAACGACGCACGTCTATTTCCCGAACAGCGGCCTGGTTTCGATGGTCGCCGTGGCCGATGAAGGCGACGCGCTCGAGGTGGGGATGATTGGCCGCCAGGGCATGGTGGGCGTGTCGCTCGCGTTCGGCATCACCAAATCGCCGGCGCGTGCGCTGGTGCAGGGCACCGGTATCGCCTTGCGCATGAGCGCGTCGGCGTTCCGCCGCGAACTGAAGCGCAATAAGTTGCTGCAGGAAGGGGCCTGGCGCTACGCCAATGCCTCGATGGCCACGGCCATGCAAGTCGCCGTCTGCAACCACGCGCACCTGCTTGGCGCGCGGCTCGCGAGGTGGCTGCTCATGACGAGCGACTGCCTCGCCACCAATACTTTCTTCCAGACCCAGGATTTCCTGGCGCTGATGCTCGGCGTGCGCCGGACCGGCGTCAGCGGCGTCGCCGCCAGCCTCCAGGAGCGCAAGCTGATCAGCTACCGGCGCGGGACCATCGCCATCCTCGATCGCGCCGGCCTTCGCAACGCGGCGTGCAGCTGCTACGAGACGATCCGGAAGCTCAACCCGGACTAGGGAAGTGTGTCCGGTAGCGGACGTTTGTAGACGCTCGCGCTGGTTGGGTCTAAAGCACGGGAGTGAATCACAGCGACAGTTATCGCAATATCTTGACGTACGCCGTAAGCATCGCGGGTAGTGAACGCGCCCTGGCTGTCCGAATGAAAGTGCCGGTTCCCCTGCTGGTGAACTGGCTGTCGGGTATCGAGGAAGTCCCGGCAGACATCTTTCTGACTGCCGTCGATGTGGTGCTGAGCGCCACGCCGGATGAGATTTCGCGCTCCCGCAGCCTGCTCAACAAGGCACCCCTGAAGCCAGCCTGAAGCGGCAGCACGTCTCACCAAGTCCGTCTTACCACTGCGACACACGGCACCCCTGCCGCAAGGTAGTCGCGTCATACCCTACACGTAGGATCGAATGGAGAGGTCTATACGCCGCGCGCGGACGGGGTCACGGTCTACTACCCCTTCGCTCTCGTCGACCTGACCGGCTATCGCCAGGTCGACGACAACGAAGAAGGCGAAGTTTTGCTCTCTTTCCTGGACGAAGACGGCTGCCAAGTGAGCATTCGCCTCCGCCGCGAGGCCATCGAGGCGTTGAAGACCCGGCTCTGCGTTCCTCCTGATTCTTCACCGTAGTTACCAACCGTAACAACCGGTCACCAACGGTAGCGGCGACCACTGGTGTAATGCATCCGTCTTCAACTTCTTATGACGGAGCACAAAATGTTCAAGTCCAGCATCGCAGTCGCCGCCCTGGCGGCAGTCGTCGGCATCTCTGGTTGTGCTTCGCGTGCCGAGACGGTGGGTGCCGCGTCGGGCGTCGCGCTGGGCGCGGCGGTCGGCGGCGGAGCCCTGGGCACGGTGGGCGGCGGCATGGTCGGCTACGCCGCCGGCCGGGCCTACGACCAGCGCCACGGCAACTAAATCCTGCGGGTGAAGTGAAGCGATCGGCGCCGGGCGCGAGTCCGGCGCCGATTGCGTTTTGAGCCTGGCTTGGCCGCGGCATAGACTGGGCCCCCATGAAGGCCCTGATCTGGCTCGTCTGCATCGGCGGCATCGCCTACGGCGCGTACCGGTACGTCGTCAGTCCCGGCTGCGGCGGTCGCAGCGCCGTTGCCTGTCCCCCCGCAGAGCTCGAGGAAGGCGTCGGCACGACCCTCAGCGCCGCCGAGCTGTGCCCGCGCTCCGGCTACCTCTGCACCGAGCGCGGCCGCAATTTCCAGGTCGCGCGCTGGCCGCTCGACAAGGGCAGGCTGCGCGTGCGGGTGCCGCTTCCCGAGTTCGCGAGCGGGCCGGAGGACGCGGAGAAGCTGCGCGCCGCCGTGATCGAGGGAATCCGGGCATGGGACGGGCATCCTTTTCCGCTCGTCATCGACACCGGCAAGTTCACCGTGCGCATGTGGGACATCCGCATCGTCTGGACGCAGGGTCTCTACAACGAGGCCGCGGGCCTGGCGCGGCCGCAATGGGAAATGAGCGGCAAGCGGGTGAAGTATTCGATGGCCGGCCTGGCGATCGTCGTCCCGCCCTCGCCGATCGAGGCGATGGTCGCGCAGGGAATGCCGCGGGAGATCGCCGTCGTGCTGCGGGACAAGCTCCCGGAGAGCGATGAGCGGCCAGGCGGCGAGGCCGCGATCCTGGCACGGGTCAAGGCGGTGGCCACGCACGAGATGGGCCACGCCCTCGGCCTCATGCACAGCGAGCTGGAGAGCGACATCATGTTCCCCGTCCTCGCCAGGGACGCGACTCGCTTGCGTGCGTCGGCGCGCGACTTCCGCACGGTCGCGGCGCTGTACGAGCTACCGAATGGCGCGATGGTGCAGTAGCAAGATAGCCGCTAGCGCGCCCCAGCGCATCGATAGAACCGCGGAGTCGTCGCGGAAAGGGTTTCGGCTACTTGCACCCGACCTTCGAAGGCCTCGTTGATCCGAACCTGCGTTGCCTTTCCGAATTCGAAGACCCCATTGGCGAAGCGAGACTTTTCCGGATCCTTGGCAATCCTGGACTTGTGCCAATCGCTGGTCGTCCATGACGCAGAAGGCGCACCGTCGCAGCCATACGCTTCCGGGTTGATCAGGTAGCGCACCGCAAGGTAGTCACCGACAGCGATTCTCGTGATGGTCGTCTCCATGACTGTGGCAATGGGTGTCGCACCACCGCCATCTTTGAGCCAGCCGGCGAACTTCTGATAGATACCCGTCGCCGACTGGCCAAAGCTGTTGACGAGATAGTTGACCATCAGGCAATTCTGCTCGTAGTTCCTTTTCATGAACGGCGTTTGATTGAGGCGAAAAAGCGTGTCGTCGCGCTTGCAGGGTTCATCCGTCCACTCGCGACGGCCCCCGCCCCAGGCGAGCAGCGCCGTTGCACCTACGGCGACGCGCAAACGCTGATCGACAATTTGCCCGAGCGCGACGTCGACGAGCTTGTGCCCCTGCCGGGCATAGTCGCCGGAGACAAACTTCTCTTCGCGGACCTGAGTTGCGACTAGCGTGAACTCTCCTTCGGGAAGCGGCACCACCTTGTTCACGAGAACAAACGAGCCACTCACGACTGAGCCCACCGGTTGCAGATGCAAGCTGTTCCTGGAGACGATCTGGGCTGCGGCGTCGTTAACGCAAACAGCCAGAAAGGCCGCGAAAATGCTTTTCATTTGCCCTCCCCCTCGGAATACTGCCGGCAGAATATCTGTATCTACTTGCAGGAGGTATTCGTGACGAAAACCATCTTTCTTTCTTGCATTCTCCTTGCAGGCTGCGCGCCGATGTCCGAGATGGCGTGCCGTACCAGCGACTGGTACGAGCAGGGCCACACCGAAGCGCTGACGGGCAACCGGCCGAAGGCGGAGCAATACGCGCAGTGCGGCGGCTTCCAGGAGAAGGAGTACCTGGCCGGCTGGTCGGTCGGCTACTCCGAGTGGAACCAGCGGGTGTCCGGCAGCCGGATGTAGCGCGCTAGCCTGCTTCGTTGCAGCGAGGCAGCCGGCCGTAGCGCTTTCGGAAATGCTCGAGCAACTCGGCTTCGCGCTCCACGGGGCGCAGCGATAGCTCCCAGGTGTAGTGGGTCGCGCCGCGCAGGCACGGCGAGAGGGAATGCTGCAGGTGCTCGGCGAGGCGCGTGCGGATCGAGGCGGCGCGGCCGATGTAGATCATCTCGCCGTCCTGCCAGAGCGCGTAGACGCCGGAATTCTGCGGCGCGCCCTGGACGATGGCGGCGGAGAAGCGGAACTGCGGTTCTGAGATGGCCACTGCGCGGCTATATACCGGATTTTCGCCCCGCCTGCAGGCTGGTAGGGCAAACCGCTACTCGAGGATCTGCTTCACCTTCTTCTCGGTGCGGTCGACGGTCCTGGTGACGCCGCGCTCGGTCGCATTGGCGGCGCGCTTGACGCCCTTCTCGGTCTTCTTCCCCGCGCGCTCGAGCGCGTTGCCGGTCTTCGTCGCGGCCTTCTCGACGCCCTTGCCGACTTTATTCGCGCCGCGCTCGATGCGGTTCGGCTTGGCGTCGTCCGCCATCGCGACGACGGCCGCAGCCATTCCGGCGGCCAGAAGCGTGAGCGTGAAAAGAGTCCGCATCAGTCGGTCGGCAGCCTTTGCGGATCGTTCCACAGCGGCATGCAGCGGTGCGCGAGCTCGTACTCCTTCACAAGCTCACGCAGGCGCGACTGCGGATCGGGCGCGACTTCCCAGCTGCAGCCGGAGACGCTCTTCAGGCTGATGCAGCGTGCGCTGAACTGCTCGTCGAGCGCCTTGCGGATCGTCGCGGCGCCGCTCGCGGCGCTGCCGTAGTAGACGATGCCGCCGCTCTGCCAGAGCGCGAAGACGCCCGAAGCGTCGGGGGCCTGCGAGATGAGGGACTTCGTGAACGGTACGCAACCATTGTTGATCGCCATGTGCGATTCCTCCCGGACTGCGGATGCTACTCCTTCGCACGCGCGTTGCGGCGCGGCAATCGCGATTCGCGATGCGAAATGCAGCGGCATCGATCTTGCAGATTCCAAGCCATGAAAAAATGCGAGAAATGGACGCAGTCATGCCGGTCAAACCGAATGGAGCGAAGTGCTCGATTAGAGAGCAGATCGTCGAAGACCCCGCGAGCGGATTGACGCTCTTGTTCGAATGCAACGGCGGCGGCGCGCGCCTGGTGATCGCCGGCAAGTCCCTTCCCTACGGCAATCGCGAGATCATCTTCGACACCGACGGAAAGGAATCGGGCGCCGGCACGCTGGTCGGCAACTTCCGCCGCCCCTCCTGGCTGAAAGAGGTGTGAGTCAGGACGCCGCGTTGAAGCGCGGCGGCCGTCCGAAGATGCGCTGATACGCGGCGAGCAGCTCGGCTTCGCGCCCGGCCGGATCGGCGCAAAGCTCCCAGCTGTAGTGCGAGGCGCCGGCCGCCGGCAGGCGGCCCTCGAGATGACCGAGCAGGCGCGAGCGGATGGTCTGGCCACGGCTCCCATCTCCTCCCATTGCGCGGCCGTAGTAGACGAGCTCCTCCTCGTCCCACAGCGCATAGACGCCGGCGTCGGCCGGCGCCCCCAGCAGCACGATGCGGGTGAAACGATAGCGCCGGCTCGGCTCGGTCGCGCCCTGCAGCCAGCGCAGCGCCGAGGCTTCGTCGCGGAAGGCGCGGGCGTTGATGTGCTGCTGGCGCGCCACCACCTCGATGTACTCGTGCGCGGCGTGCAGCTCCTGCGAGTCGCCGAGCAGCGCGATCTGGCAGTTGGGCGAGACGAGCTCGGGAACGTAGGAGGACAGGCCATAGTCCTCGGGCTTGAAGATCGCGCGCGAGTTGCGAATCGCCATGAGGATCTTCGGACAGCCGTGCTGCCTGCACGCCGCCTGCACCGCGTGCAGGTACTCGCGCATGTCGTCCGCCGTCTCTCTACCGACCAGCTCCGCCCTCAGATAGCCCTGGCGAAGATCGACCGAAAAACGCATTTTCAGGTTCTTTCGAGCAATTTCCTCAGCCACTCGTGCGCATCGGACTCGCCGGCGCGCAGGTTCATGCATCGATCGCGCAGGTTGCGCAGCACGTGCTCGATCATGCCGCCGCGGTGCTCGGGCGACAGACCGTCCAGGGCGCGGCCGAAGGCGTGGGCGAAGTGCGTCTTGTCCAGCACGCGGTGCTCGTGCAGCGTCTCGACCAGGACGATGTTGGCCGCCGCGAGGCCCGCGAGGGTCTCGAGCAGCGCATCGAACTCGCCGTGCGGCTTCATCGCGCCGCCGCTCTTCACTCCGCTGCCGTGCGAACGAAGTTCTTCAGCTTCGCCAGCAGCTCGTCGATGTCGACCGGCTTGGCGATATAGTCCGTCGCCCCGGCCTCTAGGCACTTCTCGCGATCACCGATCATCGCCTTGGCGGTGACGGCGAGGATCGGCAGGCTGCGGCAGCCCTCGAGCTGGCGCACCAGGCGCATCGTGTCGTGGCCGTCGAGCCCCGGCATCATCACGTCCATCAGCACTGCGTCGACGCCGGCGGTGCGCTTGAGCAGCTCGATGCCCTCCTTGCCGCTCTCGGCGTGGACCACCCGCAGGCCGCGCGCCTCGAGCGCGCTGGTGAGGGCGAAGACATTGCGGATGTCGTCGTCGACCACCAGCACGGTGCTCCCGGCGATGTCGTCCGCGAGCGCGGCGCCCCCGGCGTCCGGCCTGGCCGGCGCGGGCACGGCGGGCAGCGGCGGCACCGCCGCCACGGGCGACGCGATGAACTCGCGCCGCGGCGCGTTCTCGCCGGTCGGATAGTGCGCGAGCGGCAGGTAGAGAGTGAAGGCGCTGCCCTCCCCCTGCGTGCTCGTGACGCGGATCTCGCCGCCCAGCAGGCGCGCCAGCTCGCGGCTGATGGAGAGGCCGAGGCCGGTGCCGCCGTACTCGCGGCTGGTAGTGCCGTCGGCCTGCTGGAACGCCTCGAAGATCAGGCGCTGCTTGGCCGGCGGGATGCCGATGCCGGTATCGACGACCGAGAACGCGACCGCGCCCTCGGCGCGGTCGAGCACCGGATGGCCGAGGCTCCAGCCCTCGCTCGCCGGCGTGATCTGCAGGCTCACCGAGCCCTGGGCGGTGAACTTGAAGGCGTTCGACAGCAGGTTGGTGAGAACCTGCTGCAGGCGCTTGCCGTCGGTCTCGACCCAGGCCGGCAGCGCGCCGTCGACCTCGAGCTTGAACTCGAGGCCCTTGTCGGCGGCCACCTGGCGGAAGGTGCGCTCGACCGAGTCGCAGATCTCGCCGAACGGCTCCTGCGCGATGTTGAGCGTGACGGTCCCCGATTCGATTTTGGCCAGGTCGAGGATATCGTTGATCAGGGCCAGCAGCTCGGCGCCCGAGGAGTGGATGGTGCGCGCGAACTCGATCTGCTTCGCCGTCAGGTTGCCGCCGACGTTGTCCGACAGCAGGCGGGCAAGGATCAGGAGCGAATTGAGCGGCGTGCGCAGCTCGTGCGACATGTTGGCGAGGAACTCCGACTTGTAGCGCGAGGAGAGCGACAGCTGCTCGGCCTTCTCCTCCAGCGCCGCGCGCGCCTGCTCGATTTCGCGGTTCTTGAACTCGACCTGGTGCATCTGCTCCGAGAGCTGGCGCGCCTTCTCCTGCAGCTGCTCGTTGGCGCCGCGCAATTCCTCCTGCTTGGACTTGAGCAGCGACTCCGACTTCTGCAGGTTGAGCGCCTGCTGCTCCAGGCGGTCGTTGGTCTTCTTCAGCTCCGCCTGCTGGCTCTGCAGCTCGGCGGTGCGCGACTGCGACTGGTGCAGCAGGTATTCCGTCTGCATGTTGGCGGCGATGGTGTGCAGCACCACGCCGATCGACTCGGTGAGCTGGTCGAGGAAGCCCTGGTGCGTGTCGCTGAAGCGGCTGAACGAGGCGAGCTCGATCACCGCCTTCACCTGGCCCTCGAACAGCACCGGCAGGATGACGATGTTCACCGGCGCGCCGGAACCGAGCGACGAGCTGATGCGGATGTAGTCGGAAGGCGCGTTCGACAGCACCAGGCGCTTCTTCTCCAGCGCGCACTGGCCGACCAGGCCCTCGCCGAAGCTGATCTTGCGCGGCAGGCTCTTCGAGTGGCGCTGCGCGTAGCCGGCGAGCAGCTCGAGCGTCGACTCGCCGCTCCGCTGGTCGGCGACGTAGAAGGCGGCCTGCTGCGCGTTCACCAGCGGCGTCAGCTCGCTCAGGATCAGGCGCGACACCGTCACGAGGTCACGATGACCTTGCAGCATCCTCGTGAACCGCGCCAGGTGCGTCTTCAGCCAGTCCTGCTCGGTGTTCTTGCGCGTCGTGTCCTTGAGGTTGCGGATCATCTCGTTGATGTTGTCCTTCAACGAGGCCACCTCGCCCTGCGCTTCGACCGTGATCGACCGGGTCAGGTCGCCCTTGGTCACCGCCGTGGCGACTTCGGCAATCGCCCTCACCTGGGTGGTGAGGTTCGCCGCGAGGCGGTTGACGTTGTCCGTCAGGGCATGCCACGTGCCCGCCGCGCCCGGCACCCGCGCCTGGCCGCCGAGCTTGCCTTCCGATCCCACCTCGCGCGCCACGTTGGTCACCTGGTCGGCGAAGGTGGCGAGCGTGTCGATCATGCCGTTGATGGTGTCGGCGAGCGCCGCCACTTCGCCCTTCGCCTCGACCGTCAGCTTGCGGTTCAGGTCGCCGCTCGCCACCGCCGTGACGACGTTGGCGATGCCGCGCACCTGCGAAGTGAGGTTGGCCGCCATCGAGTTCACGTTGTCGGT
>JAXDQC010000190.1:0-38890 GCA_034668045.1 Betaproteobacteria bacterium | reverse complement strand
TGGCACTCCCGCGCGAAGCCAAGTCCGGACGCCGCGAGCAAGAGCACCGACTACGCATCCTCGATCGAAGCGTTGGAAGCTTCGGTGCTCAACTATCCCGACTACGTCTTGTTCGACATCGATCCCTACATCTATTCCGGCAAGGAGGCGCCGGGCGACGAGCCCGAGTTGAACACCGTCGCCTTCGAGAAGGGCAAGGAGGTGGCGTTCAGGCTGCGCGAGTTGTTGGCCGGCATGTCGCTCGAGGCCATCGTCAAGACCTCGGGCAAGACCGGGCTGCACGTCTTCGTGCCGATCCTGCGCACCATCGACTTCGACGCGGCGCGCGCCGTGTCCGAGCTGGTCGGCCGCCACCTTGTGCGCCTGCACCCGAAAGACGTCACGGTCGAGTGGAGCGTACCCAAGCGCACCGGCAAGATCTTCATGGACTACAACATGAACGTGCGCGGCAAGACGCTGAACGTCGCCTACTCGCCGCGCGGCGCTCCTGGCGCACCGGTCTCGATGCCGCTGACCTGGGAGGAGCTCGCGGACGCCCATCCGCTCGATTTCCTCCTCTCCAACGTGCCGCAGCGCCTCGCGCAGACCGGCGACCGCTGGCGGGACGCGCTGGCCCGCAAGCAGAGCCTTGAGAAGGCCCTGGACAAGGGAAAAACCTAAAAAATCTCTTTGTATTACAATCCGTTCCCCGCTTTACTTCCAGTAAGTGTGGAGGCCGGCATGGCTGCACGTTCGATTGCGTCGTTGACCATCTCTTTCGGCATGGTTTCCATCCCGGTAAAGCTCTATTCGGCGACGGAGGCGAGCAAGGCCATTTCCTTCAACATGCTGCACAAGGCCTGCGGCTCGCGCCTCAAGCAGCAGTACCTCTGCATCAAGGAAGAAGTGGTCGTGCCGCGCGAAGACATGGTCAAGGGCTATGAATTCGCCAAGGACCAGTACGTGATGTTCACGCCCGAGGAGCTGAAAGCCCTCGAGGAGGCGGGCACCCATACCGCCGAGATCACCGAGTTCGTGCCGCTGAAGACCGTCGACCCGGTGTACTTCGACAAGGCCTATTACCTCGGACCCGACAAGGGCGGCGCCAAGCCCTATGCGCTGCTCGCGCGGGCACTGCGGGAGTCGGGCCGTTGCGCGCTCGGCCGCTGGGCTGCGCGCGGCAAGCAGTACATCGTCATGATCCGCCCGGTCGAGGACCTGGTCGAGGGCCTGGTGATGCAGCAGCTTCTGCACGCCGGCGAAGTGCGCGCGATGAGGGACATCGACATTCCCAAGACCGACGTCAAGCCGGCGGAGCTCAAGCTGGCGCAGCAGCTCATCGAGCAGCAGTCGGCCGAGAAGTTCGATCCGGCGCAGTACACCGACGAGGTGCGCGCGCGCATCGAGGCCGCGGTGCAGAAGAAAGTGGAGGGCCAGGAGATCACAATGACCGAGCAGCCCGAGACCGGCGCCCAGGTCATCGACCTCATGGAGGCGCTGCGCGCCAGCCTCGAGAGGAAGCCGGCGAAGAAGGCGCAGGCCGCCGCCCAACCCGCCAAGCCAGCGCGCAAGGCCGCGAAAAAATAGTGCAGCAATATGGCGTGGGCGAAGTCGAGAAGCTGCTTCGCCTGCCACGCAGCACCATCCGGGCGCTGGTCGCCGCCGGCTTCGTTTCTCCCGGGCGCGGACCGCGCAACGCCTGGCTGTTTTCCTTCCAGGACCTGATCGCCCTGCGCACCGCGCAGGCCCTTGCGGCCGCCAAGGTGCCGCCCCGGCGCATTACCCAATCGATCCGCGCGCTGCGGCGGCGGCTGCCGCAAGCCATGCCGCTCTCTGGCCTCAGCATCGCCGCGGTCGCCGACCGGGTGGTCGTCAAGGAGGGGACGAGCCGCTGGCAGGCGGAGTCCGGTCAGTATCTCCTGGGCTTCGAGGGTGACCCTGCCACGGGCTCTTTGAGCATTTTCCAGGCGAAACCGCAGACGAACTGGTTCGAGCAGGCGGAAGGGCTCGAAGTGTCGGACAGCGTCGGCGCGATGGATGCTTACCGGCACGCCATCGCCTCCGAGCCGACGCATGTCGAGGCGCGCATCAATCTCGGCCGCCTGTTGCACAACACCGGCCGCCTGGCGCAGGCCGAAGGCGTCTACCGCGAGGCGATCGCGGCGTGCGGCAACGATGCGCTGCTGCTGTTCAATTTCGGCGTCCTGCTCGACGACATGAAGCGCAAGGAAGAAGCGGCCGCAGCCTACGAGGAAGCGCTGCGCACCGACCCCGCCTTCGCCGACTGCTGCTACAACCTCGCGCTGATCTGCGAAGAGCTCGGCCGCGCTCGCGACGCGATCCGGCACATGGCGCGGTACCGGCGCCTGAGGCGCGGCCCATAGGCTCCGTGCCCATCCGCTGGCTCTTCCTCGTGGTGGCGTGCGTCGCCGCGCCCGCGGCGTTGGCGCGCTGCGTCGCGGTCGACGGCGACTCGCTGGTCTGCGACCGCAAGAAGATCCGCCTTAGCAACGTCTACGCCGCCGAGCTGAAGGAGCCGGGCGGGCAGGCGGCGAAGAAGAAGCTGCAGGAGCTGATCAAAGGAAAGGATGTGGTGCTCGTGCCGCGCGGGATCGACAAGTACGGTCGCACGCTCGCCGAGGTCTACGTCGACGGCCGCCGCATCGAGCAGTCGGACATCGGACCTCGCGCCGGACGGGGCAGCGGCGTGCGCTACCACGTGCGCAAGGCGCTCTAGAAGGAGCGTCCGGCCCGCAGGTAGAACTGCGTCTTGCCCGCCTCGTCGACGCCGCGCGCGACGCCGGCGCGAGCCTGCCAGCCGAAAAGGTACAGAAAAGACGGCTCGGCCATCAGCTCGATGCCGAAGCCGCGGTGGTAGTCCGGGCTGCCGCCGCGCTCCCAGGCCGCGCCGACATCCGCGAATACATTGAGCGAGATGCGGTTGATCCCCAGTGGCGGGGTCATTAGCGCGCGGTCGACGTCGGTGAGCGGCATGCGCCACTCCGCAGTCCACAGCCGCGCGCGGTGCCCGGTCAGCGACGGCTCGCCGCTGCCATATCCGCGCAGAGCGAACTCGCGCTGATTGAGTCTCGGCGTGAAGGTGAAGTCGTCCGAGAACAGGCCGCCGAGCTGAAACGCCTCGGCGTTGGGCTGGCCCCAGCCCTCCAACCAGCGCAGCCCAAGCACCGACCGGCCCAGCGGTACGTGGCCGCGCAGGTCACCGCGATAGACGTTGCCGCTGAAAGCGCCGCCAAGGCCGTTCGAGGTCTCGGCGAAGCCGCGCAGTTGCATGCCCTGGCTCGGGCCTTCCGACAGCCACTGCTGCCGGCGCGAGTCGTAGCCGGCGACGAGGCCGACGACCCGCTCGTCCTGCACCGCAGAGTTGACGCCGAGCTTGACGTTGTGCAGGCGCTCGCGCTCCAGGGCCGCACCGAGTCCCCAGTAGAAGCGCGCGTTCAGCGCCAGATGGCGCCAGAGCGAGACCCATTGCGCCTGCTCCTTGGTGCTGTACGCAATGATGTCGCCCTCGTCCTTCTCCTGCGACTTCACCACCATCTCGCGGTTGAGGATGATGCTGTGGCGGCCGTCGTAGAGGTACTCGGCATAGCCCAGGACCTCCTGCTGGTTGAACTCGTACATTGGCGCGACGACGTACTGGTGCTTGAGGAGGGCGTCCGCGCCGAAGGTCTGGAAGCCGAGGGCGAACATGCCTTCGCCAAGCACCAGGATCGGAAACCAGTTGTGCGGGCGCAGCGTCGACCACGGCGAATAGGCCTTGTCATCCGTCGCGAGTGGCGGCTCGGCCTGGCTCTCCGGCCGCCCCGAGAGCGATGCGGCGTAGCGCTGCTCGAGCGGCGCGCCCGGCATCTGGTACAGGCGCAGTGCATCGCCGTCAGCTTCGATGCTGACGAGCAGCAGCTCGCCGTCGACCGGCGCGCTGGTCTCGCGGACACCGTTCAGCGAGCGCGTCCAGCGTGATAGCGCGCGGCTGCCGCGCTTCATCGACCAGACGTTGTAGACCTTGCCGTAGTCGGCGATGAAGAACACCTCGTCCGCGGAGCCGCCGAAGCGGGGCGAATGCTTGATGGCGTTGTCCGAGACCAGCACGACGGGCTCGGCGCCGCTCACCTCCACCAGCGACCACTGCTCGCCGCGCAGGCTGGTGACGACGACGGATTCGCCCTTGGCGGCCAGGCCGGTGAGCGACTCGCCGGCCGCGGCGCGATACAGCGTCCGCAGCGGCTTGCCCGAGGCGTCGAGCATCACTACCTCGGCCACGCCTTGCAGGACGCGGACCGCCGCGATGCGGCCGTCTTCCAGAGGCGCGGCGAAGCGGTTCCGCCCGCATTCGGTGAGCCGCCTGCGGCTGCCGCCCGCGTCGACGCGGTAGAGGTCGTAGTAGAGGTTGTAGTTGTCGCAAATTTCGAGCTGCGAGAGGAGGACGGCTCCGCCGCCCATGGCCGCGATCCTCGTGTCCTGCTCGACCTCGCGCACTCCCTCGGCTTTGCCCCCGCGGCTGCGCCGCACGAGCTGCGGCAGGGTATAGCCGTCGCCTTGCCCGTACCAGCGCTGCCCGCCGGCGGAAAGGGCCGGCGAAAAGATCGTCCAGGCCTTGTGCAGGATCTCGCCCTCCTGCGAGGGTGCTCCTTCCTTGGGCGCGAAGCGCGCACGCAGCCAGTCCTCGAACTCGGGCCAGAGCTCGCTCATCGACTTGCCGGTCGAGCGCCGCGGGTTGCTGTCGACCGGTGCCCAGGCGATGTTGTTGCTGTAGTTCTCGATGAAGCCGATCACCGCGTGCTCGCCGTAGCGCTCGCGCAGGAAGGCGAAGAAATAGCTGCCGTAGAGATAGTTGCGATTGAGCGGGAAGCCCCGGCCATCGGCATTGAGCTCGGCCAGAGGGCGCAGGCCGCGCGCCACCTCGGCGCGCATCATGCCTTCGAAGTGCGTGTTCTCCAGCCGGCCGTAGCCGCGCGCGACGTCGGTCTCGTTGTAGACGGCGAGGCCCTCGATGATCCAGGTGGGCTGGACGATGTTCGGGAAGAGCAGAGGAAAGCGCCCGAAGACGTTGCGCAGCGCGAGCGGCGCGCCGCGCGCCTTGTCGAGGTGGACGATATGGAACAGCTCGTGCGACAGCACCATCTCCAGCCATTCGCGGTTCTGCAGCAGCTCGCCGTCATCGGGCGGCGAGAGGAAGATGCCGCTGAGGTTGAAGGGAATCGGCGTGGCGAAGCCGTTGGAGAAGTCGGCCGAGTCGAGGATGACGATCTGCGTGGGGTCCTTGGGCTCCCAGCGCAGGATGCGCGTGATGCGCGGCAGGATTCTTTCCGCCACCGCGGCCGCCCTGCGCGCCTGATCGCGCTGCGGCTCGGCGAAATGCACCGTGAAATGCTCGGTCTGCAGGGTTCGCCAGCGCAGGTTCGGATCGATGAAATCCTGCGCGCCGGCGCACCAGCTCCAGACGAGCAGCGCGGCCGCGCCGAGCGCTGTGAAACAGCGGCTAAACGTGGAGGCGGGCATGCGGATAGGATATTAGCCGTCGGATTTTGCAGGAGGAGGTGAATATGCACCTTGTATCGAGGCGGCGGCTGCTCGCCGGCGCGGGCGCGGCGCTCGCCCTCGGGCATTTGCCGCGCGCCGGCGCGCAGGCATTCCCCGCGCGCAACATGCGCGTCGTCATTCCGACCGGTCAGGGCGGCGGCGCCGAGCGCCTGGCGCGCGTGTTCGACGATTTCTGGGGTCCGCTGCTCAAGACCAATTTCGAGTACAGCTTCTACGCCGGCGCAGCCGGGCAGGTGGGCTACGAGGTGTACATCCAGAAGCGTGACCGCGACGCGCACAACCTCCTGTTCGGCAACATGGGGCCGGAAATGATCATGTACGCCCTGCGCAAGCCGAAATACCGTTTTCCGGAGGATTTCCAGTACTTCTGCCGCACCGACGTCGACGACAGCGTCATCTTCGTGCGCCAGAAGAGCCCGCTGCGCAGGCTGGAAGACCTCGCCGCCGAGGCGAAGAAGCGCAGCGTCACGGTCGCCGTCAGCAGGTTGCCGCATCCGGCCTCGATCGGCATGCTCGCGCTCGGCAACGCGCTCAAGGCGAAGTTCAACCTCGTGCCCTACGGCGGCGGCAACCCGACGCAGGTGGCGGTGCTGAATGGCGAGGTCGATTGCGGCGCGCTGCCGCTCGCCGGCGTCGCCTCCCTCGGCGAGCAGCTGCGCGTCCTCGGCGTTTTCAACGACGACTTCAAGCTCGGTGCTTATGCCAACAACGCGCCGCCGGTAAACAAGGTGTTCGGCACGAAGCTGCCGGCCGATCTCTCTTCCTCGCGTTCCTGGGCGATCCACACCGCGGCGATCGAGAAGTACCCGGACCGCTTCGCGCTGCTGGAGAAGACCGCCAGGCAGGTATTCGACAATCCGGCGTACCGCGAGGCGTACAAGAAAACCGGCGCGCCGGTGGAAACCATCCAGTACGGCGACCGCGCCCTCTGCACCCGCTACGCGAAGGGCATGGTCGATCTCGCCAACGAATACCGCACCCTCCTCACCGCCAAGGGCAAGGGTGACAAGGAATAGCCAGGCACTGGGCGCCGATCTCGTCATCCCGGCGCTGGCGCTCGCCTTCGCAAGCTATTTCTTCTTCTCCACCGCCGACCTGGTGTGGGAAGCGAAGGCGAACGGCGTGATCATCGGCACCGCGCTCGTCATCCTGATCGCGCTCCTGGTCGGGCGCGTAGCGCTGCGGGTCATGCGCGGCGAGGGCGGGCTCGGGCTCGATCCGCTCTGGCAGCCGCGCGAGATGGCATGGAAGAGGGTCGGGCTGGTGGCGGTGACGGCGCTTTTCATCGGGCTGCTGCCCTGGCTCGGCTTGACGCTCGCGCTCTGGCTCGGCCTGCTGGCGCAGCTCTGGATCATCGGCGTGCGCCGGCGCGCGATCCTCTTCTGGCTGCCGACGTGGACCGCCGCCGCGGTCTACGCGCTGTTCATCGCCGTGCTCGATTCGGGCTTCCCGCATGGCCCGATCGAGAATCTGCTCGCGCCGCTGCTGGCGCTCGCCGGCCGATGACCTGGGACTTCCTGATGGGCCAGTTCGCGGCGCAGTTCGCCCTGTGGTGGGTGATTTGGCTCGGCATCCTGCTCGGCATCGTCGTCGGCATCCTGCCCGGCTTCAGCCCGCAGAACACCCTCATCATGCTGCTGCCGCTCACCCTCGCGGTGCCAGTCGAGCAGGCGCTCGCCTTCATGGTGGCGCTTTACTGCGCCAACCACCTCGCCGGCGGCGTGCCGGCGATCCTGATGCGCATCCCTGGCTCGGGAGGCGCCGCGGCGACGACGCTCGACGGCTACCCGATGGCGCGCAAGGGGCAGGCGCAGCAGGCGATCGTTCTCAGCTTCACCGCCTCGGTGTTCGGCGGCCTCATCACGACGCTCGCCACCATCGCGCTGCTGCCGTGGCTTTCGCAGCTCGGCCTGTACCTGCGCTCGGTGGAGATGGTGATCATCATGCTCTTCGGCCTGACCCTGATCGCCGTCATCGCCGCGAAAGACACGCTGAAGGGCCTGATCTCGGGTTTTTTCGGCCTGCTGATCGGCGTCGTCGGCACCGACCACGTGTACAGCGAGCCGCGCGCGACCATGGGCTTCCTCGAGCTCTATGACGGCGTGCCGCTGGTCGCGGCGCTGATCGGCCTTTTCGCCGTCTCCGAAGCGCTGGTGATGATCGAGGAGAAGATGATCGTCGACGACGACGCGCGCGAGCGCGCGATGCAGGCGAGCTGGGCCGACACCATCGAGGGCCTGAGGATCACGGTGCAGAAATGGTGGCACATCGTCTGGACGGCATTCATCGGTCTGTTCATCGGCATCGTGCCGGGCGCGGGGGCGAGCATCGCCGCCTTCGTCGCCTACCAGCAATCGCGCATGTGGTCCAAGCACCCCGAGCTCTACGGCACCGGCATCCCGGAAGGCGTGATCGCGCCGGAGTCGGCGAACAACGGTGTCACCTCGGGGACGCTGGTGCCGATGATGGCGCTCGGCGTGCCCGGCGGCAGTACCGCGGCGGTGATGATGATCGTGCTGCAGTACCACGGCATGGTCATGGGGCCGCGGCTCTTCAGCACCAATCCCGAGCTTGCCTATGGCGTCTTCGTCTCGATGGCGGTCGCCTACATCTTCATGATCATCACCATCCTGCCTCTGGCGCGCTACATGGCGAGGATCGTGCTCATCGAGACCAAGTACCTGGTGCCGATCATCATCCTGGTGACCGTGGTCGCGGCCTTCAGCGAGAGGCAGTACGCCTTCGACATGGGCCTCGCGCTCGTCTTCGGCGTGATCGGCTACATCGCCCACAAGACCAACTATCACGTCACGGCGATGCTGGTCGGCGTGATCCTCGGGCCGTTATTCGAGCAGTACCTGGTGCGCGCGCTGCGTATCTCGGAGGGCGACCTGACGGTGCTGTTCACCTCGCCGGTCGGCAATGCGCTATGGGCGTTGCTCGCTTTCTCGCTGCTCGTGCCGCTGGGGCGCTCCTGGTGGCAGGGGCGTGCTAGTCGATCTTCGCCCCCGCAGCCCTGACGATCTCGCCGTACTTCGCGTACTCGGAGCGCAGCAGCCTGTCGAATTCCTGCGGAGTGCTGGCGTAAGGCTCCAGGCCGCCCAAACGGCGGATCCGGTCCCGCGTCTCCGGGTCTTCCAGCAATTTGTTGATTTCCAGGCGCAGCCTTGCGAGCACGCCTTCGGGAATCCCGGTGGGAGCGAACAAGGCGAGCCACGGCGTCACCTCCAGGCCCGGATAGACGTCGCCCAGCTTCGGCAGATCGGGGAAGATCTGCGACGGCTGCTTGCCCGCCACGGCAAGGGCGCGCAGCTTGCCGGCGCGCACGTGGCCGGACACCGAATTGCCGCCGAACATCGCCACGATCTCGCCGCCGAGCAGCGCGGTGGTGGCAGGGCCGCCGCCCTTGAACGGCACGTGCAGCAGATCGATTCCCGCTCGCGCCTTCAGCATCTCCATCACCAGGTGGTGCTGGCTGCCGTTGCCGATCGAGGCGTAGGGAAGCGGAGGGTTTGTCCTGCGCGCGAGCTCGACGAATTCCTGCAGCGTCTTCGCCGGCAGCGCCGGACTGACGACGAGCAGCATCTGCGTGTTGGCGAGCGTCGCGACCGGCGCCAGGTCCTTCAGGGTATCGAGCGGCATCCGGGCGTAGAGGTGCGGACCGATGACGATCTGGGCGTCGGCGCACAGGAGCAGGGTGTAGCCGTCGGGCGTTGCCTTGGCGGCGAGTTCGGAGGCGAGATTGCCGTTCGAGCCCGGGCGGTTGTCGACGACGACCGGCTGGCCGAGGGCCTCGCTGAGCTTCGGCGCAACTGCGCGGGCGAGGTTGTCGGTGGCGCCGCCCGGCGGATTCGGCACCAGTAGGCGGATCGGCCGCGCCGGATACTGCGCCGCCGCGGAAAGCGCGGCGAGCGAAAAGACAAGCAGCGCCGCTAGGCGGCGAGCCCCAGCCATTCGAGCAGCCAGCCGGCGGGGAAGGGAAGGTGCAGCATCATGTCGAACAGCCCGTAGAACGCTCCCCACACCGCCGCCGTGAGGACGATCGAGAACAGCCAGCCTTCCTTGCCCTGCACCTTCAGGTAGACGAGAACGAAAACGGCGACGGCGATCGGGAAGCCGAGCAGCACGATGAGCGCGAGGAAGCCGATCATCCACGCCCAGGGCAGCGCGGAGCTCTTCTGCGCGGGCTCTTCCGGAATCTCCTTGCCGGCAAGCGTCCAGGCCAGCTCGATCGCCGCCAGGCAGAACAGCGGAATGCCGATCGCCAGCGGAAACAGCGCCGCCTTCCATTGCCAGCCTTTCGCGGCGAAGACCGCATAGCCGGCGGCCAGCATGATGCCGATGGCGAGCGCGAGCGATGCCTTTTTAGCCATGCCGCTTCCGCCACCGGGTCTGGAAGAAGGGATAAACCACCACCGCGATCGCGACCGCGATCAGCACCATCACGACCGGCCGCGTCAGCCAGGCGGCTTCGTAGCGCGCCGTGGAAATGTAGAGATAGTTCTCGGCGATCTTGCCGAGCACGAGGCCGAGCACGAACGGTGCGCGCGCCCACCCTGCGCGCACCATCAGGTAGCCCACGCCCCCGAAAAACAGGGAAACCAGCAGATCGCCGTAGTGGCTGTTCGAGGTGTAGCTGCCGATGAAGACAAGCACCAGGATGACCGGGATCAGGCGATGGCCGCGCACCTCGGTGATGCTCGCCAGGCGGTCGAGGAAGAGGAAGCAGACCGCGACCGTGATGACGTTGGCGATGACGATGGTCCACACCATCGAGTAGGTGACGGCGATGTGCTTGGTCAGCATGTCGGGCCCGGGGACGAGGCCGAGCAGGAGAAAACCGCCGAGCAGGATCGCCATCGAGGTACTGCCCGGGACGCCGAAGGCGACCGTCGGAATCAGCGCGCCGCCTTCCTTGGAGTTGTTCGCCGCGCCGGGTCCCAGCACGCCGCGCACGTCGCCCTGGCCGAACTGCTTGCGCTCCTCGGGCGTCTTCGCGCTTTGCGCAGCATGGCCGTACGCCATCCACTGCGCGACCGAGCCGCCGAGGCCGGGCATGATGCCGATGAACGTGCCGATCAGGCTGCAGCGGATCGTCAGCCAGAAATGGCGGTACGTGTCCTTGACTCCTTCCCACGCTCCCTTGGCGACTTTGCCTGGGGGCGCATTGCCGGCGATCGAGTTGCCGCGCACGAAGAGGTCGATGATCTCCGGGATGGCGAAGATGCCGACCAGCACCGGCACGAGGTCCAGGCCCTGCCAGAGATAGAGCGTGTCGAACGTGAAGCGCGCGACGCCGGCCTGCGGATCCTGGCCGACCGTGGCGAGCAGCAGGCCGAGGCCGGCGGCGATGAAGCCGCGCACCATGCCGCGCGCGCCCTCGCCGCTGAGCGAAGCGATGAAGGCGAGGCCGACGATGGCGAGCATGAAGAGCTCCGGCGAGCCGAACGTCAGCACCAGCGGCCGGACCACGGGGATCGCCGCGGCCAGCGCCACGGCGCCGACGATCGCGCCGACCAGGGAGCTGGCAAGCGCCGCGCCCAGAGCGCGGCCGGCTTCGCCTTTTTTCGTCATCGCGTAGCCGTCGACCACCGTTGCGGCGCTCGTCGCTTCGCCCGGCAGGCCGAAGAGCACCGAGGTGATGTCGCCGGTCGTCGCCGTGACCGCATGCATGCCAAGGAGGAACGCGAACGCCTCGGCGGGCTGCATGGTGTAGATGAACGGCAGCATCAGCGCGAGGGTGGTCGCGCCGCCGAGCCCGGGAAGGAGGCCGACCCAGAAGCCCAGGCCGATGCCGAGCAGCATGAAGCCGAACGCCTTCCACTGCAGGACGAGGAGCAGCCCCTCCCAGAGCGCTTCAAGCACCTCGGCTACTCACCAAACTTGATGTACTTGGCGAATTCGGCGACGAGATCTTTTGGCTGGTTCAGCACTTCGGCGAGGATCTTCGCTGCCTCTTCGCCCGGCGTGAACTCGAGCTCGGTATTGGTTTTCTTTCCCTCGACGATGAGCTCTGGATCTTTGATCGTTTTGGCGAAGGCCTCGCGCACGGCGGCGACGATCGGCGCCGGCGTCTTCGGCGGCAGCACGTAAGGACGCGCAATCAGCTCGGGCGTCGAGCGCAGCGCCATGATCGCCTTCGCGCGCGGGTTGGGCGCGAAGCTCTCATCGACTGGCAGCTTCTCGAGCCCGGCCTCGGTGGAGCGGGCGCGGATGATGGGCTTCACCAGCTTGCGGTCGATGAACGGCCGCAGCGACGTGAAGGACCCGGCGCGGCCGTCGACCTCCTTGCGCTCCACCGCGAGCATGATGTCGGCGCTGCTCGAGTAGCCGCTGACGATCTTCAGGTTGACGCCCAGCAGGTCTTTCAGCAGCAGCGGAAAGTCATGCGTGTTGGCGCCTGGGCCGGTCGAGCCGATGACGACCGTCTCCTTCGCCTTGCGCAGCTCCTCGAAGGTCTTGTAGGGCAGGTCGGCGCGGATCGCGAGGATCGTGGTCTCGTTCGCCGCCGAGCCGATCCACTGGAACTTGGTGATGTCGAACTTGACGCCCTCGACCGAGGTGAGCTGGGCGATCGGCAGGTTGCGGTTGAAGGTGCCGATCGTCAGCCCGTCGGGCTTGGCGACGTTGTACATGTGGTTGGCGGCGATGATGCTGTTGCCGCCGGGCATGTTCTGCACGATGACCGTCGGTTTGCCCGGCAGGTGCTTCGGCAGGTAGCGCGCCAGCAGCCGCGCGGTCGCGTCGTAGCCGCCGCCCGGCTTGTAGCCGACGATGATGGTGACGGTCTTGCCCGCAAATGACGGTGCGCCCGCGACGGGCGCGGACTGCGCCATTGCCAGCGGCGCCGCGGCGAGCCCGATCGCTGCGATCAGCAGTTGCCTTCTCTTCATCCTTCCTCCTCGTTCTATTTGTGCACGTGGCTGTGATCGTGGTCGTGCATCAACTCCTTGGGTACGTCGAACATCTCGCGTGCGCTCGGCGCCGCCGCGCCGACCCATTCGACGCCGCCGCGCTTGCGCGCAGCCTCGCGCAGGTCGTCGAAGGTGAGCAGGGAAGGGTTCTTCGCGACTTCCAGCCGCTGCGCGAGGGCGGCGAGGAGCAGCTTGCGCACCTGGCGTCCATTCCAGCCCTGGCAAAGCGCCGCGATCTCAGTGAAGTAGGAGCGCTGCTCCAGCATCGGCCGCAGCTCCGGCCAGTGCACGGCGAGCTCGGCGAGCGAGTCGTGCAGGATCTGCGCGATGGTCGCCGCGTCGGGGAGGGCGAAGTGCATCACCAGGTCCGCGCGCGAGAGGAACGCCTCGTCGATCGCGCCGATGAAGTTGGTGGTGCTGACGAACAGGACCGACGGATGGTTCTTGGCTATCGCGTCGATGCCGAGCATGACCGCGTCGGTGGCTCGGTGCACGTCCACCGGATTGGTCTCGAACGACGCGCTGGTGCGCCGCACGGCGAAGCTTTCGACCTCGTCGATCAGCACCACGGTATGCGGCCGGCGCGCGGCGAGCTCGGGGATCGTGTCCTGCAGCAGGCGCATGATGTTGCGCTGGCTCTCGCCCAACATGTCGCTCGGGAAGGCGTGGGGATTGATTTCCGCCAGCGTCGTCGCCCCCTCGCGCGCGAGCGCCAGCGCGGCGACCTGCGCGAGGCCGCGACCGAGCGTGGTCTTGCCGGTGCCCGGCGGGCCGGCGAGCACGATCAGGCCGTGCGGCAGTCCGGCAAGGGTGGAAAGGCGCCGTCCGTGGCGCAGCGTCAGCAGCGCTTGCGCGAGCAGGCGTTCCTTCACGCCTGCCGGGACGATGATCGCGTCCCAGTCCTTGTCGTGATGCTCGGCGGGAAGGACGTGCAGCGATAGCACGCCCGGCGGCAGAGCGGCGGCCTGCGCCATCAGCCCTCCGGCCTGCGGTCGTCCGGCCAATCGATCTGCGAAATCTCCTTCATGGAGAGGAGCGTGTCCTCGGCCTCCTCGAACAGCACCATCGGATCCATGAGGGCGCGCATGGTCTCGAGGATCGAGTCGAACATGTGCACCCGCACCAGCCGCGCCTGGTTCTTTGGGTCGTCATTGAAGTGCTGGTGCCAGAGGAAATGGTCGACGACGATGAGATCGCCCTTCTTCCAGCGATGGTGCTCGCCGCGGTCGGGGGCCGTGCCGAGGAAGCTGTGGCCGTGGCCTTCCACCACATACAGCCACGCCTCGCCCGGGTGGCGGTGCAGCGACTGCGTCTTGCCCGGCGCGAACTGGATCATGACCTGCGTGATGCCGGACGCCTGGCTGCCGATCGCGCGATCGACCAGGAACTTGGTGCGGGTGCCGCGCGGCGTCGCGAGCAGGTCCTGCTCGTCATACGGCGTGTGGATGCGGCCGCTCCGCCTTTTGCTCAGCTCACTGGATATGCGACGCAGCCGCCTCGAGTAGGGGTCATCACCTTCCGGGCCCTCGGAGGAGGGCGGCCGGGGAGGCAGGTTCTTGAACGGCTCGTGGCCGCGATCCTCGACGACGCACATGCCGAGGGTCCACAGCATCGGCTCGGACGAGTAGCTCATGAAGCGCGCGGTCTTGCCGCCGTCGTTGCCGTGCCGGTGCCAGCTCCAGGCCGGGATATGGATCGCATCCCAGGGCTTCCAGTCGTAGCGCACGCCGTCGATCTCGCTCCAGCCCGAGCCCTCGACGATGAAGAGCTGGGCGTCCCACGAGTGGCGGTGGATGGTGGTGACGGCCTTCGGGTCGACCTCGTGCACCAGGGCATCGAGGCAGCGCGTCGGCGAGTCGCCGTCGGCGCCCATGTACACGCCGCTGCGCATGCCGCGCGCGGTCGGCTGCAGCTTCACGTCCTCCTTGCTCACCACCGTGCGGCGGTTCTTGCGCCACTCGTCGATGAACTCGGCGCGACGCTTCTTCTGGATGTGGTAGTGCGTGACGGCGGTGGTGGTCTTGGTGGTGCTCATCGCCGTGTTTCCGTATGTGGAACTCTGTTCTCGCGCATGGGATTGACCATAGAATACTGCAATTCATCCGCTGGGCACGCGTTTGCGACGCTTCCTCTGCAGCATTCTTCTCCTGATCGCCGGCGCGGCGTTCGCGCAGGGCCCGGTGGTGCTGTACACGTCGCTCGCGCCCACCGAGTCGGGACCTCTCGGCCAGGCGTTCGAGAAGAAAACCGGCATCAAGGTCGAGATCTGGCGCGCGATCAGCGAGAAGGTGGTGCAGCGCACGATCGCCGAGGCGCGTGCCGGCCGCCCCACGGTCGACGTGGTGGAGACGAACGGACCGGAGATGGAGATGATGGCGCGCGAGAACGCGTTCCGCGAGGTTCGCTCGCCGCACCTCGCCGATATCCCCGCCGCGGCGATTCCGAAGCACCGGCAGTGGATCCCCGATCGCCTGAATTTCTTCGTCGTCGCCTACAACACGAACAAGGTGCGCAAGGAAGAGCTGCCGTCGAGCTATCGAGGCTTCGTCGATCCGAAATGGCGCGGCCGCATCGGCATCGAGGCGACCGATGCCGAGTGGATGGCGACGCTGGTGAAGCTCTGGGGCGAGGAGGGCACGCAGTACTTCCGCAAGCTGTCGGCAATGAAACCCGACATGAGGAAGGGGCACGTGCTGCTCGCCCAGCTCGTCGCCTCGGGGGAGATCCCGGTCGCCCTTAGCGCTTATCAGAGCAATGCCGAGTCGCTGAAGCGCAAAGGCGCGCCCATCGACTGGCTGCCGATCGAGCCCGTGGTGGCGCGTACCCAGGGCATCGCCATCGCCAGGAACGCGCCGCATCCGAAAGAGGCGGCGGCGTTCGTCGACTTCGTGCTTTCGCCGGAGGGCCAGGCGCTGCTCGATTCCATGGGCAGGACCCCGGTGAGCACCAGGGTGCCGACGTCCGTCGGCCGCTTCGACTACACCGTCGTCGACCCGGTGACGGTGCTCGATGAGCAGGACAAGTGGGAGAAGATCTGGCAGGGGCTGTTCCTCAAATGAGCGCGCTGCCACCTGACGCGCTCGCGCTCGCCGCGCTGGTCTTCCTCTTCGGCGTCCGGCACGGATTCGACCCGGACCACCTGGTTGCCATCGACGGACTCGCTCGCGGCAAGGTGTCGCGCTGGTGCGGCCTTTACTTCTCCCTCGGCCATGGCGTGGTCGTAACCCTGGTCGGCATCGGCGTGGCGCTATTCGCCGCGGACTGGCAGGCACCGGCCTGGCTCGAGGAGATCGGCATTTGCATCTCCGTCGGGGTGCTCGCGGCGCTTGGCGTCGCGAACCTGCTCGCCGCGCCCGGCAGGCCGGTGGGCCTTCGAGGCCACTGGTGGGCCGATCGCCTGGCGAACGCCAGCCACCCGGTGATCATCGCCGCCATCGGCGCGGCCTTCGCCCTTTCCTTCGACACCATCAGCCACGCGCTGCTCTTCTCCATTACCGGCGCGAGCATGGCGGGCTGGGTGTTCGCCGGCGCTCTCGGCGTTCTCTTCACGATCGGCATGGCGCTCACCGACACGCTGAATGGCTGGTGGGTGGCGCGGCTCGCCGCCACCACCTCCCGCTGGATCAGCGGCACCATCGCCGCGCTCTGTCTCCTGCTCGCGGCAGCAGGCCTCACCCGGATGAGCGAAAGCCTGGCGCCGCTCATGAGCGTCACCAGCATTGCCGCCATCCTCGCTGCCTATCTCATCGCCAAGCGCACGGCTCGCCATGGAACAGAGCCGCAATAGCCGGCCGCCGAAGGCGCGGCTCTCGTCGGTCGCCAACTCGATCCGCCTGCTGAGCTCGTTCTCGGGCGAGGAGGACGAGCTCGGCATCACCACCCTCGCCGGGCGCCTGCGCCTGGCGAAGAGCACCGTGCACCGGCTGGCGGCGACGCTGACCGCGGCGCGCTTCCTCGAGCAGAACGACGACAACGGCAAGTACCGGCTCGGCCTGGCGCTGTTCGAGCTGGGCTCGCTGGTCCGCCGGCGCATGGACGTGGCGAACGAGGCGCGGCAGCAGCTGCGCGAGCTGCTGGAGATGACCGGCGAGACGGTCCAGCTCGGCATCATCGATCATCACAGCGTCCTCTACATCTACGAGATGGAAAGCCGGCGGGCGATCCGCATGGCGGCCGCCGTCGGCGCGCGCGCGCCGCTGCACTGCACGGCGGTGGGGAAGGTGCTTCTCGCCTCGCAGTCGCAGGACTACGTGAAGCAGGTCCTCGACCTCGGCCTGAAGGCGTACACGCCGAAGACCATCATCCGCCAGGAAGAGCTGCTCGAGACGCTCGCCGAAGTGGCGCAGCGCGACTACGCGACCGACGACGAGGAAAGCGAGACCGGCCTGCGCGCCATCGCCAGTCCGGTGCGCAACCACACCGGCGCGGTGATCGCCGCGGTCGGCCTGGCGGCGCCAGTGCAGCGCATGAACAAGAAAGTGATGCAGACCTGCGTGCCCAGCGTCATCGCCACCGCCAGCGCGGTCTCGGCGCGGCTTGGATACGTGCCTTGAGCGCCGGCAAAGGCAAGCACACCCTTACCGATCACCTGCACGGCGCCGAGCACGACCATAGCCACGAGGGCGACGACGGTCACGATCACGACCACGATCATGACCACGACCTGCCGCCCGGGCCGCTGGAAGAAAACGCGATCTGGCAGCAGGACAACATCGTCCTTTCGAGCGTCGGCATCGACATCGGCTCGGCCGGCACGCAGGTGATCTTCTCCCGCCTGCACATGCGGCGCATGGGCGAGGACCTGTCGAGCCGCTATTTCGTCGTCAAGCGCGAGACGCTGTACGAGTCGCCGGTCGCGCTGACCCCCTATGCCGACGAGGTGCGCATCGACGAGCAGGCGCTCGGGGCCATCATCGACGCGGCCTATGCCGGCGCGGGGATTCATCCCGACGAAGTCGATGCCGGCTCGGTGATCCTGACCGGCGAAGCGCTGCGGCGCGAGAACGCGCGCGCCATCGGCGAGCTGCTGGCGGAGATGGGCGGCGAGTTCGTCTGCGCCACCGCCGGCCACCATATGGAAGCGATGCTCGCCGCCTATGGCTCGGGCGCGGCCAAGGTGTCGCACGACCGCGGCATCCGCGTCCTCAACGTCGACATCGGCGGCGGCACCACCAAGCTGGCGCTGATCGAGCACGGTGAAGTCCTCGAGACCGCTGCTTTCCACATCGGCGGACGCCTGCTCGTCGCCGATGCCGACGGCCGCATCACGCGACTCGATCCCCAGGGCAAGAAGCTCGCGCGCGAAGCGGGCTTCGACTGGCAGCTCGGCGACCGCGTGCCGCCGGGCGCGCTCGATACCGTCGCCGAATGGATGGCGGAAGCCCTGTGCACGGCGATTCTTGGCGACAAGCGGCTCTATCTCACCGAGCCGCTCAAGAATCTCTCGCGCGTCGGCGGCGTGATGTTCTCCGGCGGCGTGGGCGAGTATGTCTACGGGCGCGAGAGCCGCGACTTCGGCGACCTGGGACGAAGGCTCGGCCTCGAGCTGAAGAAGCGGCTCGACCGGCTGCCGGGCAAGCTCCTGCCGGCGGGCGAGTGCATCCGCGCCACGGCCTTCGGCGCGTCCGAATACAGCGTTCAGCTTTCCGGCAATACGGTCTACATCTCCCAGCCGGGGGAGCTGCTGCCGCGCCGCAACCTGCAGGTGCTGCAGCCGCCGGTGAAGCTCGAGGGCGAGATCGTCGCCGAGAAGGTCGCCGCGGCGGTGGCGCGCCACTTCGCCGCCTTCGATCTGGTCGAAGGCGAGAGCGAGGTCGCGCTCGCCTTCCGCTGGCGCGGCGAGCCGTCGTTCGAGCGGTTGTCCGCCTTCGCGCGCGCCATCACGCTCTCCCTGGCGGGCACGCTGCGGCAGAAGCGGCCGCTCTATCTCATCCTCGACGGCGACATCGCCAACACGCTGGGCGGTATTCTCAAGGACGACTGGCGGATCGAGTCCGAGATCCTCGTCCTCGACGGCATCGCGTTGCGCGACTTCGACTACATCGATCTCGGCCGCATCCGCATGCCTTCCCACACCGTTCCGGTAACCATCAAGTCCCTGGTCTTCAGCAAGGATCCACGCGTGCCGCATGAGCACCGCAAACCCCACCATCACGGCTGACGCGATCGGCGCGCGCGGAACGCGCTTCGACGCCAAGTGGCTGGTCATCGCCGCGTGCGTGGCGCTGACCCTGTACCTCGCGGTCGTGCCGCTCGGCTTCCTGCTGTGGCAGAGCTTCTTCACCCCGCAGAGCGCCGCCAAGGCGGCGCAGTTCACGCTCGACAACTACCGCCAGGCGTACGCCTCCGAGGAAACCTGGACGCTGTTCTGGAACTCTCTGCAGTTCGCCACCGGCGCGGCGCTGATCGCCTTCGTCATCGGCACCGCGCTCGCCTGGATGAACGAGCGCACCAACACGCCGTTCAAGGGCCTGTTCTTCGCCCTGTCGGTGATCCCGCTCATCATCCCGGGCATCCTCTTCACGGTCGCCTGGATCCTGCTCGGCAGCCCGAAGATCGGCCTCGTCAACCTGGTGCTGCAGAGGGTCTTCGACACCGACGCGGTGTTCGTCAACGTCTATTCGCTGTGGGGCATGATCTGGGTCGACGGCCTGCACTACTCGCCGGTCGCTTTCCTGCTCATGACGGCGGCGTTCCGCGCCATGGACCCGGCGCTCGAGGAGTCGGCGGTGATGAGCGGGGCGAGCGTGCCGCAGGTCGCGCTGCGCGTGACGCTGCCGCTGGTCTGGCCGGCGATCTTCGCCAGCGTCCTCATCCTGTTCGTGCGGGCGGTCGAGTCCTTCGAGGTGCCGGCGCTGCTCGGCCTGCCGGTCGGCATCCAGGTCTTCACCTCGGCGATCTACCAGGCGGTGCACCGCTACCCGAGCCAGATAGGTCTCGCCTCCGCGCTGGCGACGACGCTGCTCCTCATTACCAGCGTCGGCGTCTACTTCCAGTCGCGCCTCTCCAGCCGCGGCTCGAAGTACGCGACCATGACCGGCAAGGGATTTCGTCCCCGCACCATCGATCTCGGCCGCTGGCGCTACCTGACGACGGCGATCTTCCTCGCCTACTTCCTGGCGATCGTCGTGCTGCCGTTCGCGGTGCTGCTCTGGTCGTCGCTGCAGAAGTTCTATGCAGTGCCGTCGATGGAGGCGCTCTCCAGGCTGACGCTGGATCCGTACCGCACCATCCTTTCCTATCCCAACCTGGCGCGCTCGGTGTGGAACAGCCTGCTGCTCGCGCTCGGCAGCGCGACGATCATCATGCTCGTCACCTCGGTGATCTGCTGGATCGTCGTCAAGACCAAGTTGCCCGGGCGCTGGCTGCTCGACAACATCGCCTCGCTGCCGATGGTCTTCCCGGGCCTCGTGCTCGGCCTGGCGATCATGATCCTGTACCTGTACCTGCCGATCGGCGTCTACGGCACGATCTGGATCATGCTGATCGCCTACGTGACGCGCTTCATGCCTTACGGCCTGCGCTACAACACCACTTCGATGCTGCAGATCCACAAGGAGCTCGAGGAATCCGCAGCGATGAGCGGCGCCTCGTGGTTCACCACCTTCCGCCGCATCATCCTGCCGCTTCTCAAGCCGGGCCTGCTCGCCGGCTGGATCTACGTCGTCATTGTCTCGATCCGCGAGCTCTCCAGCTCGATCCTGCTCTACAGCCCGGGCACCGAGGTGATCTCGATCCTGATCTGGGAGCTCTGGGAAAACGGCCAGTACGTCGAGCTCTCGGCGCTCGGCGTGATGCTGATCCTCTTGCTGTTTGTGTTGGTGCTCGCGGCGCAGTGGCTCGGCCGCAAGTTCGGCATCCGGGAGGCCTAGCGTGCTGACCGTCACCGGCCTGTGCACGGACTATGTCGGCGAACGGGGGCAGGTCGTGCACGCCGCGCTGGATGTGAGCTTCGACGTGCCGGCCGGGAAGCTCTTCACCCTTCTTGGGCCGAGCGGCTGCGGCAAGACGACGACGCTGCGCTCCATCGCCGGGCTCGAGCGGCCGAGAGCGGGCGAAATCCGCGTCGGCAACGACGTCGTCTATTCCAGCAACGTCTTCGTTCCCCCCAACCGGCGCGGCCTGGGCATGGTGTTCCAGTCCTATGCCATCTGGCCGCACATGACCGTGTTCGAGAACGCCGCCTTTCCGCTCAGGGTGGCGGCGAACAGGGGTTCGCGGCAGGAAATCCGCGAAAAGGTCACGCGCGTTCTGAAGACCGTGGACCTCGGCGATTTTGCCGAGCGGGAGGCCACCAAGCTCTCCGGCGGCCAGCAGCAGCGCCTTGCCCTGGCGCGCGCGCTGGTCATGGAGCCGCGCCTGCTGCTTCTCGATGAGCCGCTCTCCAACCTCGACGCCAAGCTGCGCGAGCGCATGCGCTTCGAGCTGAAGCGGCTGCAGCGCGAGCTCGGCATCACCACGGTTTACGTCACCCACGACCAGAGCGAGGCGCTGGCGCTGTCACACTCGATCGCGGTGATGAACGGCGGGCGCATCGAGCAGATCGGCAGCCCGCGCGAGATCTACGAGCGGCCGCGCAACCAGTTCGTCGCCGATTTCGTCGGCAGCAGCAACTTCCTCGAGGCGAGGGTGCTCGCGCGCGAGGGCGACTTCTACCGCGTCAGCTCGGAGATCGGCGGCATGAAGGTCCTCGCCACCGACGTCCTTGCAACCGACGAGATCGTCACGATCTCGGTGCGCCCCGAAGACATCGAGCTCTCCGAATCAAAAAGGGACGGCGAAAACGTGTGGGAGGGCACCGTCTACCAGAAAATCTTTCTCGGCGAGTCGGTCGATTTCGTGGTGACCGTCGGCGAGCGCCGCCTGCAGTGCAAGACGCATCCGAGCTTGCGCACGAGAGTTGATGAGACTGTTTTCTTGAAAATGGACCCGGAAAAATGCGTGGCGCTAAAAAGAAACTGACCAAACGCTGGGCCTCCGACGTCATCGTCGACCTGCTGCACGCCTACAAGCTGCCGCACGCGGCGCTCAATCCGGGGGCGAGCTATCGCGGCCTGCACGACTCGATCGTCAACTACGGCCGCAACAAGCCGACCATGATGCTGTGCCAGCACGAGGAGACGGCGGTGCAGATCGCCCACGGCTATGCCAAGGCGAGCGGCAAGCCGATGGTGGCGATCCTGCACAACCTGGTCGGCCTGCTGCACGCGAACATGGCGATCTACTACGCCTACGCCGACCGCTGCCCGGTGTTCATCGTCGGCGCCACCGGTCCGATGGACGAGACCAAGCGCCGCCCGCGCATCGACTGGATCCACACCGCGCTGGTGCAGGGGGAGGCGGTGCGCGCCTATACCAAGTGGGACTACCAGCCGACGGTCATCGACGGCGTGCCCGAATCCTTCGCCCGCGCCTACGGGGTCATGATGACCGAGCCGCGCGGGCCTATCTATATGTGCTACGACGCGTGGCTGCAGGAGCAGCCGCTCGACCATGACGTACCAATAGGAAGCGTCCAGCAGGTCCCGACCCGTCTCGCCCCTGATCCCAAGGCGCTGAAGAAGGTCGCGGAGATGCTCGGCAAGGCGAAGCGCCCCGTGATCCTCGCCGAGTTCGTCGGCCGCGATCCGGAAGGCTACGAAGCGCTGGTGAAGCTCGCCGAGACGCTGGGTGCGCCGGTCTACGACGTCGGCAGCCGCCTCAATTTCCCCAGCCACCATCCGCTGAACTTCAGCATGCACAAGGACGTCTTCCGCGACGCCGACTTGGTGCTGTCGTTGGATACGCGCGACTGGGAGCGGCCGACGACCGAGCTGGTGAGCACGACGCGCCAGGTCACCTCGATCCTGCCGAAGGGCTGCAAGTGGATCGACATCGGCTTCGGCGACCTGGAGATCTCGAGCTGGGCAATGGACTACCAGCGCCTCCTGCAGGCCGACCTGCGGGTGATGGCGGACACGACGCTCGCCATCCCCGCCCTGACCGACCTGTTGAAGAAGACGAAGAAAGGCGAAGACCGGGTCAGGCACTACACGAACCTCAACAAGAAGATGCGGGCCGGTTGGGAGAAGGAAGCGAAAGAGGACTGGGATGCGAGCCCGATCACGCTGCCGCGCCTCGCCCACGAGGTCTGGCGCGAGATCCGCAAGCACGACTGGGTGCTCACCGCCGGCACGCTGGACGAGTGGGCGCGCATGGTCTGGGATTTCGACCGGCCCTATCGCCACCCGGGCAAGTCGCTGGGCACCGCGACCCAGATCGGCATCTCGCTGGGGGTCGCGCTCGCGCACCGCGGCAAGGGCCGGCTGGTCGTCGATCTGCAGCCCGACGGCGACCTGATGTTCGATGCCGGCGCGCTGTGGGTGGCGGCGAAGCATCGCATCCCCATGCTGATCGTCATGTACAACAACCGCGCCTACTACAACGACTGGGAGCACCAGATCCGCATGGCCAAGCTGCGCGGCACGCCGGTCGAGCGGGCGCACATCGGCATGGACATGTCGGATCCAGAGCCGGACTTCGCCACGCTGGCGAAGTCGATGGGCTGGTACGCCGAGGGCCCGATCGACAAGCCCTCCGGCGTCGCCGCGGCGCTGAAGCGCGCCATCAAGCGCGTGCAGGCGGGTCAGCCGGCTCTCATCGACACGATCACCCAGAAGCGATGAGCGAGACCGTCGGAGTCGTGGGCGCGGGGCGGATGGGGCTGCCGATCATCGGCCACCTGGCGCGGGCAGGCTTCCGTACGCTCGCCAGCGACATCGACCCGAAGAAGAGGGCGGAGGTCGAAAGGCGCGGCGCCACATGGCAGGCCGATCTCTCCGGCCAGTGCGACGCCATCCTGGTCTGCGTCGGCTTCGACCGCGAGGTCGGCGAGCTGCTGGAGCGGGGCCTCAAGCCGCGCGCGGACGGCATCGTCGCCATCCTCAGCACCGTGCATCCGAAGACCGTGCAGGACCTCGCCGCCAAGGCCAAGGGCATGCACGTCATCGATTCCACCGTCTGCCGCGGCGGCGAGGCGGCGGACAAGGGGACGCTGCTTTCCTTCGTCGGCGGGCCGGCCGAGGTCGTCGCGCGCATTACACCGGTGCTGCGTGCTTATTCCTCCGACGTCGTGCACACAGGCGATGTTGGCTCGGCGCAGGTCGCCAAGGCCGTGAACAACCTCATCCTTTGGGCCTGCCTGGTCGCCGACCATGAAGGGCTGGCGCTCGCCCAGCGCTTTGGCCTCGACGTCGAGAAGCTGCGCCAGGCGCTGCTGATGTCGAGCGCCACCAACGACGCCCTCGAGAAATGGGGCCGGCAGACGATGGCCTGGGCGGAGGACGACATGGAGATCGTCGCCGCGATGGCCGCGGAGCGCGGTATTGCGCTGCCGCAAGCGGAAGTGACGCGGGAGATCTGCCATTCGCTCAAGCCGCGCCGCTACAAGCTTGACGACTATGGGGCTTGAACGTACGCTGGCTCGGTTCCGTCATCGCGATCAATGTTCTCCATAGCAGAACAGTCGCAGCGGGCAAACAGAGGAGGAGACGATGAAGAAAAAGGCAGTCGCACTCGCTGTAGGTGCTCTGTTCGCGGCGCCCGCGGTCCAGGCACAGATCACGATGGGCAACGAGACCATCGGCACCGTCCAGATCTACGGCAAGCTCTATCCGGAATTCGGCGTGTCGAAGGGACACGGCTCAACCCAGATCGGCACCACCGGGGTTTCGACGCTGGCCTCGAACACGGGAATCTTCACCGTAGCAAACGCCGGGGCGACGGCCATCAATACCGAAGGTGGTATTCCCGACCACGGCGCCCGCAACTTCGTCGATTCGCAGAACACCTACGTCGGCTTCCGCGGAGAGCGCAACCTCGGCGGCTCGCTGAAGGGCATCTGGCAGGTCGAGCAGTCCATCGGCCTCGACACCGGCGTCGGTTCGTGGTCGAGCCGCAACACGTTCGCCGGCTTGAGCCACGGCACGCTGGGCACGGTAAAGCTCGGCTTCATGGACTCGATCTACAAGGAGTACGGCGATACCTTTGCGATGTTCGGCATCGCCAGCGGCAACTTCATTTCCGCGAGCAACGTGCTGTCGCACATCGGCGTCGGCAGCAACGGCGCCGCGCGCTTCCACGAGCGCTATGCCAACTCGATCCAATACCAGACCGCCGAATTCAAGGGGATCCAGGCTGGCATCCAGTATGTGCCCGACGAAGCGAGGGGCACCCCCGGACGCGGGCTCAATCAGCACGTCTGGTCGTATGGCGTCAAGTACGACAGCCAGATCTTCTACGCCTCGCTGCACCAGGAGCAGAAGTGGGACTTCCTGGGCGCGTCGACCAACATTCCTGCCGGCAATACCACCGCCAATTCGATTGCCGTGGGCTCCAATACGCGCTCGAAGGACACCGCCACGCGCTTCAGCTCCGAGGTACGGTTCTTGGGTAGCCAGCGCGTCGTCCTCGACATCGCGCGACTTCACTACACGGAAACGGGACAGGTCAGCGCCGGCAAGTTCGAGGAGTACCGCAAGACCAACTGGGCTCTCGGCTACGACGGCGGCTTCGGTGCCTGGCGCTTCGCGACGCAATTCATTCGCGCCGGCAGCGGCAGTTGCCGCTTGACCGGCGGCACTCCGGACTGCAGCACCAATGGGCTGCAATCGACGATGGTGACGCTGGGAACCCGCTATCGCTTCGACCGCCAGACGTTCGTGTACGTCATCGCGGCGAAACTCAACAACGGGAATTCAGCGGCAATGAGCAACGTGTCGGCCTACACGGCGAACCGCGGCGAGGACACCAGGACCATCGCGGCGGGCATCAGCTACTCGTTCTAGCTTCAGCGGAGTACAGTGAACGGGCGCTCCGGCGCCCGTTCTTTTTTTGGAGTTGGCAATGCGCTTTCTGCTGCTCGCAGCGCTCCTCTGCTCGAATGCCTTCGCGCAGAGCCCGAATCGCGAGCTGTATCTGTACAAGGGGGCGGACCGCGACAAGCGGGTGCTGGAAGGGGCGCAGAAGGAGAAGCGCGCCCTGATCTACACCTCGCTCAACCTCAAGGACTCGGTGCCGATCGTCCAGGCGTTCGAGAAGAAGTACGGCGTGAAGATCGATCTCTGGCGCTCGAGCAGCGAAAAGGTGCTGCAGCGCGCGCTCACCGAGCACCGCGCTGGACGCTTCGCGGTCGACGGCTTCGAGCTGAACGGCCCCGAGATGGAGGCGCTCTACCGCGAGGGGCTGCTCGAAGAGTTCTGGAGCCCGCAGCTGGTCAACATCCCGGCGCAGGCGATCCCGAAGCATCGCCACTATGTCGCCGACCGGCTGAATTTCTTCACCATCGCCTACAACACCAAGCTGGTGAAGCCGAACGAGGTGCCGAATTCCTACCAGGATCTTCTCGATCCCCGCTGGATGGGCAGGCTCGGCCTCGAGGCGAGCGAGGTCGACTGGTTCGGCTCGATGGTCAAGGCGATGGGCGAGGCCAAGGGCCTCGAGTTCTTCCGCAAGCTGGCGCAGATGAAGCCGCAGATCCGCACCGGCCATACCCTCATGGGCGAGCTGGTCGCCTCGGGCGAGATTGCGCTCGCCGCGTCGATCTACAACCACAACGCCGAGCGCCTGGTCGCCACAGGCGCGCCGATCAAATGGAAGGCGCTGACGCCGACCTTCGGCCGGCCGAACGCGGTCGCGGTGGCGAAGCGCGCCGAGCGGCCGTACGCCGCGCTGCTGTTCGCCGATTTCATGCTTTCCCTCGAGGGCCAGCGCCTGATCAAGGAGAGAAACCGGGTGCCGGCGAGCAACAAGGTCGATTCCCCTCTCAACGACTTTCCCTATCAGATGATCGATCCGGCGGTGGTGATCGACGAGGCCGAGAAATGGGAGAAGCTCTGGTCGCAGATCTTCCTCAGGGGCCAGGCGGTGAAGCGGGAGCGCGAATGAAGCTGCTCGTCCTCCTTGCCGCGCTTGGCGTCGGCAGCGTCCAGGCGCAGACCCCCGCCTCCTACGAGGGCGCGGATCGCCAGGAAAAGCTGCTGGCGGGCGCGAAGAAGGAGGGCGAGCTCACCATCTACACCTCCGCCCAAAGCGACGACATCGGCGCGGTGGCGAAGGCGTTCGAAGCGAAGTACGGCGTCAAGGTGAACCTCTGGCGCGCTGGCTCGGAGAAGGTGCTGCAGCGGGCGGTGACCGAAGCGCGCGGCGGCCGCCACGCGGTCGACGTAGTCGAGACCAACGGCCCCGAGCTCGAGATGCTGCACCGCGAGCAGATCCTGCAAGTGGTGAAGTCGCCGCACCTCGCCGACCTGATCCCGGCGGCGCGCCGTCCGCACGGCGAATGGGTCGGCACGCGGCTGAACGTCTTCGCGCTCGCCTACAACACGAAGCTGGTGAAGAAGGACGAGCTGCCGAAGACCTTCGCCGACCTGGCGCATCCGCGCTGGAAGGGACGGCTGGGCATCGAGGCCGACGACCAGGACTGGCTGGCCGGCGTCATGGCGCAGCTCGGCGAGCAGCAGGGCACCCAGATTTTCCGCGACATCGTCAAGACCAACGGCATCTCGGTGCGCCGCGGCCACACGCTGCTCACGCAGCTCGTCGTCTCCGGCGAGGTGCCCCTCGCGCTCACCGTCTACAACTACAAGGCCGAGCAGTTCAAGGGGCAGGGCGCGCCGATCGAATGGTTCTCGATCGGCAAGGCCGTGGCGCGCCCGAACGGCGTCGCCGTGGCGCGGCGCGCCCCGCATCCGCACGCGGCGGTGCTCTTCTTCGACTTCGAGATCGGCGAGGAAGGCCAGCGCATCCTCGCCAAGCGCGACTTCGTGCCGACCAACCGCAGGATCGACACGCCGTTGAACAAAATACCGCTCGAGCTGGTCGATCCCAAGGTGATGCTCGACGAGCACGCGAAATGGACCAAGCTCTATGAAGAGCTCTTTCTGAGGCAGGCACGCTAATGGGCAAAGAATCGCACTACAGCAGCAAGGCGGATCGCGTCTTCGTGCGCGGCATCCAGGGGCAATACAGCCTCAAGGACGAGCTGAAGCGCCTGCGCGCCATGCCGCGCGTGATCAAGGGCAAGGACCTGACCTTCAACGACGGGCCGCAATCGTTCAGCAAGCACTTCATCGAGCCGGTCGACGGCCTGACGCAGACGCTGCACGTGCACCTGGAGGAATACGCGCCCGGCGGGCGCACGCAGAAGCACGGCCACGTCAACGAGGCCGCCTTCTACATCCTCGACGGCACCGGCTACGAGATCCACGATGGCGTGCGCTACGACTGGAAGGCGGGCGACGTCGCGGTCGTGCACATGAACTGCGTGCACCAGCACTTCAACGCCAGCACCGACAAGCCGGCGCGCGCGCTGGTGCTCAAGCCCAAGCCGCTCATCATGTTCATGAACATGCTGTTCCAGCAGACGGTGATTCCGCGTCCCAAGGAAGCCGCCTGCCCGGCGGGCGAGGGCTACAAGGCGCGCAACGACGAAACCAACTTCAACCACGACGAATGAAAAACGCCATCGTCTCGGAAGACTTCGCGAAGAAATTCGCCACCGAGAAGGAGACGCCCTACACGCGCTGGGTGCGCGACGAGGGCCTCGACATCATCAGCTCCTTCTACGTGCCCGACCTGCACACGGTCAAGCTCAAGCCCTGGCCGCGCCGCGGCGGCCGCGGCGTCTACCTCAACCACGACGCCTCGCGCACCTCGAACGACTGCTACGTCTGCGAGATTCCGCCGGGCGAGAGCCTCGCGCCGCAGCGCCAGCTCTACGAGGAGATGATCTACGTCCTCGATGGCCGCGGCTCGACCGCGGTCTGGAACGACGCCGGCAAGGAGATCAGCTTCGAGTGGAAGGCGGGAGCGATCTTCGCCATTCCGCTCAACTGCTCGCACCAGCACTTCAACGGTTCGGGCGAGAAGCCGGCGCGCTTCGTCGCCGTCACCAACGCGCCGGTGATCATCAATGCCTTCGGCGACGTCGAGTTCGTGTTCGGCACCAAGCGCGATTTCAAGGAGCGCTTCGACGGCGAGCCGGAGTATTTCGCCAACAAGGGCGAGCAGAAGGGCCTGCTGCTCGACACCAATTTCGTCGCCGACGCGATCAACCTGCCGCTCTTCGCGGCCAAGGAGCGCGGCGCCGGCGGCGGCCACACGCGCTTCAGCATGGCCAGGGGCTCGATGAACAGCCACATCTCGCAGTTTCCGATCGGCACCTACAAGAAGGCGCATGCGCACGGGCCGGGCGCGCACGTGATCGTGCTTTCGGGCGAAGGCTTCAGCCTGATGTGGCCGGAGGGCGAGGAGCCGCAGCGCTACGACTGGAAGGAGGGCGCCATGATCGTGCCGCCCAATCTCTGGTTCCACCAGCACTTCAATACCGGCACGACGCCGGCGCGCTACCTCGCCTTCAAGGCCGAGGGCGTGGCGATCCGCAACGCCCAAGGCGTGCCGAAGGCCTGGATCAGCAAGCGGCTAGGCGGCGACCAGATCGACTATGCCGACGAGCGGCCGGAGATCAAGAAGTGGTTCACCGACGCGCTGGCGAAGCACGGCCTGAAATCGAACATGGACAAGGCCTACACCGCCGAGCAGGCGGACCTGCCGCAGAAAGCCGCCTAGACCGTCGCGTGAGCTGAGCCGGGCTGCGGCTGCAGCGCGTCTTCCGCCGCCTCGGCGAACGGCACGCCCTTCGGCAGGACGATCGAGACCGAGCGCACGCGCTGGTGCTGCGGGTCGAGGCCCGGCGGCTGCGTGCCTTGCTTCAGCTCCTCGGCCGCCTTGATGAGGCGGCGGCGCGCCATGATGATCCCCTGGTCGGTCGGCACCAGGTTTTCCTTGGTGCGGTCCTGGATCGTTCCCATGCTTTCCTGCACCGACGCGTCCTGCATGGCAAAGCCCTCGATGCCGGAGAAGCTGCGGCCGTCCTTCTGCGCGCGCCGGTCCATCAGGTAGTCGTTGTCCTTGTTCGCCACCGGCCGGAAGCTGCCGCTCAGCAGCGGCACGTGGATGCCCTTGCCGGCCTCGAGCGCATTGCGCTCCTCGCCGGTGAGGTCGCGCGTCGCGTGGTGGTTGGTGCTCCAGGCCCAGCAGTTCTCGTCGTCCATCGGCACCCACGAGTGGCCGCCGATCGGATGGTCGCCGCGCGGCGGGATGAGCGTGAAGCTCGGCATGATCCACTGCGTGATGCGCCAGTAGTGCTTGCCTTCCTCCGCGTTGCGCCGCGCGCCGATGTAGAGGCCGCCGGGCGACTCGACCACCTCGAAGTGTGGCGCCAGGTCGCCGAGGTTGTACTCGTGGCTCTTGTGCGCGCCCTTGAAGAGAGGATCGACCTTCATCGTGTGGCGGTGCAGGAAGGAGACGTGGCTCGAGTCGATGCCGCCTTCCATCGCCTGCAGGTAATTGCATTCCTGCCAACGCTTGGAGATGAAGCGCTGACCCGCCGGCACCATGGCCCACTCATGCTCGGGCAGGGGCGGGCGCAGCTCCGGCGGGCCCATGTAGGTCCACAGCACGCCGCCGCGCTCGACCAGCGGATAGGACTTGAGCTTCATGCGCTGGCAGAGCTTGGGGTTGCCGGGCTCGGAGGGAATCTCGGTGCACTGGCCGGTCACGTCGTACTTCCAGCCGTGGTAGGAGCAGCGCAGGCCGTTCTCTTCATTGCGGCCGAACCAGAGCGACACGCCGCGGTGGGCGCAGAACTCGTCCATCAGGCCGAGGCGGTTGGAGGTGTCGCGGAAAGCGATCAGGCGCTCCGAGAGCAGCTTGACGCGCACCGGCGGGCAATCGGGAGCGGGCAGCTCCTCGGCGAGCAGGGCCGGCAGCCAGTAGCGGCGAAACAGGTCGCCGATCGGCGTGCCGCGGCCGGTCCGGACCAGGAATTCGTTCTGTTCCGCTCTCACGAACGCGGTTCTTTCATGTGGACAGTTTAGTCGATCCGACGGCGCGACGAAAGCAGCGAGAGCACGCCGCCGCCGAACAGGAACACGCCGGTGGCGAGGAACACCGGCACCGAACCGAGCGCCGCGCCGACGCCGCCGAACAGCATCGGCACGCCAATCTGCGTCACCTTGTTCGCCATGATGCGCATGCCGAGCGCCTCGCCCGAGCGCCCCTTCGGCGCGTGGTTGTAGGTGAGGATGATGGTGAGGGGCTGCGCCGAGCCGAGCGCGAGGCCGAGGGCGAACGCCGCCCCGGCGAGCAGCGCGCCGCTCGTCAGCGCGGGCACCGCGGCATAGGCGGCCGCGGCGAGGAAGAGCGAGCCGGTGAGCATGCCGACCTCGCCGAAGCGCTCCGACAGGCGGTGCATGAAAACCCGCACGAGGAAGCCCGCCACCGCGTAGGTCGAGAGAATCATGCCGATCGAGGAGGGCGCGAGGCCGATCGCGCGGCCGTATACCGGCAGGTAGAAGGAAAAAAGCTCGATGCCGGTGAGCGTCACGCCGCTCATGATCAAGGTGCGGCGCAGCGGCCGGTTGGCGAGCAGGTCCCAGGCGCTGCGCTTCTCCGCCTGTGCCTCGGGTGCGGCGCGCGGCGGCACGATGCCGCGCAGCGCCAGCACCAGCAGCGCCGGCGCCGCCGCGAACAGGGCGAGGCCGATGAAGGTCAGGCGGTAGCCCGCCATTTCGATGCCGAAGCCCGCCGCCGACGGGCCGATGAAGGCGGCGATCGAGCTGCCGAGCGAGAAGGTGGCGAAATTCTTCGTCCGCTCCTCCTCGCCGAGCGTGCCGACCAGGTTGTGGATCGTGACGTGGAAGAAGATGTGGCCGAGGCCGGTGAGCGAGGCGCAGAGCACCAGCATCGCGAGGCTGCTCTGCAACACCGGCAGCAGCAGACCGAGCGCCATGACCACGCAGCCGAAGAAGATCGGCGCGCGCATGCCGAAGCGGTCCGAGATTCGTCCGGCGTGCACCGCGAGCAGCAGCGGAAAGGCGGCGAACAGCGCCGCCAGGACGCCGACTTCGAGCGAGCCGGCGCCGAGCTCGAGCGCGTAAAGAGAGACGGACACCTTGCTGCCGCGCTGGCTGATCGAGTTCAGCAGCGAGAGCAGCACGACGAGGTAAACCGCCATCGTTCCCCTATGCAGGACGGGATTCTGAAGGACGGTACGAGTGTATACTCGGCCGGGAAATGCAGGCGGCTCGGAACGATCCATGTCCTTGTGGCAGCGGCAAAAAATACAAGAAGTGCCACGGCGCGGTGATTGCGCTGCAGGTCGCCGCGCGGCGCGAATGCGGCACCTGCACGGCGTGCTGCGAAGGCTGGGTGCTGGGCACGATCGAAGGCCACGAGATGAAGCCGGGCACGCCCTGCCACTTTCGCGGCGAGGGTTGCTGCACGATCTACGAGCGCCGTCCGAAAGAACCCTGCCGCAGCTTCGTCTGCGGCTGGCTCGCGCCCGACAGCCCGTTTCCCGACAACTTCCGGCCCGACCAGCTCGGCGTCATGATCATCCGCACGCGCTGGCGCGAGAAGCCGGCGTTCATCCTGCGCTCCGCGGGACGCGACCCGGACGAGGCGCTGATTGCCTGGATGCGCAATTACGCGGCGAAGAGCGGCGCGCCGTTCTTCTACGAGCAGAAGGGCGAGCGCTTCGGCTTCGGCCCGCCGCAGTTCCAGCAGGAAATGCTGGCGAAGCTGCAAAGCGGAGAGAAACTATGGTGAGCGATGGGCACTGAATCGCACTATCACAGCAAGAAGGACCGCATCTTCGTGCGCGGCATCCAGGGGCAGTACAGCCTCAAGGACGAGCTGAAGCGGCTGCGCGCGATGCCGCGCGTGCGCAAGGGAAAAGAGCTCAAGTTCGTCGACGGCCCGCAGACCTGGAGCCGGCACTACGTCGAGCCGAAGGACGGCATCACGCAGATGTTCCACCTGCACCTGGAGGAGTACGGGCCGGGCGGCAAGTCGCAGAAGCACGGCCACGTCAACGAGGCGGCGTTCTACATCCTCGACGGCGTCGGCTACGAAATCCATGACGGCGTGCGCTACGACTGGAAGGCGGGCGACGTCGCGATCGTGCACAACAATTGCGTGCACCAGCACTTCAACGCCAGCAAGGACCGGCCGGCGCGCGCGCTGGTGATCAAGACCAAGCCGATGTTCATGTTCATGAACATGCTGTTCCAGCACCTGGTCGAGCCGCGCTCGACCGTGCCGGCGCCCGGCGGCGAAGGCTTCATGGCTCGCGAAACCGAGCAGAACTTCAACCATTCGGAGGAGTAGCGATGGCCTGGGACGAATCGAAGGCGTGGAAGAAGGGTCGTAACAGCCAGAAGCTCTACCAGGCGCTGCTCGACGACGCCTCCACCGCGCCGGCGCGCAACAGCAAGCGCAAGAAGGTCGTGCATCCCGAGGACATGCCTTGGGAGATGGCGCGCCAGGGGCTGCTCAAGCACCTGCTCAACGAAGGCATGAACACGCGCATGGAGACGGTCGACGCCTACATGGAGATCATCCCGCCGGCCAGCCGCTCCGGGAAGCACCGCCACCTCGCCGAGGAATGCGTCTACGTCCTCGAGGGCCACGGCTACGACCTGCACCAGGACTGCGACGTCGAGATCACCGACACCTACCACTGGAAGCCGCAGGACGAGGTGAAGCGCTATGAATGGGAGGCGGGCGACGTGATCTACATCCCGCCCAACACCATCCACCAGCACTTCAACGCCAGCCCGGACAAGCCGGTGCGCCTGATCTCGGCCACCAACCGCATCTACAAGGCCTGCGGCCTGAACGACCTCGAGCAGATCGAGAACTGCCCCGAGTACGACCCGAAGGTCGTCCTCACCGCCGAACTGATCGAGCAGTACCTGAAAGCGCGGAGCAAGGTACCGGCGTGAGCAGCGTTATCGCGGCAGAGAGCGCTGCCGCGCCGCGCCACGCGTCGAAGGAGCTGTGGCTGATCACCATCGGCCACGGTCTCACGCACTGGTATCCGGCGACCTTCTACCTGCTCCTGCCGCTGATCGGCGCCGAGCTCGGGCTGTCCTACAGCCAGATCGGCCTGATCATGACCTGCCAGTACATCGCCTCGGCGGTGGCGAACGTGCCCGGCGGCATCCTCGTCGACACGGTCGGCCGCAAGGGCCTGCTGATGGCGATCTCGCTCTTCTGGGTCGGCTTTCCCTACCTCCTCATCAGCTTCACGCACAGCTTTCCGACGCTGCTCGTCTGCATCGCGCTGGTCGGCTTCGGCAACAGCCTCTGGCACCCGACGGCGATTCCGACGCTCGCGCAGCGCTACCCGGACCGCAAAGGCCTGGTGCTGTCGTTGCACGGCATGGGCGGCAACGTCGGCGACGCCGTCGCGCCGCTGATCGTCGGCGCGGCGCTGGCGGCGTTCTCGTGGCGCCAGGTGGTGGTGCTCAACGTCGCCCCGGGACTGATCGTCGCCGCGCTGATGCTCGTTTTCCTGGGCAGCATCCGCCTGGGAGCGAAGCCGGCGCAGACCGAAACCCAGTCGCTTGGCGACTACGCGCGCGGCCTGAAGGAGCTGCTTCGCAACCGCTCGCTGGTGCTGCTTTCGACCGGCTCGGCGTTCCGCACCATGACGCAGACGGCGCTGCTCACCTTTCTGCCGGTGTATCTCGCGCACGACCTCGGCTACTCGCCGTTCTGGGTCGGCGCCTGCCTGTTCGCACTACAGGCGGCGGGCTTTGCCGCCGCGCCGGTCGCCGGCCATCTCTCCGACCGCATGGGACGCAAGCACATCCTCGTCGGCAGCATGCTGTCGAGCGGCGCGGTGCTCGCGATGATGGCGCTCGCCGGCGGCTCGCCGGTCTTCATCGCCCTGGTCGCAGTGCTCGGCTTTTTCCTCTACGCGACGCGGCCGGTGATCCAGGCCTGGCTGCTCGAGACCACGCCGAAGCACATGGGCGGCTCGAGCATCGGCGTGCTGTTCGGCGCGCAAGCGGCGGGCGGCGCGCTCGGGCCGCTGCTCGGCGGCATGGTTGCGGACCGCTATGGGCTGCTCGCGACCTTCTATCTCCTCGCCGGAATGATCGTGATAGCCAACGTGTTCGTGTTCTGGGTTCCGAGCACTTCAGCAAACGTTAAGAATTGATATTTCTTACACGCTGAAATAGCGTTTTCTTGTCTTTCCGTCGCTCTCAGGCGACGCGATCTTTCGCCGCATGCAAGCCATTCATTTTTCGCGGCCGTTTTCATTGCTTCGAGGAAAATTTCACGTTATTCTGCCGAGGCAGGCTCCTCATCGGGCCGAAGAAAAGAATACCGCAGTAACCTGTTGAGTCAGGACAAGAATTGAGACTTTGGGGGTCAGGGAGGCCGGGGGTGGCCGTGGTCGCGCATTTCGCGCGCGCGCCGCGCCGTTCGACGCACTTCGTTTCCTCCTCTTCGCTTTGCCATAACGAAACGTTCAGCGCCGCGATTTTTCGCGCGCGCGCGACGGACAAAAAAGAAATCGCGGGAGAAGAGAAATGATCGTTCGCCTCGCTGCGCTCGCGGTGCTTTCGCTGTCGAGCGTCCTCGCCCTGGCTCAGGCGCCGTCCCAGCCACCCGACGCGGGGCAAGTGATCCGCGAGACGCGCGAGCCGTTCCGCCTGCCGCCGCCTTCGCCGGATCTCGCGCCGCGCCCCCCGCAAGAACCCAAGCCCGCGCTCGGCAACCAGCCCAAGCTGCGCGTCAAGGTCGCCGCCTTCACCTTCACCGGCAACACGCTGCTGCCGGAAGGCGAGCTGAAGGAGAAGGTGCAGGAATTCGTCGGCAAGGACCTCAACTTCGAGGGGCTGAACGACGCCGCCACCGAGGTGCGCGCGTACTACCGCTCGCGCGGCTACTTCCTCGCCCAGGCGTATCTGCCCGAGCAGACGATCCGCAACGGCATCGTCGAGATCACGATCATCGAGGGCCGCTGGGGAATCATCGAGCTGGACAAGAAGCCGGCGACGCGCATCAGCACCCGCCTGCTCGCCGGCATTCTCGGCGCGCACCTGCACGAGGGCGGCATCATCACCGAGACCGGCCTCGAGCGGCCGCTGCTCCTGATCAACGACCTGCCCGACGCGACCGTCACCACCGAGCTGCGGCCGAGCGAGACCGTCGGCGCCGCCAACCTGCGCGTCAACGTCGATCCCGGCGCCGGGCCGATCACCGGCTTCGTCGACAGCGACAACCACGGCAACCGCTTCACCGGCGAGTACCGCTTCGGCATCAACCTGAACTGGAACCAGCCGATCGAGTGGGGCGACCGCCTGACGGTGCGCGCCTTCACCACCGACGAGAAAATGTCTTACGGCCGCATCGCCTACGACCTGCCGATCGGCTACTGGGGTACGCGCATCGGCGCCAGCTATTCGAAGTTCGACTACGCCCTGGGCAAGGACTTCGCCGCGCTGCTGGCGAACGGCGAAGGCGAAGTGACGACCGTCTACGGCTCGCACTCGCTCGTCCGCACCCGCAACACCAACCTGCTGCTGAACTTCGGCACGGAAAGCAAGAAGCTCGTCGACCGCATCCAGAGCACCTCGCCCACCACCACCACCGAGCAGAACATCTACACCTACAAGCTCGGCCTGGTCGGCGACTTCCGCGACGGGGCGCTCGGCGGCGGCCTGAACGCGTATGGCGTCAGCTACGTCTGGGGCAACCTCGGCACCACCGCCGCCGCGGCGGGCGCCGACACGCGCAACACGCAAGGCAACTTCAACAAGTGGAACGTCGACCTGCGCCGGCAGCAGCGCCTGACCGACGACGCCAGCGTGCTGTTCTCGGTTTCCGGCCAGATCGCTTCCCGCAACCTGGCCTCGGCGGAAAAGATCTCGCTCGGCGGCCCGAACGGCGTGCGCGCCTATCCCGTCGGCGAGGCGACCGCCGACAGCGGCTACGTCTCGCAGACCGAGCTGCGCTACATCATCCCCGGCACCAAGATCCTCGGCGGCGACCTGACCTTCCTGTCGTTCTTCGACTATGGCTACGCGAAGATCAACCAGATTCCAGCGAAGGACCCGACCACCGGCGTGACCACCGACAGCGAGAACGTCCGCTCCTTCTCGGGCTGGGGCCTCGGCGGCCAGCTCGGCAAGGAAGGCGACTTCCTGCTGCGCGCCACGGCGTCCTGGGCGCATACCTACAACGAGAGACCGCAATCGGACACGGCGCGGCGAGTGCCGCGGGTCTGGATGCAAGCGATCAAATGGTTCTGAGAATATTTCTGCTGCAGGCGCCGCAAAGAGGACTTGTTCCTTTTGCTCGCGACTTGCGGTTTTTGACAATCAACGACGAACCGGAGACCTAGACTCGTCCGGTTTCACCGGGTGATGCAAGGGATGGGGTTCAAGGGAGAAGCACGATGGCTACAACGAAGCGCAAGAGTCCCGGCAACAAGGCAGGCTACAAGGCAGTGAGCGTCAAGGCAGGCAAGGGGAACCAGGCCCGCACCCGACGCAGCCTGCACACCCATCCGCGCGTCACCGCCTTTGCGGTCGGCGCCGCTTTCGCCCCCTGGTTCCTCAGCTCCGCCTTCGCGGATCCCGCGCCCAACACCCTGCCCACCGGCGGCCAGGTCGGCGCCGGCTCGGTAACGATCTCCACCACCGGCACCAAGATGCAGATCGACCAGGCCAGCGACAAGGCGATCATCAACTGGAACTGCTTCTGCATCGGCAGCAACGCCTGGGTCAACTTCAACCAGCCGAGCTCCTCGGCGGTCATCCTCAACCGCAGCACGCAGGCCGCCGAGATCTTCGGCCGCATGAGCGCCAACGGCCAGGTGTTCGTCACCAGCAGCGCCGGCGTCTACTTCGGCCGCACCGCGCAGGTCGATGTCGGCTCGCTGTTCGCCAGCTCGCTCACGATCAGCGACCAGAACTTCCTCGCCGGCAAATACATCTTCAGCAAGGACGGCAGCGCCGGCGAAGTGGTCAACGACGGCAGGATCGTCGCGCTCGGCGGCTATGCAGCACTCGCCGGCCCGCAGGTGCGCAACAACGGCATCATCATCGCCCAGGCCGGCACGGTCGCGCTCGCCGCCGGCGATCGCGTCTCCCTCGACATGATCGGCGACGGCCTGGTGAAGGTCAGCGTCGACGCCGCCGCGCTCAACGCGCTCGCGCTCAACGCCGGCACGCTGCAGGCCGATGGCGGCCGCGTGATCCTCACCGCCCGCAGCGCCAACGCGCTGCTCGACACCGTCATCAACAACACCGGCGTCATCCGCGCCACCACCATCGCCGAGCGCAAGGGCGAGATCGTCCTCGACGGCGGCGACAGGGGCATCGTCGCGAACAGCGGCACCATCACCGCCACCGGCGCGAATGCCGGCGAGAAGGGCGGCAACGTCACGATCGTCGGCCAGTACGTCGGCCTCTGGAACGGCACGCGCATCGACGCCTCCGGCAGCGCTGGCGGCGGCGATGTAAACGTCGGCGGTAACTTCCAAGGCCAGGGGCCGCTGCAGAATGCTTCGCAAACCATCGTCGCGAAAGATGCGTCGATCAAAGCCGATGCGCTCACCGACGGCGATGGCGGCAACGTCGTCGTCTGGTCGAACGATGCCACCCAGTTCTTCGGCTCCATCAGCGCGCAAGGCGGCGCGAACTCCGGCAACGGCGGCAACGTCGAGGTTTCCGGCAAGCACGCGCTCAACTTCAAGGGCACGGTCAATACGCTCGCTCCGCACGGTCACGCAGGCACCTTGCTGCTCGATCCCGACGAAATCACGATCATTGCCGATCCGGATCCGAACAACACCGCCGGCATCGACTGCAATGGCGCTCCCGCCGGTTGCGTGACACCCGGTGCCCCTAACTTTACGGATACCGCAAACGGAACGCCGGCCCCCGGAATACTGACAGACGCGACCCTAAATCTGCAGCTGGCACTCGGAAACGTGACCGTCCAAACGGGCACTAACGGAATCACGGTGCAGAACGGTGTTTCCATTGACACCACCGGCCCTGTTGGCGGCCCCACAACGCTCGTTCTGGATTCCGCGACGTACCTCGTTCTTGGCGGGACGTATGCCGGCGGCGGAAACCTGAATCTGAACTTTACGACCACGCTCGACCTGCATACCAATACGTACAACGTCACGGGCGTGACGACGATGGCGAACGGCGGGGTGGCAGGAACGATCCAGGGTCCGAACGAGAACACGGCATGGAGCATTTCGGGGGCTACCGGATCGCTCGCTTCGGCGTCGGGAACGATCGGTTTCAGCAATGTGTCGACGCTCCAGGGCGGAAGCGCGATCGACACATTCACGCTCGGCGCGGCATCGACGTTCGACCTGAAAGGAGGCGCGGGTGTGGATGTGTTCGCACTTGCAACCAACACCTTGACTGGTTCGATCGACGGCGAGGCCAACGGCGGCTCGATCACGGGGCTTGGCAGCGCGGTGCTGACGGGCGCGGGCGGCACGATCGGCTACGACGGCACGAGCGCGAACGTCAGCAACAACTTCAGCAACATCACGAACCTCTCGGGCACGGGCA
>JAXDQC010000189.1:0-8483 GCA_034668045.1 Betaproteobacteria bacterium | reverse complement strand
TTCTTCGAACATGGGGCGAGCACGCGGGTCATCGACCGCGAAGTGCTGCATGATCGGATGGAAGTGGAAGCCGAGGAAGCCGAGCTTCTTCACCGCCTTCCTTGCTTCCTCGATCACGTCCTTCTTGAAGGGATCGAGCGCGCCCCAGCACTGGATGATGCGCTTGGGGTGCCGCTTCCACATCGCGTGCACGTAGTCGTTGCCCACCGGCCGGGTCTTGATCGTCGTCTCTAGATCGAGCGCAACGAGGCAGGCTTCGACACCGGCGTCGGTGAACTCCTTCAGCACCTCGTCCTCGGGCTTGCCCGACCAGTCGCGCTTCCAGTACTTGGCGAGCGCCTCGACATAGGGGCCCTGGCAGGCGATCCATTCTTTCGTGCCGGGATAGCAGTGCAGGTCAATGATTCGCATAGTTAGGTTTTGATGCGCTCCGCCAGCTCGGCCAGCGCCTTCTTGGAAACCTTGCCGAACGTGGACACCGGCATGTCGTCGACGATGAGGAGCCGCTCCGGCAGCTTGAATTTGGCGATTTCTTTTGTTTTTAGAAAGGTGACCAAACCATCCAGGTTCAAGGAATGACCTTTGCGCAACACCAGGCAGGCACACATCTTCTCGCCCAGGCTCGGATCCGGGACCGGCACGCAGGCGACGTTCTGCACCGCCGGGTGCGAGAGGATCAGGTTCTCGATCTCCTCGGCGCTGATCTTCTCGCCGCCGCGGTTGATGAGGTCCTTCTTGCGGCCCTCGACGACGTAGTTGCCGGACGGGTGCCGGCGCATCAGGTCGCCCGAGCAGTAGAAGCCGTCGGCGGTGAACTGGCGCGCGTTGTACTCGGGCACGCCGAAGTAGCCGCGCAAGGTGTAGGGCCCGCGGCAGGTCAGCTCGCCGACTTCTCCCGGCCCGACTTCGCGGCCGTCGTCGTCGACCAGGCGCACCTCATCGTCGGCGCAGATCGGCCGGCCGCAGGTCTCGAGCTTCACTTCCTGCGGGTCGTCGAGGCGCACGAAGAACAGCATGCCTTCCGACATACCGAAATTCTCCTGCACGAAGCACGACGGAATGAGCTGGTGCGTCTTCAGGCGCACCTCGGGCTGCATTCTCTGGCCGCCACTTTGAATTAATTTTATTGAGGACAAATCAAAACGGCTGATCGACGGATCGTTGATGAGGCGGATGAGCAGGGCCGGCACCACCTTGATGTGCGTGACCTTGTGCTTTTCGATCAGCCGAAACATCTCTTCCGGCTTGGTCGTGGGCGAGAGGACGACCTTCGCACCCTGGAAGAAGTAGCCCTGGATGCCGGGGCATGCGAGGGGCAGGTTGTGCGCGATCGGCAGCGCGAGCAGCAGCACAGAGTCCTGCGTCACCGCGCACACCGGCGCCGCCGTCTTCGAGTTGAAGGCGTAGTCGTTGTGCGTGCGGGGGATGAGCTTGGGAATTCCCGTCGTGCCACCCGACAACTGGAAGATGCACGGATCCATGGGGTCGATCCGGATGCTTTTGAGACTTCCCTTCCCAGGCTTGTCGATGAGCGACCGGAGGACCGCAAGAGAAATGCAGAACTTGAGCGTCGAGCTCTCGGCCTTCACCCGCTGGATCATCGGCTCGAACTCGAAATCGCCCTGGCGCTCCGGATAGACGCAGGTGGTGGCGCCCGAGAGCTTCACGAACTGGCTGATCTCGGCGAAGCGGTGCGTCGCCAGCGCGGCGATGGGGACGGCGCCGATCTTCTGCAGCGCGAAATACAGGATCACGAACTCGGCGACGTTCGGCAGCGCCGGCACGACGCGATCGAGCGGCTTCAGGCCGAGCTCTAGCAGGTTGAGCGCGAGGTTGTCGCTCAGCCGGTCGATCTCGGCGTAGGTGTATTGCTTTTCACCGTCAACGAGAAAAACTCGTTTCTCGTACTTCTGAAAGCAAGCCCTGAATTCCTCGGCGAGTGACTTGTCCCGCCAATAGCCTTTCTCGCGGTACTTGCGAGCGAACTCCGGGGGAAACGGGACGACGCCGGGAAGCACGTCAGTGGAACGCAGAAAACGCGTTGAACTTCACGTGGAGCTGGTGTAGCCGCCGTCGATGACGACGATCTCGCCGGTGACGAAGCGGTTGCCCTGGATCAGGCTCATCATGGTCTCCGCCACGTCCTCGGCGGTGACGACGCGCTTGAGCGGCGTGCTCTTCGCGCGCTTGCCCATCAGGTCGTCGTACTTGTCCTTGAGCATGCGCTTCATCCAGTCGCCTTCCATCCAGCCGGGGGCGACGGCGTTGACGCGGATCTCGGGGCCGAGGTTCCAGGCGAGGGTCTTGGTCAGGTTGACGACCGCGGCCTTGCTCGCGGCGTAGGGCAGGGGCTGCGGCCCGGGGCGCAGGCCGACGATGGACGCCGTATTGACCACGCAACCCCTGGATTCTTTCAATAAAGAAATACAAGCCCTTGTAACCTGGAACAGGCCGCGCACATTGACGGCGAACACCTTGTCCCATTCCTCGAGCGAAAGGCTCTCGAGGTCCTTCGGCTTCCAGGCCGCCGTCGTGCTGGCGTTGTTGACGAGGACGTCGAGCCGGCCGAAGGTCTTTCGAACCGACTCGAGCATCGCGCGCACCGCTTTCTCGTCGCTGACGTCGCACTTGATGAGCAGCGTCTTCGCGCCAGCTTTCTCGGCCGCCTTCGCGGTTTCGCGCGCCGCGGCTTCGCTGGAGCTGTAGTTGATGGCGACGTCATGGCCTGCGCCGGCAAGCGCCAGCACGGCGGCCCGGCCGATGCCGGTCGCGCCCCCTGTAACCAGCGCTGCTTTTCTGGACGCCATTGCGGGCCTGACTTACGATAAAGAGATGAACAAGTTCATTGTAACGCTGGCCGCGGCGCTCGCCGTGGCGACCAACGTCCACGCCCAGTCGTGGCCTTCCAAGCCGGTGCGCGTGATCGTCAACGTCGCGCCCGGCGGCGTCGCCGACGTCACCGCGCGCGTGCTTGGCGCGCGCCTGACCGAGACGCTCGGCCAGGCGTTCGTGGTCGAGAATCGCGCCGGCGGCGACGGCTACATCGGGTTCGAAGCGGTCAGGAGCGCGGACCCCGACGGCTACACGCTTTCCTATTCGCCCGGCTCGAGCATGATGATCGCGCCGCACATCGTGAAGCGCGCCGACCTCAACCCGGTGACCGCGCTCACGCCGGTGGCAGCGACCGGCGCCGTCTCGTTATACGTGCTGCTGAATCCCAACGTGCCGGCGAAGAACTTCGACGAGTTCCTCGCCTATGCGCGCGCCAATCCGGGCAAGCTGAACTACGGTACGCCGGGCAACGGCACCTCGCCGCACATCGCCGGCGAGGTGTTCAACCGCGAGGCGAAGGTGAAGCTGAACCACATTCCCTACAAGGGCGCCGGACCGGCGCTGCAGGACCTGCTCGGCGGGCAGATTGAGCTTGCGTTCGATCCCGGGGTCGGCGTGGCGTCGGCGAAGGGCGGCAAGCTGCGCATGGTCGCGGTTGCCGGCCCGACCCGCCATGCCGACTTCCCCGACGTGCCGACGCTCGACGAGAAGGGTATCCGCGGCGTCGATGGCGGGCCGCATTTCGGCTTCTACGCGCCGGCAGCCACGCCGCGCGACATCGTGCTGCGCATGAACCGCGAGGTGCTGAAGCTCATGCAGGAGCCGGCGGTGCTCGAGCGCTTCAAGGCGCTCGCCGTCAATCTCGCCAAGCCGATGTCGCCCGAGGAATTCGGCGCCTACGTGAAGAGCGAATACGAGCGCTACGGGAAGCTTTTGCCGGCGCTGAATATCGCCGCGCAATGAAGCGCGAAGGCATGACCGGCGCCGAAGCGCTCCTGCGCGCCCTGCGCGCGATGGACGTCGAGCGCATCTTCGCCTCGCCGGGCTCCGACTGGGCGCCGCTCTGGGAGGCGCTCGCGCGGCCGCGCGGCGAGGGCGAATTCCCGGAGTACATCTCCTCGCGCCACGAGGAGACCGCGGTCGGCATGGCGACCGGGTACTTCAAAGTGACCGGCAAGCTGCCGGCGGTCGTGATCCACACCACGGTCGGCTCGCTGCACGCCGCGATGGGCGTGCGCGCGGCGCTGCACGAGCGGGTGCCGATGGTGGTGCTCGCCGGCGAGTCGGTCTCGTTCGCCGAAGGCGCGAGCTCGGCCGGCCGGCAGTGGCTGCGCGTGCTCACGGACCTCGGCGGGCCGGCGCGCCTCATGGAGCCGACGGTGAAGTGGAGCTTCGGCCTCAACACCGGCGTCATCCTGCCGCACACCATCCAGCGCGCCTGCCAGCTCGCCATGTCGGCGCCGCGCGGGCCGGTGTTCGTTTCGGTGCCGACCGAGATGCTGATGGAGACGATGGCGGTCGAGGCACCGAAGGCGGTCCTGCCCTCGCCGGTCGCCGCGGATTCCGGCGCGCTCGAAGCACTTGCGCGCGCGCTCGGCGCCGCGTCGAAGCCGGTCATCGTCGTCGAGGAGCTGGGCCGCGACGTGCAGGCGGTCACCGAGCTGGTCGCGCTCGCCGAGACGCTCGGCGCGCCGGTGCTCGACGGCTGGCACGCCGACTACGTCAATTTCCCGCGCCGGCATCCGCTCTATGCCGGCGTCGCCACGGAGCCCGTCAACGAAGTGGTGAAAGAGGCCGACTTCGTGCTGCTCGCCGAGGCGCTCGCGCCCTGGCATCCGCCCTCGGCGATCACCGGCATTCCGGTCGGCGCGATCGGCGAGGACCCGCTGCATTCGAACCTGCCGTTCTGGGGTTACCGGGCCGACCATATCGTCGCCGGCGACGTGCGGGCTTCGCTGAAGTCCCTGCGCGCGCTGCTCAAGCCGCGGCCGCCCTGGCGCAAGCCGCGTGCGAAGGCAACGCCAATCAGCGCGTCGCCGCGCATCACCGCGGCCTGGATCGCGCAGGAGCTCAACGACGTGCTGCCGCGGGATGCGATCGTCGTCAACGAGACGATCTCGCATCGCGGCGACATCATGAAGCTCCTCGACAAGCTCGAGCCGGGCTCGTTCTTCGAGGCCAGCTACGGCGGCCTCGGCATGGGCACCGGCACCGCCCTCGGCGTGAAGAACGCTGCGCCGCAGCGCACGGTGGCGCTCTTGATCGGCGACGGCTCCTTCTATTACAACCCGGTCCCCGCGGCGTTCGGCGCCTGCCAGGAGCACAACCTGCCCATGCTCGTGGTCCTGTTCGACAACGCCGGCTACTTTTCGCAGAAGAACGACGTGGTGCGCGAATATCCGCAGGGACACGCGGTGCGCACCAGCCAGTTCATCGGTACGTCGATCACCCCGTGCCCGGACTACGCGATGCTGGCGAAGGCGTTCGGTGGCCACGGCGAGAAAGTCGAGAACCCCGCCGACGTGCGCGCCGCTCTGCAGCGCGGCCTCGACGCGGTGGCGAAGGGCAAGCTGGCGCTGGTGCACATGGTGCTCGAGCCCGTGAACCGATGAAGACGCACTACCGCGTGGACGGCTCGCGCGGCCCCTGGGTCACCTTCATCACCGGCATCGCCAACGACACGACGATGTGGAATGCGCAGGTGCCGGCGCTCCAGAACGAGTTCCGCGTGCTGCGCTACGACCTGCGCGGCCAGGGCGGCAGCGAGGCGACGGAGCCGCCTTACACGATCGAGCTGCTGGTCGACGATCTCCTCCGCCTCTGGAAAGACCTCAAGATCGACAAGAGCCACCTCGTCGGGCTCGGCCTCGGCGGCGGCATCGCGCAGGCGATGGCCATCGAACACGGCGGCAGGCTCCTCAGTGTCATGCCCTGCTGCTGCCGGGCGCAGATGGTTCCAGACTTCGCGGTGATGTGGCGTGGCCTGGTCGCAAGCGTGCAGAAGAACGGCGTCGAGGCGATCGTCGAGCCCACCGCGCAGCGCTGGTTCTCCGATGAGTTCAAGGCCAGGCACCCGGAAGTGCTGGACGACGTGCGCAAGATGATCCGGCGCACGAGCCTTGACGGCTACCGGGGATGCGTCGAAGCATTTTTAGGAATGGATCTGGAAAACGAGCTGCAGCGGATTCGCGTCCCCATGCACTACCTGAGCGGCGCCGACGACAAGTTGGGCGGCCCGCCGCAGCTCATGCAGCGCCTCGCCGACCGGGTGCCCAGGGCGCGGCACAGCTCGGTACCCAAGGCGGCGCACATCGCCAACATCCAGAACCCCGGCGCCTTCAACCTCGCCATGGGGGAATTCATCAAGGAGCATTCGTGAAAGCAATTTTTCTTTTCCTCCTGTTGCTTCCCGGATTGGTTTTCGCCCAGCCGTATCCTTCCAAACAGATTCGCTGGCTGGTGCCGACCGGTGCGGGCAGCGCGGTCGACGTCACGGCGCGGCGCATCGCCCCCAAGCTCTCCGAGGCACTCGGTCAGCCGGTCATCGTCGAGAACCGTCCCGGCGCGAACAGCATGATCGCCGCGCGCGAGGCGGCGCGCGCGGCGCCCGACGGCCACACGCTCTTCCAGGCGGTGGTCAACAACGCCCTCAACGATCTCCTCACACCGGATGCGTGCTGCCTCCTGAACGACAAGCTGCTTCCGGTCACGCGCCTCGTATCGACGCCGCTGGTGATGGTCGTCCATCCGTCGGTGGCCGCGAATTCGGTGAAGGAATACATCGCGCTGGCGAAGCGCCAGCCGAACCAGCTCACCTACGCTTCCGGCGGCCCCGGCGCGATCACGCAGATGGTGGGCGAGCTCCTGAAATCCACCACCGGCATCCAGGTGCGCGAGATTCCCTACAAGGCGATCGGCGCCGAGCTGCCCGACCTGACCGGCGGCCACGTCAGCACCGCCTACCTCGCGCCGGTCGTCATCCGCGACCACGTCAAGTCCGGCAAGCTGCGCGGCCTTGCGGTCGCCGGCCCGCGGCGCGTCAGTATCGTCAGCGAGGTGCCGACGATGGCGGAAGCCGGCTTCCCGTCCATCGAGGCGACCGGCTGGAACGGCATCTTCGTCGCCGCCGGCACGCCGGCGCCGATCGTCGAGCGGCTCTACAAGGAGATCGCCACGATCCTGAAGTCGAAGGAAATGCAGGACGACGCGGTCAACCTCGGCTCCGAGCTCGGCGGCGAGCGGCCGGAGGAATTTGCCGCCTTCGTGCGCGGCGAGATCGCCAAGTGGGGCAAGGTCATCAAGGACGCCGATATAAAGGTGCAATGAAGGCAGATCGAGCCGTGAAAACCACTGCCGCGCCGGATCCGGATACCCGCAAGCCGAAGTTCCGTCCGCCGCCGCTCGCCTGCGATGCGCATTGCCACATCTTCGGTCCCGCAGCGAAGTTTCCCTACGATCCGAAGGCCTCGTATCACCCGCCAGACTCGCCCTTCGAGGGCTTGCAGAAGCTGCACTCCATCCTCGGGCTGCAAAGGGCGGTCATCGTCCATGCGAGCTGCCACGGCACCGATATGCGCGCCACGCTCGACGGCATCGCGCGCTCGAAGGGCGCCTATCGCGGCACGGCGATCATCGACGAGTCCTGCACCGACAAGGATTTCCAGCGGATGGACGACGGCGGCATCCGTGCCGTGCGCTTCAACTTCGTCCAGCACCTCGGCGGCCGGCCCGATATGGGTTTTTTCCAAAAAACAATTCAAAAACTCAAAGATTTGAATTGGCATTTGATCCTGCACCTCGACGCCATCGACCTCGTGGAGCTGGACGACGTTTTTCGCAAGATCCCCGTCCCCATGGTCATCGACCACATGGGGCGCGTGAAGGCTTCGGATGGGCTGCAACAGCGACCTTTCAAAGTCCTGCTCGAGTGGATGCGCAACGACTAGTTCTGGGTGAAGATCTGCGGCGCCGAGCGCGTGTCCTCCAAAGGCCCGCCGTTCGACGACGCGGTGCCATTCGCACGCGCTTTGATCGAGGCCGCGCCCGAGCGCATCCTCTGGGGCACCGACTGGCCGCATCCCAATGTCGGCAAGCACATGCCCAACGACGGCGACCTCGTGGATCTCTTTCCGTTGATGGCGCCCGAGACGGAATTGCAGAGGAAAATCCTGGTCGACAACCCGGCACGGCTCTACGGCTTCCCATGAAGATCGGCGCCCTCATCGTCCTGCTTGCGTGCTGCGTGCCGCCAGCTGTCGCACAGGAGCCGGCTCGCATTGCGCTCCGCGCCGACATCGTCGGTGCCTGGGTGCTCGTTCCGGTGCCGGACGCGTTGCAGCCGCCGACGATCAAGAAGAGCCCCTGGCCCGCGGCTTGCCAGTACTTCCGCTACTTCGCCGACGGGCGGCTCGCCACCTTGATGAAGCACCCGGGTCCCTGCGAAAAGCTGACGGCGGCCATGCTCGACGAGGCGTTCGACGAGCAGCCGACGCCGATCAAGTTCGAATATGCGGCGAGCCGAGACGATCCGTTGAAGGGTCTCCTCTTCGTGACGCGGACCGATGCGCCCAAGTATCGCGAGATCTGGGAGCCGCGCCTGTTCCTCGAGGACACGCAGATCAACGGCGTCCGCTACCGGAAGGGCGACCTGG
>JAXDQC010000188.1:0-9367 GCA_034668045.1 Betaproteobacteria bacterium | reverse complement strand
GCTTAATGCGCGTGTCATGTCCGTGTCGATGAAGCCGGGCGCCACGCAGTTGACCGTGATGCTGCGGCTGCCCAGCTCCCGGGCGAGCGACTTGGTCATGCCGACCACGCCGGCCTTCGCCGCCGCGTAGTTCGCCTGCCCGGCGTTGCCGGCCGCGCCGACCACCGAGGTGACGTTGATGATCCGGCCCCAGCGCGCCTTCATCATGCCGCGCATCACGGCCCGCGACAGACGGAAGACGGCGCGCAGGTTGGTATCGATCACCTCGTCGAACTCCGCGTCTTTCATGCGCACTGCCAGATTGTCGCGCGTGATACCGGCGTTGTTCACCAGGATCCCGATGTCGCCGAGCTCTTTTACCAGGGCGTCGCACTGCTCGGCGTCACGCACATTGAGCACGCGACCGCCGATCTTTTTCGCGCCTTCCTCGGTCGTCGCCGTGCCGACCACCCGGGCGCCCTGCTTCGCCAGCTCGGCGGCGATCGCCGCGCCGATGCCGCGCGAGGCGCCGGTGACGAGGGCAAGCTTGCCTTCGAGCGCGCTCATGCCTGCAACCCCTGCAGCGCCTTCTCGATCGAAGCGCGGTCGTTGAGCGAGCCGGTCTGGATCTCGCGGTCGATCCGCTTCACCATGCCGGCGAGCACCTTGCCCGGCCCGCACTCGAGCACGTGGGTCACGCCCTGCGCGCGCATCGCGCGGATCGTCTCCACCCAGCGCACCGGCGAATACGCCTGGCGCACCAGCGCGTCCTTGATGGCATCGGGCGAGGTCTCGGCCTTCACGTCGACATTGTTGACGAGAGACGGCTTGGGCGAGCTTACCGCCACCTTGGCGAGATAGCCGCGCAGCTTCTCGCCCGCCGGCTTCATCAGGCTGGAATGGAAAGGCGCGCTCACCGGCAGTGGTATCGCGCGCTTGGCGCCGAGGGCGAGGCAGCGCTCGGAAGCGCGCTGCACGGCGCCCTTCTCGCCGGCGATGACGATCTGCTCGGGCGAGTTGAAGTTCACCGCCTGCACCACGCCGTTCGCCTCGCTGCAGGCCTGGCGCACCTTCTCCTCGTCGAGCGAAAGGATCGCCGCCATCGCGCCCTCGCCCTGCGGCACGGCTTCCTGCATCGCCTGGGCGCGGAAGCGCACCAGCGGCAACGCGTCGGCGAAGCGCAGCGCGCCGCTCGCGACCAGGGCCGTGTACTCGCCCAGACTGTGGCCGGCGACGAGCTCGGGCTCGGGGCCGCCGAGCGCGCGCCAGGCGGTGTAGGCGACGTGGCCGGCGGTCAGCATCGCTGGCTGCGTGTTGACGGTGAGATCGAGCTGCTCGGCCGGACCCTGGTCGAGCAGCGTCGCGAATTCGGCGCCGAGGATGCGCTTCGCTTCCTCCAGCGCTTCATGCACGCCCGGCACGCCGGAATAGCCTTGCAGCATGCCCGGCGCTTGCGAGCCCTGTCCGGGGAAAACCAAGGCGAGTTTCATAGGGTGGCGAGCGACGAGCCCCAGGTGAAGCCGCCGCCCACGCCTTGCATCAGCACGCGGTGGCCGGGAAGGATGCGCCCGCCGCGCACGTACTCGTCGAGCGCGAGCGGAACCGAAGCGGCGGAGGTGTTGCCGTGATGGTCGACGGTGACGACGAGCTTGTGCGCGGGAAGCTTCAGCTTGCGCGCCACCGCGTCGAGAATGCGCACGTTGGCCTGGTGCGGAATCAGCCAGTCGACGTCGTTCAGCGTCAGGCCGGCCGCGGCGACCGTCTCGCGCGCCGATTCGTCGAGCACCCGCACCGCGAACTTGAACACGCCCTGGCCATCCATCTGCAGGAACGGCGAGCCGGTGATGGCGCCGCGGTTGACGTTGCCGGGGACGGAGAGCAAGCCCGCCTGACTGCCGTCGGCGTGCAGGATGCTCGCGTGGATTCCCGGCTTGTCGCCGGCCACCAGCACCACCGCGCCGGCGCCGTCGCCGAACAGCACGCAGGTGCCGCGGTCGTTCCAGTCGAGGATGCGCGAGAAGACTTCGGCGCCCACCACCAGCGCTTTTTTCGCCATCCTGTTCTTGATGAAGCTGTCCGCCGTCGCGATCGCGTAGACGAAACCGCTGCACACCGCCTGAACGTCGAATGCCGCGCCGCCGGTCGCGCCCAGCTTTGCCTGCAGCAGGCAGGCGGTGCTGGGGAAGACGTAGTCCGGCGTCGAGGTGGCGACAATAATCAGATCAATTTCTTTTGCAGCCAGACCAGCGGCCTCGAGCGCCCTTTTGCTTGCTTCCAGGGCGAGATCGCTCGACGCCTGCTTCTCGTCGGCAATATGGCGGCTGGCGATGCCGGTGCGCTCGCGGATCCAGGCATCGCTGGTGTCGAGGCGCTTGGCGAAGTCCTCGTTGGTCATGACGCGCGGCGGCAGGTAGCTGCCGGTGCCGGCGATGCGAGAGTGGATCATTGCGCGAGCACCGGCATCTGCGCCATGCGCCGCTCGATGCGCTGCGGCACTTGGTTGCGCACCTCCTCCACCGCCCGCTCCAGCGCCTGGCCGAAGGCATAGCGGTCGGCCGAGCCATGGCTCTTGATGACGATGCCGCGCAGGCCGAGCAGGCTGGCGCCGTTGTAGCGGCGAGGGTCCATGCGGCTGCGGAAGGCGCGCAGCACCGGCATCGCCGCCAGCGCCGACAGGCGCGTCAGCGGCGTGCGCGAAAACTCCTCGCGCAGCCCTCTCGACATCAACTGCAGCGCGCCTTCGACCGCCTTGAGCACCGCGTTGCCGACGAAGCCGTCGCACACTACGACGTCGACCGTGCCCTTGAAGATGTCGTCGCCTTCCACGTTGCCGGCGAAGTTGAGGCCGCTCGCGCGCAGCAGCTCGGCGGCGCGCTTGACCGTCTCGTTGCCCTTGATGTCCTCGACGCCGATATTGAGCAACCCCACCAGGGGCTTTTCCTTGTGGTCCACCGCGGCGGCCAGCATCGCGCCCATGACGCCGAACTGCAGCAGGTGCTCGGCGGTGCAATCGACGTTGGCGCCCAGGTCGAGCACGTAGGTCTTGCCGCGCTTGATCGTGGGCATGACCGTGGCGATCGCCGGCCGGTCGATCCCCGGCAGTGTCTTCAGTACGAAGCGTGAGATCGCCATTAGCGCGCCGGTGTTGCCGGCGCTGACGCAGGCGTGCGCGGCGCCGCTCTTCGCCAGGTCGATGGCGACCCGCATGGAGGAATCCTTCTTCACCCGCAGCGCGGTGGCGAGCGCCTCGTCCATGGCGACGACCTCGCTCGCCGCCTGCACGCGCAGCCGCTCTCCCGGCTTCGCGCCGGCCGCGGCGAGCTCGCGCTCGACGGCCGGCGGCTGCCCCACCAGGATGATCTCCACATCGGGCTGCCGCGCCTGGAATTCGACCGCGGCCGGCACCGTCACATGGGGGCCGTGATCGCCGCCCATGCAATCGACGGCTACGGTGATCAGCGGACTTACTCGGCTTCGGGTTTGGAAACGACCTTCTTGCCGCGGTAGAAGCCGGTCGGGCTCACGTGGTGACGCAGGTGCGTCTCACCGGTGGTCGGCTCGACGGCGAGCGCGGGCGCGGTAAGACTGTCGTGCGAACGCCGCATGTTGCGTCGCGACGGTGACTTCTTGTTCTGGTGTACGGCCATGTTCTGTTCCTCTCCAAAAAAAGTTCAGTGCTTGCGCAACATCCCACGCAGGCCGGCGAAAGGCGAGATTCTCTCATCGCCGTGTGACTCGCCGCCGATGTCGCAGCCTTCGTGGCGCGCCGCGTAAGGCAGCGCCAGGATCAGCTCGTCCTCCAGCAGCTCGCGCACCCGGACTTCGTCGGCCGCGAGCAGCCGGTCCGGCGCCTCGGGGTCGGTGGGCTCGGCGTCGATCTCCTCCTGCGTCGCCGCAAGCACGAGCATCTCGTCCGAATCCACGTCGAACCGCATCGGCTCCAGGCAGCGCTGGCAGCGCAACTGCAATGCGCCGCGGATCCGGACGCGCAGCGCAGGCCTGCCGAGCGCGTCTCGCGTTCCCTCTATCTCGTACCGGATCTCGCCCGCATCGCTTACCAGCATGTCGCGCAGGCGCGGAAAATCACCGACCGCCCAGACCCCCTGCTGCTTCGCCCCTGCCGCCGCGAACTCGAAGCCATTGATCAGCGGCTGGTGCGACATAAACGGGGCGGATGATATCATTTTGGAAATTCTCCGTCAAAACAATGTGATGCCTCAACCTCGGCGACTCGTCCTGGCCTCCACTTCGCGCTATCGCCGCGCTCTGCTCGAGCGCCTTGGACTGGCGTTCGAAGTCTTTGCGCCGAGCTGCGATGAAACCCCCCTCGCTGGCGAGGCGCCGCAGGACACCGCCTCGCGGCTCGCCATGCTCAAGGCAAGGTCCCTGCGGCATCCGGATGCGCTGGTCATCGGCTCCGACCAGGTCGCTTCGAGCGGCGGCATTCGCTTCGACAAGCCCGGCGATCATGAGACCGCTACGCGACAGCTCCGCACGCTCAGCGGTAAGAGCGCGGAATTCCATACCGCCGTGGCGCTACTCGACACGAAGGCCGGAGACTTTCAGCAGAGGGTTGTGCCCTGCCGGGTCACCTTCCGCACGCTCGATGACCGGACGATCGAGGAATACCTGCGCCGCGAGCAGCCCTACGACTGCGCCGGCAGCGCCAAGGCCGAAGGACTCGGGATCGCGCTGATCGCGAGGATCGACACCGAGGACCCGACGTCGCTTATCGGCCTGCCGCTGATCGCGCTGACCGAAATGCTCGGGCGCGCCGGCCTGCGCGTCGTTTGAGCACGCTCTACGCCATTCCGACGCCGCTCGGGGGATCGCCCGCCGATGCTCTTTCGGAATTCTCTCTGAAGAAGATCCGGGCACTGAAGGACTTCGCCGTCGAGAACGCCAAGAGCGCCCGCGCCTTTCTCGGCGCCCTCGGCATGCCGGTGCGCGAGCTCAACATCGAGGTCCTGGGCGACGATGTGTCGATCCACCTCAGGGGGCGCGACCTCGGCCTTCTTTCGGAGGCGGGCTGCCCGGCGATCGCCGATCCGGGCGCGAAGCTCGTCGAAGCGGCGCACGCGGCGGGTTACCAAGTCGTCCCGCTCGTCGGGCCGTCGTCGATCGTCCTCGCCCTCATGGCCTCCGGCCTCGAAGGACAGCGCTTCGCGTTTTGCGGCTACCTGCCGCGCGAAAGCGATGAGCGAAAGAAACGCATCAAGGAGCTGGAAAACCGTTCCCGGCGAGAGGCGGAAACCGAGATTTTCATAGAAACGCCTTACCGGAACGACGCCCTGCTGGCTGCGCTGCTGGAAACCTGCGCCGAGAGCACGCGGCTCTGCGTCGCCGCGGATCTCACCCTGGCGGACGAAGCCATCCGCTCGCAGAGCATCGCCGCCTGGCGCCGCGAGCCCGCGCCGCTTGGCAAGCGTCCGGCCGTCTTCCTGCTGCTAGCGCAGGGCCGGTGAAGCGCGCATAAGCGCCTCGACAACGGTGTTGGCCGCGGAGGCGCCAAAACGGCGGGCGAATTTCTCGGCGATGTTCTCCTTCTGCGAGAAGTCGACGATCTCCTCGGCCTTGATCACGTCGCGCGCCACCGAGTCGAGCGAGCCCAGGCCGTCGGCGAGCCCGAGCTCGATGCTCATCTGCCCGGTCCAGATCAGGCCGCTGAACATATCGGGCGTTTCCTTGAGACGCTTGCCCCTGCCCTCGCGCACCACGCTGATGAACTGCTGGTGGATGTCGCCGACCAGTTTCTTCGCGTGCTCGACGTCGCGCGGCTGCACCGGCGAGAACGGGTCGAGCATGCCCTTGTTCTCGCCGGCGGTGATGAGACGCCGGTCGACGCCGAGCTTGTCCATCAGGCCGGTGAAGCCGAAGCCGTTCATCAGCACACCGATCGAGCCGACGATGCTCGACTTGCTGACGTAGATGCGGTCGGCGCCGGCGGCGACGAAATAGCCGCCCGAGGCGCAGATGTCCTCGACCACGACGTAGAGCGGGATCTCGGGGTACTTGGTGCGCAGCCGGCGCATCTCGTCGTAGATGGTCTGCGACTGCACCGGGCTGCCGCCGGGCGAATTGATCTTCAGCACCACGCCCTGGGTGTTCTTGTCCTTGAACGCCGCCTGCAGCGAGCCGGTGATCTTCTCGGCGCTCGCGTCGTTGCCGGGCGCGATTAACCCGTTCAGCTCGACCAGGGCGGTGTGCTTCTTGCCGCCCGACATGTCGGCCCGGCCGCGCCAGTCGTACACCGTCAGCAGGATGAACGTGAGGTAGGCGAAGGTGAGCAGCTTGAAGAAGATGCTCCACAAGCGCGCGCGGCGTTGCTCGCGCAGCGCCGCCGAGGCGAGCTTCGTCACCAGGTCGCGTTCCCAATTGCCGCTTTGGTCTTCAGTCATCTTCGAACCCCATGAAATAGATCATGCCGTCGCGTTCCTCGACCCTGAGCTTCACCAGCGGAGTGCCGTTGCAGGGACCGCCGACGCACCGGCCGGATGCGGTGTCATACGTAGCGCCGTGCGTCGAGCATAGCAAGTCGCGGCCGTCGAAATCGAAAAATACCCCTTCCTGCCAGTCGAGTTCCATCGCGACGTGCGCGCAGCGGTTCAAATAACCCTGCACCCGGCCCTTGTAGCGCACGACGAAAGCCGGTCCGGTCTCGCCGAAATACTCGACCTCGAAGCGCACGCCCTTGCCGGAATCGAGCAATTGGACCGACGGACAGATCAGGCGTTCTGTTTCAGCCATGCTGACAATGAGCTTACCGTGGAGAAACAGTTCAATGGCTTGCAGGCCCGCAAGCCCTCCTCGGGATGCGCACCATAAGTGACCGCGACCGAATCGACTTCGGCCGCGCGTGCCATCTCCAGATCGTGCGAGGTGTCGCCGATCATGAGGGTCTGGTTTTTTGAAAACCCCAATTCGTCCATGAGCTCGTGGAGCATGGCCGGATGCGGCTTGGGGTTCGTTTCGTCGGCGCAGCGCGAGGCGGAAAAGTACGGGCCGACTCCTGCCGCCGCGAGCGCGCGATCCAGCCCCCTTCGGCTCTTGCCCGTGGCGATGGCGAGCGAGTGGCTTTTCGAGAATTGGCACAGGACCTCTTTCATTCCGGAAAAGAGAATCATGGCGTCCTCGCGCGCGAGGAAGTGCCGGCGATAGTGCGCGACGAAATCGGGATACTGCTGCGCCTGCAGCTCCGGCACCGCCATGCGCAGAGAATCGTGCAAGCCGAGCCCGATCACGTGGCTGGCGCGCTGCGCCTCCGGAACCGGCAGCCCCATCTCGCGCGCCGACTCGCGGATGCACTCGACGATGGTCGCCGCCGAATCGATGATCGTGCCGTCCCAGTCGAACACGAGGAGCCGGTACTTCATCGCAGGAAAGCCTTCATCGCCGCGGGCAGCGCGGACTCGAGCTTGACTCGCTCGCCGGTGAGCGGGTGCTTGAAGGTCAGCTTCGCGGCGTGCAGCAGGAGCCGCTGCTTGAGCTCCTTGTTGAGCGCAAAATCGCCGTATTTCTCGTCGCCGACGACCGGATAGCCGGCGTGGGCGAGGTGGACGCGGATCTGGTGGGTGCGGCCCGTCAGCAGGCGGACCTCGAGCAGGCTGAATTCGCCTCGCTTGAGGACCCTCACGCGGGTGAGCGCGGCCTTGCCGTCCTCGTGCACGCTGACCCGCCGCTCGCCGCTGCTGGTGACGTGCTTGTGCAGCGCCTCGCGCATCTCGAACGAATCCTGCGGCGGCGCCCCTTTCACCACCGCGGCATAGACCTTCTCTACCTCGCCATCGCGCAGCATGCGGTGCAGCTCGACCAGCGCGGTTCTTTTCTTTGCAATGATGAGCAGGCCCGAAGTATCGCGATCGAGCCGGTGCGCGAGCTCGAGAAGCTTGGTCTGCGGGCGCGAGGCTCGAAGCGACTCGATGACCCCGAAGCTCACCCCGCTGCCGCCGTGGACGGCGACGCCGGAAGGCTTGTCGACGACCAGGAGCGCCGCGTCCTCGTGGACGATGGGGAACTCGGCGGGCCGCGCCTTTGGCTTTTCCGGCGAAACCCTCATGGGCGGGATGCGGACCTTGTCCCCGAGCTTGAGCCGGTAGTCGGGCTTGATCCGGCCGCTGTTGACCCGTACCTCGCCGCTGCGCAGCACCCGGTAGATGTGGCTCTTCGGCACCCCTTTCAGGCGCGCAACCAGGAAGTTGTCGATGCGCTGGCCTGCGCTTTCTTCCCCGGCTTCCAGCCAGTTTGCCCTCAGGGAACCGGCGGCCTTGCTTAAGTCATTCATTTTCCGTATGATCTTTCGGTCGCTTCGAGTTGCGAGGCACAGGACGATCCGGATTCGCTAGGTGTACACCCAACGGCGACCGATCCCTGCAACCCGCCTCCTGCCTGGCCACAGCCGGGCCTGAAGCGCTGGTTAATTTCGCTCACCGGAAGTAGCGATACTACTAGCAGCGCGCAGGGCCTTTTCTTTCTCGTATCCCAAAGAGGAATCTCCACGAGCTAGCACCTGTCTCCTGCGCGCAGGAGAAGAACAAGTGAAGCGCATGTTGTTTAACGCGACCCAGCAAGAAGAGCTGCGCGTCGCGATCGTCGATGGCCAGAAGCTCATCGACCTCGACATCGAGTCGGCATCAAGGGAGCAACGCAAGAGCAACATCTACAAGGGCGTCATCACCCGTATCGAGCCCAGCCTCGAGGCTGCGTTCATCGACTACGGGGAAGAGCGCCATGGCTTCCTCCCGTTCAAGGAAGTCTCCCGCAGCTATTTCAAGGAAGGCGTCGACGCCGGCCGTGCCCGCATCCAGGATGCGCTGCGCGAAGGCCAGGAGCTGATCGTCCAGGTCGAGAAGGACGAACGCGGCACCAAGGGCGCCGCGCTCACCACCTTCATCAGCCTCGCCGGCCGTTATCTCGTCCTGATGCCGAACAACCCCCGCGGCGGCGGCGTCTCGCGCCGCGTCGAGGGCGAGGACCGCAACGAGCTGCGCGATGCGATCGACCAGCTGAAAGTCCCCGAAGGCATGAGCGTGATCGCACGCACTGCCGCGATCGGCCGCTCGCTGGAAGAGCTCGAATGGGACATGAGCTACCTGATGCAGCTCTGGGGCGCCGTCGAGGCTGCCTCGGCCGAGCAATCGAGGAAGCCGTTCCTCATCTACCTCGAGTCGAGCCTGGTGATTCGCGCCATCCGCGACTACCTGCAGCCCGACATCGGCGAGATCCTGATCGATACGCAGGAGATCTTCGATCAGGCGGTCGCCTTCATGCAGACGGTGATGCCGGGCAACGTCGGCAAGGTGAAGCTCTACCGCGACGACGTGCCGCTGTTCTCGCGCTTCCAGATCGAGCACCAGATCGAGAGCGCCTATTCGCGCGGCGTCGCCCTGCC
>JAXDQC010000187.1:0-18256 GCA_034668045.1 Betaproteobacteria bacterium | reverse complement strand
ATCCGGCCGATGAAGGACGGCGTGATCGCCGACTTCACCGTCACCGAGCAGATGCTCAAGCAGTTCATCAAGAAAGTGCACGACAACAAGCTGTTCTCGCCTTCCCCGCGCATCATCATCTGCGTGCCGTGCGGCTCGACGCAGGTCGAGCGCCGCGCGATCCGCGAGTCCGCGATCGGCGCGGGCGCGTCGCGCGTGTACCTCATCGAAGAGCCGATGGCCGCCGCGATCGGCGCGGACTTGCCGGTGGGCGAAGCGACCGGCTCGATGGTCGTCGACGTCGGCGGCGGCACGACTGAAGTCGGCGTCATCGCGCTCGGCGGTCTCGTCTACAAAGGCTCGGTGCGCGTCGGTGGGGACAAGTTCGACGAAGCGATCATCAACTACATTCGCCGCAACTACGGCATGCTGATCGGCGAGACCACCGCGGAGATGATCAAGAAGGAAATCGGTTCCGCATTCCCGGGCAGCGAAGTGCGCGAGATGGAAGTCAAAGGCCGTAATCTCGCCGAAGGCATCCCGCGCAGCTTCACCATCTCGTCCAACGAGATCCTCGAGGCGCTGACCGAGCCCCTCAACCAGATCGTCTCCGCGGTGAAGTCCGCGCTCGAGCAGACTCCGCCCGAGCTCGGCGCCGACATCGCCGAGAAGGGCATGGTGCTTACCGGCGGTGGCGCCCTGCTGCGCGACCTCGACCGCCTGCTGATGGAGGAGACCGGGCTGCCGGTAATCGTCGCTGACGATCCGCTGACCTGCGTAGTGCGCGGCTCGGGCAAGGCGCTCGAGAAGATGGAGCACTTCGGCCCGATCTTCACCAACGACTGAGGAGTAGGGGGTGGACCATACCCCCCCGCCATTCTTCAAGCGCGGACCGGCACCGCTGGTCCGGTTGTTCTTTTTTGCCACGCTGTCCCTCGCGATGCTCGTGATCGACGCGCGCTTTCGCTACGTTGAAGGCCTGCGTAGCTGGCTCGCCCTCGCCGCCTATCCGCTGCAGCGCGCGGCGCTCGCGCCGTTCGAGGTCGGCGAGCGCGTCTCCGGTTATTTCTCGACCCAGGCCCGCCTAGTCTCGGAGAACGAGCGGCTGCGCGCCAAGGCGCTCGAGTACTCGCAGGACGCGCAGCGCTTCCAGGCCGCGCAAGCCGAAGCGGCCGAGCTGCGCCGCATCATCAACGCCGGCGAGCGCCTGGAGCTGAAGGCGGTGCCGGCGGAAGTGCTGTACGCGAGCCGCGACCCTTACGCGCACAAGATTTTCATCGACCGCGGCCAGGTGCAGGGCATTCGCCCCGGCAGCCCGGTGGCGGACGAGGCGGGGGTCATCGGCCAGGTGACGCGCGTGCACCCGTTCGTCTCCGAGGTGACGCTGCTCACGAACCCCGACCAGGCGGTGCCGGTGCAAGTGGTGCGGAACGGCTTGCGCGCCATCGCCTTCGGCGGCGGCGCCTCGGGCATGCTCGAGCTTCGCTTCACCGCCGCCAACGCCGAAGTGCACAACGGCGACCAGCTGGTCACCTCCGGCATCGACGGCACGTACCCCGCCGGCTTGCCGGTCGCTACGGTCGTGCACATCGAGCGCGACGCCGACCATACTTTCGCGCGCGTGCTCTGCCGGCCAGCCGCGGGCGTCGACCGCGGCCGCTACGTGCTCGTGATCGCGAACGAGCCCGCCGCACGGCCGCCGCGCCCCGAAGAGGTCCAGGCCGGCAAGGATCGGCGCGAAAAATCCCGCCGCGCCAAGAAGGCGACCGCCGTCGAGGCGGCCAAGGAAAAAGAGCCCGAGGCGCCGAAGGAGAGCGATGCTGTCCGGTAGCTCCTCGATCCTGATGCCGGTGCGCCTGTCGACCATCATCGCCTCGTTCGCGCTCGCCCTCTTCCTCAATTTCCTGCCGTGGCGCGACCTGCGCCTGATGCCGGACTTTGTCGCCCTCACGCTCGTGTTCTGGTGCATCCGCCAGCCGCGCCTGGTCGGCCTGGGGGTCGGCTGGTCGCTGGGCCTCCTGACCGACGCCGGCAACGGCGTGCTCCTCGGCCAGCATGCCCTCGCCTACTCGATCCTCGCGTTCATGTCGCTGTGGCTCTCCCGCCGGGTCCTCTGGTTCGGGCCGGCGCTGCAGTCGCTGCACATCCTCGTCATCCTGCTCGCTACCCAGGGCGTAGCGCTACTCGTGCGCATCGCTGCCGGCAACGCTTTCCCTGGCTGGCCGATCGTCGTCGGGCCTATCATCGGCGCCATGCTCTGGCCGCTCGTCACCTGGCTGCTCCTGCTGCCGCAGCGGCGCTCGCAGCGCGAGCAGACGATCTAGATGCCCAGCCTCCTCGGCACCGCCGAGCTGCGCAACTCCGAGCGCGAGCTGCAGCAGTTCCAGCTTCGCGTCGGCATCGCCGGCGTGGCGGTCCTGGTCGCGTTCTGCCTGCTGGCGGCGCGTTTTTTCTACCTGCAGGTCTTCCAGCACGACGTCTACCGGGCGAAGGCGGAGGACAACCGCATCTCGATCGTGCCCGTGCTGCCGAATCGCGGCCTGCTCCTCGACCGCAACGGCGTCATCATCGCGCGCAACTACCAGGGCTACACGCTCGAGATCTTCCCGCGCAAGGTGGCGAGCCTGGAGGGCACCATCAATGAGCTGGCCGAGCTGATCGACATCCAGCCGCGCGATCGGGCGCGCTTCAGGAAGCTGATCGCCGAGACGCGCAACGCCGAGAGCCTGCCGATCCGCAGCCGGCTCTCCGACGAGGAGGCGGCCAAGTTCGCCGCCAACCGCTTCCGCTACGAGGGCGTGGAGCTCAAGGCGCGGCTCTTCCGGCAGTACCCGTACGGCGACGTCGGCGCGCACATCCTCGGCTACCTCGGGCGCATCAATACCGCCGACCAGACCCGCCTCGAGGAAGAAGGCCTCGACGCCAACTACCGCGGCACCGACTTCATCGGCAAGGCGGGCGTGGAAGCAAGCTACGAGGCGGAGCTGCACGGCACGACCGGCTTCGAGCAGGTCGAGATCGACGCCGCCGGGCGCGGCATCCGCACGCTCTCGCGCACCCCTTCGCAGCCGGGCAACAACGTCACGCTCACGCTCGACATGCGCCTGCAGCGCGTCGCCGAGAGCGCCTTCGGCGAGCGGCGCGGCGCGCTGGTGGCGATCGAGCCGGCGACCGGCGACATCCTGGCGATGGTCTCCAAGCCCGGCTTCGACCCGAACCAGTTCGTCGACGGCATCGACCCGCAGTATTGGGCGGAGCTGAACAGCAACATCGACAAGCCGCTCAACAACCGCGCCATTTCCGGCGTCTATCCCCCGGGGTCGACCTTCAAGCCCTTCATGGCGATGGCCGCGCTCGAGACCGGCAAGCGTCGCTACAACAGCACGATCCACGATCCGGGCTACTTCGAGTTCGGCGGCCGGCGCTTCCGCGACTCCAAGCCCGGCGGCAATGGCACCGTAGACCTGTACAAGTCGATCGTCGTCTCCTCCGACACGTACTACTACCAGCTCGCTAACGACATGGGCATCGACGCGATCGCCGCCTTCATGAAGAACTTCGGCTTCGGCGCGAAGAGCGGCATCGACCTCGCGGGCGAGGCAATCGGCGTGCTGCCCTCGCCCGAGTGGAAGCAGAGGCGCTTCAAGCGGCCCGAGCAGCAGAGGTGGTACGCGGGCGAGACCATCTCGATCGGCATCGGCCAGGGCTACAACGCCTACACGCCGCTGCAACTCGCGCAGGCGATGGCGACGCTCGTCAACGGCGGCACGATGCACAAGCCGCGTCTGGTCGCGCAGGTCGACAACCCGCGTACCGGGGAGCGGCGCCAGGTCGAGCCCGAAGTGACGATGCGCGCGCGGCTGAAGGCCGAGCACATCGATTTCGTGAAGCGGGCGATGCAGGGAGTGAACAAGGAAGGCACCGGCGCGCGCGCCTTCGCCGGCGCGCAGTACACGAGCGGCGGCAAGACCGGCACCGCGCAGGTGATCGGCATGAAACAGGGTGAGAAGTACGACGAATCGAAGGTCGCCGAGCGCTTCCGCGACCACTCGCTCTTCATCGCCTTCGCGCCGCTCGAGAGTCCGAAGATCGCCCTCGCGGTCATCGTCGAGAACGGCGGCTTCGGCGCACGCGCGGCGGCGCCGATCTCGCGCACGGTGCTCGACTACTTCCTGCTCGGCAAGGTGCCGCCGGGGATGCAGAACCCGACGCCGGAAGACGAGTCGGCCGAAGGCGAGGACAACGACTGATGGCTATGCTTGAAGCGCGGCTGCCATTCCGCCGCATCGGCTCGCGTATCGCGGAGGGGATCGACCCCGGCCTGCTGATGGTCCTGCTTTCGCTTTCGCTGCTCGGCCTGGCGACGCTCTTCTCGGCGAGCTACGAAAACCCGTCGCGGGTCGTCGGCCAGGCGGTCAACCTCGCCGTCGCGCTGGCGGCCATGTGGCTCATCGCGCAGGTCGCGCCGCAAACCATGATGCGCTTCGCCGTGCCGGCGTACGTGATCGGCCTCGCCTTCCTCGTCGCCGTGGCGCTCTTCGGCGACGTGGTCAACGGCGCGCGGCGCTGGCTGCATGTCGGGGTAACCCGCTTCCAGCCTTCCGAAATGATGAAGCTCGCCCTGCCGCTCATGCTGGCGTGGTACTTCCACCGCAAGGAGTCGAGCCTGAAGCTGCGCCACTTCGCGGTGGCCGCGCTCATCCTGCTCGTGCCCTTCGGCCTGATCGTGCGCCAGCCCGACCTCGGTACTGCGGCGCTGGTCGGCGCTGTGGGTTTCTACGTCATCTTCTTCGCCGGCATCAGCTGGAAGGTGCTCGCCACCCTGGCCGGCCTCGGCATGGCGGTGACGCCGCTCGCCTGGGGCTTCCTGCACGACTACCAGCGCCGACGGATTCTCACGCTGCTCGACCCGACCACCGACCCGCTCGGCGCCGGCTACCACATCATCCAGTCGACCATCGCCGTCGGCTCGGGCGGCTTCTCCGGCAAGGGCTGGCTGAACGGCACGCAGGCGCACCTCGAGTTCATTCCCGAGCGGCACACCGACTTCATCTTCGCCGTCTTCTCCGAGGAGTTCGGCCTGATCGGCAACATCCTGCTGCTCGTCCTCTATTCGCTCCTCATCGCCCGCGCGCTGATGATCGCCACCGCGGCCGCGACCGTGTTCGCCCGGCTCCTCGCCGGCGCGATCGCGCTCATGTTCTTCACCTATGCCTTCGTCAACATGGGCATGGTCTCGGGCATCCTGCCCGTGGTCGGCGTGCCGCTGCCCTTCCTCTCCTATGGCGGCACCGCGCTCCTGACGCTCTTCATCGGCGCCGGCATCCTCATGAGCGTCCACCGCCACCGCAGGCTCGTTCAGACGTAGGCCGGCACGCGTGCCCTGGCGCCCTCGCTTCCATCACCTGAAGCACCCGAAGCGCCGCCCACGCCTGAAGCAGCCGCGGCAATACTTCCTTGCCAGCCAGTGGCCGAGCATGCCGAGGGTTTTTCTCGGCATCGCCATCAGCAAGCTCGCGACCGAGGAACACCTCGCCCAAGGGCCGGCGCGCACGCGCTTTCGCGCCAAGCGCTTGAGAGCGGTGGATGTTTTCCGGCAGCGCTTTGGAGACGGTCCGGTCGTCCAGACATACGCGGCGCGCCGGCTTCCTTGGGGATCCCGCAGCGGTGGATAGTGCAAAGCAGCATTTCTTGAAAAACGGCTCCGCATTGTGAAATTGAAGGTCGGTAAGCCACTGTAAATCCTTGTTTTGTTGCACCGAACATGATCCGGTCGGAAGGTTGCTGCATCGCATTGCGCGGCGCACAGTGGCGGTAGTCTGTTTTGCTACCGCCAAACAACCGGAGAGAACGTGAATCAGCGACAAAAAGAAGTCGAGACCCTCAAGCAGGACTGGGAAACGAACCCGCGCTGGAAAGGCGTGAAGCGAGGCTACAGCGCCGAAGACGTGGTGCGTTTGCGCGGCAGCCTGCAGATCGAGCACACGCTGGCGAAGAGCGGCGCGCAAAAACTCTGGAAGCTCTGCCACGAAAAGCCGTTCGTGAACTCGCTTGGCGCGCTCACCGGCAACCAGGCGATGCAGCAGGTGAAGGCCGGCGTGCCGGCGATCTATCTCTCCGGCTGGCAGGTGGCGGCCGACGCGAACGACTCGCTCTCCATGTATCCCGACCAGTCGCTCTACGCGGTGTCCTCGGTGCCGACGGTAGTGAAGCGGATCAACAACGCGCTGATGCGCGCCGATCAGATCCAGACGATGGAAGGCAAGGGAGACATCGACTGGTTCGCGCCGATCGTCGCCGACGCCGAGTCGGGCTTCGGCGGCGTGCTGAACGCCTTCGAGCTGATGAAGGCGATGATCGACGCCGGCGCGGCCGGCGTGCACTACGAAGACCAGCTCGCCTCGGTCAAGAAGTGCGGCCACATGGGCGGCAAGGTGCTGGTGCCGACGCAGGAAGCGGTGCAGAAGCTGGTCGCCGCGCGCCTCGCAGCCGACGTCATGGGCGTACCGACGGTGCTGCTCGCGCGCACTGACGCCGAGGCGGCGGACATCGTCACCACCGACGTCGACGAGAATGACAAGCCGTTTCTCACCGGCGAGCGCACCTCCGAGGGCTTCTACCGCACGAAAAAAGGCTTCGAGCAGGCGCTCTCGCGCGGCATCGCCTACGCCGAGTACGCCGACATGGTGTGGTGCGAGACGGGAACGCCGGATCTCGAGTTTGCGCGCAGATTCGCCGAGGGCGTGCAGAAGAAGCACCCGGGCAAGATGCTGGCCTACAACTGCTCGCCGTCGTTCAACTGGAAACGCAATCTCGACGACGCGACCATCGCCAAGTTCCAGCGCGAGCTCGGCGCGATGGGCTACAAGTTCCAGTTCATCACCCTCGCGGGCTTCCACTCGCTCAACTACTCGATGTTCGAGCTCGCGCACGGCTACGCGCGCGACAACATGACCGCCTTCGTCGAGCTGCAGCAGAAGGAGTTCGCCGCCGCCGAGAAAGGCTTCACCGCGGTCAAGCACCAGCGCGAGGTGGGCACCGGCTACTTCGACCTGGTGACGCAGGTGGTGACGGCTGGCAAGGCCTCGACCACGGCGCTGCACGGCTCCACCGAGGACGCGCAATTCTTCGACTCGCAGAAAAAGCCGAAGCTCGCCGCGGCGTAGACCGCGCCGGCGAGCTCGCGCAGGCGATCCTCGCCGGCTTCGACAAGCACTACCGCGTCTTTCGCGAGGCGGCGATCGAGGCGAAGGCGCTGTTCGAGCGCGCCGCCTGGCGGGAGATGCGCGAGCTCGCCCGAGAGCGGATCCTGATGTACGACCGGCGCGTGCAGGAAGCGGTCGACCTCCTGCTCGCCGGCTTTCCCGACGCGGCGGCGGACGAGGCGCTCTGGCGAGGCGTCAAGCTCGCCTACATCGGCCTGCTGCACGAGCACCGGCAGCCCGAATGCGCCGAGACCTTCTACAACTCGGTCGCCTGCGCGGTGCTGCACCGGCGTCACTACCACAACGAGTTCATTTTCTGGCGACCGGCGGTCGCGACCGAGCATCTCGAGGGCGAGTCGCCGAGCTACCGCTGCTACTACCCGCTGAAAGACGGCCTGAAGAGGAGCTTCCGGCGCATCGCCACGAGCTACGGCCTGAAGAACCGCTGGGAGAACCCGGAGCGCGACCTGCGCAACGTCATCCACGCGCTGCGCGCTCACTTTCCCCGCCCGGCGCGCGCCCAGCCAGACCTGCAGATCCAGGTCCTCGCCTCGCTCTTCTTCCGCAACAAGGCCGCCTACATCGTCGGCCGCGTGATCAACGATCACCGCGACGTGCCCTTCGCCGTGCCGATCCTGCAGAACGAGCGCGGCGAGCTCTACCTCGACACCCTGATCGGCGGCGAGGACCAGCTCCTCATCCTCTTCTCCTTCGCCCGCGCCTATTTCTTCGTCGACATGGAAGCACCGGCGGCGTACATCTCCTTCCTGCGCTGGATCCTGCCGAAGAAGCCTCGCACCGAGCTCTACATGTCGGTCGGCCTCGCGAAGCAGGGCAAGACGCTTTTCTATCGCGACCTGCACTACCACTTGCGCCATTCGACCGACCGCTTCGTCGTCGCGCCGGGCATCAAGGGCATGGTGATGCTGGTCTTCACCCTGCCCTCCTTCCCCTACGTCTTCAAGGTGATCCGCGATCATTTCGCGCCGCCGAAAGAGATCGACCGGCAGACGGTGATGGAGAAATACCAGCTGGTAAAGCTGCACGACCGGGTCGGGCGCATGGCCGACACGCTCGAGTACTCGCTGGTCGCGCTGCCGCTCGAGCGCTTCGAGCCCAGGCTCCTGCAGGAGCTGCAGACCGAATGCGCCGCCAGCGTCGGCATCGAGGGCGACCAGCTCGTCCTCGGCCACGTCTACATCGAGCGGCGCATGCAGCCGCTCAACATCCACCTCGAGGACTGCCGGCGCGACGGCGACGAGGCCGGCCTGCGCACCGCGCTGCGCGAGTACGGCCAGGCGATCAAGGAGCTTGCCGGCGCCGGCATCTTCCCGGGCGACATGCTGCTGAAGAACTTCGGCGTCACGCGCCACGATCGCGTCGTCTTCTACGACTACGACGAGATCGCGCCGATGACCGAGCTCTCCTTCCGCCGCATCCCGCCGGCGGCGAGCTACGAGGAGGAAATGCAGGCCGAGCCCTACTGGTCGGTCGGCGAGAACGACGTCTTTCCCGAGCAATTCGATCGCTTCCTCGTCGCCGACCCCAAGGCGCGAGAGATCTTCTACGAGTACCACCGCGACCTTCTCGATCCGGCCTTCTGGCGCGCCAAGCAGGACAAGGTGCGCGCCGGCGAGCAGGAGGACGTCTTCCCCTACCCGGAAGAGCAGCGCTTCGCCCGCTAGGGCTCAGACGTTGGCGAGGACGATCAGGACGACCTGGATGACGATGAGCAGCACGAGCGGCGTCAGGTCGACGCCACCGAGCGGCGGGATGAAGCGCCGCAATGGCCGCAGGAACGGCCCCGTCATGGCATTGAACACCGGCGCCATCGGCGCGTACGGATTGATCCAGGAGAAGATCACCTGGACGAGGATCGCGAACACGAGGATGTAGAGGCTGTAGCGCAGGAGATCGAGCGCGGCGCGCGCCACCAGCTCGAAGACCGTGGGGTCAATCCCCTTCATGGACGCGATCGCCCATAGGCAAAGGGCTTGCAGCGTCCAGGCGAGTAGCAGCGTCGCCGTGTCGAGCCCCGCGAGCCCCGGGATCACCCGCCGCACCGGCATGACCATCCAGCTCGTCGTCGCCAGCACGAACTCGCCGACCGGGTTGCGGAAGGGCACGCGCAGCCATTGGAAGTGAAAGCGCGCGAGCAGCAGCAGGACGAAGAAGCCGAACAGCGTATCGACGAGGTAGATGCCGATCTGGCCGAACATCAGTCGCCCCCGAGTTCCTTGCCGAGCTCTTCGCCGCGCTTCGACGCCGCCGCCACCGCGCGCGCGAAGCGCTCGGCGAGCTTCTCCTGGTCGAACACCTTCAGCGCCGCCTCGGTGGTGCCGCCTTTCGAGGTTACGTTTTTTCTCAATGTTTCCGGGGAATCGGGGCTTGCGGAGGCCAGCTGCGCCGCGCCGAGCACGGTCTGTTTCGCCAGCTTCAGCGCCGCGTCCTTCGGGATGCCGAGCTTCTCAGCGCTCGCCGCGAGCTGCTCGATGAACCAGAAGACGTAGGCCGGACCGCTGGCGGAGACCGCCGTCACCGGATCGAGCAGCCGCTCCTCGGGCATCCACACCACGTCGCCGACCGCGCGCAGGATCGTTTCGGCTTTTTCCCGTTCACTCTTCTCCACTTCGGGCGAAGCGTAGAGCCCCGTGATGCCGGCGCCGATCAGCGCGGGCGTGTTGGGCATGCAGCGCACGATCTTGCGATGCCCGCCGAGCCAGCGCGAAAGGGTCTTCAGCGTGATGCCCGCGGCGACGCTGACGATGAGTTTTTCCTTCGGAAAACCGGCAACGGACGCCAAGGCGGCCTTCATGTCCTGGGGCTTGACCGCGACCACCAGCACCTCCGCGCCCTGCATCGCCGCGTCGGGTGCGGTGGAGAGATGGACCGGATAGCGGGCGCCCAGCTTCTCGCGCGCCGCCGGGCTCATCTCGATCACCGAGATCGAGCGCGCGTCGCTGCCCCTGGCGATCAGGCCGCCGATCAGCGCGCCCGCCATGTTGCCGCCGCCGAGGAAGGTGATTTTCATGCCGCGCTCTTGTGCTTTTTCCGGGCACCGAAGATCGCCGTGCCGATCCTCACCATGGTCGAGCCTTCGGCGATCGCGACGTCCATGTCGTCCGACATGCCGACGGACAGCGTATCGAAGCGGTATTCGTTCTTCAGGCTGTCGTAAAGCGACTTCACGGAACGATAACGCGAGCGGTCCGCGCCCGGTTCGGGAATGGCCATCAGGCCCCGCAGGCGAATGCCTTTGAGGTCTTTCATGCTTTCCGCAAGGGATTTCACTTCCTCGGGAGCGACGCCGGACTTGGTCGACTCTGCCGAGACATTCACCTGGATCAGCACGTTGAGCGGCGGCACGCCCGCCGGGCGTTGCTCGGAGAGGCGGCGTGCAATTTTTTCACTCGCCACGGTTTGTACCCAGTCGAAGCGCTCGGCGACAACGCGCGTCTTGTTGCTCTGGAGAGAGCCGATGAGGTGCCACTCCAGGCCCGGCAGGACGCTCATTTTTTCAATCGCTTCCTGCACGTAGTTCTCGCCGAACGCCTTCTGTCCGGCTGCAGCCGCCGCTCGCATCGACTCGATCGGCTGACTTTTCGACGCTGCCAACAAAGTCACCCCGCGCGCGCGGCCGAGGCGCGCTTTAATGTCTTGCAGGTTGTCGGCAATTGTTGCCATAATCCTCTGAAATAGCGCGGAATTTTTCGCGTTTCGCGTCCGGGAGGATTGTAATGGATTTGACCGAGCTGCTCGCCTTCGTCGTCAAGAACAAGGCGTCCGACCTGCACCTGTCTTCCGGCCTGCCGCCGATGATCCGGGTGCACGGCGACGTGCGCCGCATCAACGTGCCCGCCCTCGAGCACAAGGACGTGCACTCGATGATCTACGACATCATGAACGACGGGCAGCGCAAGTACTACGAGGAAAACCTCGAGCTCGACTTCTCGTTCGCGGTGCCGAACCTGGCGCGCTTCCGCGTCAACGCTTTCGTGCAGCAGCGCGGCGCGGCCGCCGTGATGCGGACCATCCCGTCGAAGATCCTGTCGCTCGAGGAGCTGAAGTGCCCGAAGATCTTCGAGGAGATCTCGGACCAGCCGCGCGGCATCGTGCTGGTCACCGGACCGACCGGCTCGGGCAAGTCGACCACGCTCGCCGGCATGGTCAATCACAAGAACGAGACCGAGCACGGCCACATCCTCACCATCGAGGACCCGATCGAGTTCGTGCACGAGTCGAAGAAATGCCTGATCAACCAGCGCGAGGTCGGGCCGCACACGCTGTCGTTCTCGAACGCGCTGCGTAGCGCGCTGCGCGAGGACCCGGACGTGATCCTGGTCGGCGAGATGCGCGACCTGGAAACCATCCGCCTCGCCCTGTCGGGCGCGGAGACCGGCCACCTGGTGTTCGGCACTCTGCACACCTCCTCGGCCGCGAAGACGATCGACCGGATCGTCGACGTGTTCCCGGCGGCGGAAAAGGAGATGGTGCGCTCGATGCTCTCCGAGTCGATCCGCGCGGTGATCTCGCAGACGCTGCTCAAGACCAAGGACGGCGGCGGCCGGGTTGCCGCGCACGAAATCATGATCGGCACGCCGGCGATCCGCAACCTGATCCGCGAGAACAAGATCGCGCAGATGTACTCGGCGATCCAGACCGGCCGGCAGATCGGCATGCAGACGCTCGACCAGAACCTGCAGGAGCTGGTGCAGCGGAACATCGTCTCGTCGGCCGAGGCGCGCAGCAAAGCGATGAACAAAGACAACTTCGCGGGCTAACAGCACCAGCAGTCAAAAGGCAGGAGAAAACGGCATGGAACGCGAACAGGCAACGAAATTCATCTACGACCTTCTGCGCGCGCTGATCGCCAAGAAGGGCTCGGACCTCTTCATCACCGCCGGCTTCCCGCCGGCGATGAAGATCGACAGCAAGATGACGCCGGTGTCGCAGCAGGCGCTCACCGCGCAGCACACGGCGATGCTGGTGCGCGCGATCATGAACGACAAGCAGGCCGCCGAGTTCGAGGCGAAGAAGGAGTGCAACTTCGCCATCGCCCCGACCGGCATCGGCCGCTTCCGCGTCAACTGCTTCGTCCAGCAGGGGATGGTCGGCGGGGTGATGCGCGTCATCACCACCACCATCCCGAAGTTCGAGGACCTGAAGCTGCCGCCAGTCCTGAAGGACGTGGCGATGACCAAGCGCGGCCTGGTGCTCTTCGTCGGCGGCACGGGCTCGGGCAAATCGACCTCGCTCGCGGCGATGATCGGCTACCGCAACGCCAACTCGCACGGCCACATCATCACCATCGAGGACCCGGTCGAGTATGTCCATCCGCACCACAACTGCCTCATCACCCAGCGCGAGGTCGGCGTCGATACCGACTCCTGGGAGGCGGCGCTGAAGAACACCCTGCGCCAGGCGCCCGACGTGATCCTGATCGGCGAGATCCGCGACATGGAGGTGATGGAGCACGCGGTCGCCTTCGCCGAGACCGGCCACCTGGCGCTCGGCACGCTGCACGCCAACAACTCCAACCAGGCGATGGACCGGATCATCAACTTCTTCCCCGAGGCGCGCCGCCAGCAGCTCCTCATGGACCTGTCGCTCAACCTCAAGGCCGTGATCTCGCAGCGCCTGATCCCGACCAAAGAGGGCAAGGGACGCGCCGCCGCGATCGAAGTGCTGCTCAACTCGCCGCTGATCGCCGATCTCATCTTCAAGGGCGAGATCCACGAGATCAAGGAAATCATGAAGAAGTCGCGTGAGCTCGGCATGCAGACCTTCGACCAGGCGCTGTTCGACCTCTACGAGGGCGGGCGGATCAGCTACGAGGACGCGCTGCGCTTCGCCGATTCCACCAACGAGGTCCGCCTCAACATCAAGCTGCACGGCAAGGACTCGAAGGACAAGGACCTTACCAAGGGCATCGAGCACCTCGACATCGTCTAAGGTCGATCGCGAGAGAAACGGAAAGGGCGCGCGAGCGCCCTTTTTCATGATGCCGAGACACATCCAGGTGCTCTTCGCGACGTACTTCCTGGCGACCCTCCTGCACTTTGTCCACAACGCCGAGTACATCGCCTTCTACCCGAACATGCCCGCGTGGCTCACGCGCGAGAAGGTCTACCTCGCATGGCTCGCCATCTCGAGCGTCGGGGTTGCCAGCCTCGTCGTCGGAAGGTTCGGCCTGCGCGCGCTTGCTGCCTTGCTGGTCGGCGCCTACGGCGCGCTCGGGCTGGACGCGCTCACCCACTACACCCTTGCTTTGTGCTCCGAGCACACGCTGGCCGCCAACCTGACCATCTGGTTCGAGGCGATCGCGGGCCTCTCGCTTGCGGTCGCCGCGGCGGTGAATATTCACCTCGAAAAAGCGTCAACGGTCGTGGGATGATTTCGTTCATGAGAACCCTCCGCTTCGTTGCGAGCAGCGCCTTCCTGCTCCTCGCGGCCTGCGTAACGCCGGCACCGCCGCTGTTCGCTCCCGCTGCGGACCAGACCACGCCACCGCCGCCTGCGGACAAGGCTCAGATCGTGTTCCTCAGTCCGGGTAACCTGTTTTCCATGCTCGGCCATGTCTATGAGGTCAAGGGCGGTCAGAAGGAACTGCTGGGAACGGTTGGCCCGAAGACGAAGATGGTGGTCAGCGTCGTCCCGGGGAATCACCTGTTCATGAGCAACTCCGTCGGTTTCGGCCATTTCCTGGACGCCAATGTCGATGCCGGCAAGCGTTACTACGTGCTCATGCGCTATGTGCACGGCCGCGGCTTGCAGTTGCGTCCCATACGCAACGAGGGCGGCGACCCGGAGTTCGCCACCGGCAACCCGAAGTTCCGTGAATGGCTGACCGAGACCCAGATCGTGACCAAGACTGCGGAGACGGACGGTTGGCTCGAGAAGTACAAATCCTTTGCCGACGACGCGCAGACGAGGGGCTGGAAGGAATGGCAGGAGAAGCGGCCCGATCAGCGAGCCGAGCTCACTCTCAACCGGGAAGACAGCGTCGACCGCTGAGCTAGTCGCGCCGGTTCTTCGAGTCCGGCACCAGGAATCTCACTCCCGTGCCGTTGATGCGCGCGTCGACCAGTCCGGCGACCTCGCTCGGCTTCGCCTTCGCGCCGGGCTTCAGCTTGTCGTCGATGTGCAGCGGGAAGCCGTGCCATTCGAGCTGCAGCCTGCTGCCTTTCACGGTCGGCAGGATCGCGAGCCGGTCCCGGTTGTCCTGCCAGTGGTCGAGGTAGTGGACGAGGCGCGCGCGCTCCGCCTCGGTGACGAGGACCACGTCGAACTGGCCGTCGCCCGGCGTGCTGTCGGCGGCGAGATGCAGATTCGGCCCGACATAGCGCAGGTTCACCGCCTCCAGCATCAGGTATCGCCCCGAGATGTCCCGACCGTCGAGCCGGGCAAAAACCTCCAGCGGCTCGGCCTCGTGGACTTGCTGCTGGACGCGGCGCATTCCCTCCTCGACGGGCGCCTTGCGCTTCGCGCCGCGCTTTTTTTTCTTCTTTTCCCGCTTTTCCATCTCGGAACGAGCCAACAGATCGGCGAATACCCCGACGCCGACGCCTTCCACGAAGTTGCGCTCGCCCCATGGCCCGGCGACATGGCCGACATCGAGCCGCACCACGCGCGCGCTTTCCCAGCCGCGCACCAGCTCCTCGAACGGGCGCTCCAGCTGCCCCAGGGTGCGGGCGATGTTGTTCGCCGTTCCCGACGGGAGAAGTGCGAGCGGCACGTCGCGGCCCGCCATGCAGCGCACGACGCGCCCGACCGTGCCGTCGCCGCCGGCGATGACGACCAAGTCGGCATCTTCTTTCAGCGCGAGCTTCCAGCCGTCCTCCTTCGAGGACTGGTAGTTCACTTCGTGCCCGGCACGGCGCAGGACGGTTTTCAGGTCCTTGGCCTCGCTCACGCGCCGGCCCGCGCCCGGATTGTGGATCAGCGTGACGCGCACGGTAATTGCTGGAAATGCATCATGAGGATACTGGTCACCAACGACGACGGCGTCTATAGCCCGGGCATAGCCGCTTTGGCGCAGGCAGCCGCCCGATTCGGCGAAGTGCGGATCGTCGCGCCCGACGTCGAGATGTCCTCGGCGGCACATTCGATCACCGCCTCGCGGCCGCTGAGCTACAAGCGCACCGGGCTCGCCGGCGGCCTCGACGCCTGGCGCGTCAACGGCACGCCTGCCGACTGCGTCAACCTCGGCGCCAGCGTCTGGGAGAACGTCGAGCTGGTGCTCTCGGGCGTCAACCTCGGGCCGAACCTCGGCAACGCCATGTGGCACTCCGGCACGCTGTCCGGCGCCCGGCAGGCGTCGCTCCTCGGCCTGCGCGGCATCGCCTTCAGCGTACCGGCGCCGGAAGCCTCGCCGCCGGATTTCGAGCTGATCAAGCCCTGGATCGGCTCGGTGCTGGAGATCCTCGTCGCCGCGCCGGAGCTGCCGCTGGTCAATGTGAACTTCCCGGGCGGCGCGCCGCGCGGCATCCTCTGGACGCGCCAGTCGGTGCGCCACTACGACGGCAAGGTCGTTCCCGGCAAGGACCCGATGGGGCGTACGCACTACTGGTTCACCGTCGTGCCGGTCGAAGGCACCGACGAAGACACCGACCGCTGGGCGTTCGAGCGCGGCTACGTGTCGATGACGCCGCTGCGGCTCGACCTCACCGACGAAGAGCAGCTCGCCAGGGCGAAAAAGCTCGTCTCGCTGAAGAAGATCCGCTTCGCGTGATCCGGGTCGGCATCTCGGGCTGGCGCTACGAGCCGTGGCGCGGCGTGTTCTACCCCGAGGGCCTGCCGCAGCGAAGCGAGCTCGCGTTCGCCGCGCGTAATTTCCCCACCGTCGAGATCAACGGCTCCTTCTATTCTCTGCAGAGGCCGGAGTATTACCAGGCGTGGTACGACGAGACGCCGCCGCACTTCCTTTTCGCCGTCAAGGGCTCGCGCTACATCACTCACCTGCGGCGCCTGAAGGAGATCGACAAGCCCCTCGCCAACTTCTTCGCCTCCGGCATCTTCAACCTGCGCGAGAAGCTGGGGCCTTTCCTGTGGCAGTTCCCGCCGACGTTTCGCTTCGACGCCGCGCGCCTTGAAGATTTCTTTTCCAAGCTGCCGAGAAATACGCAAGACGCTCTTTCACTCGCCCGCCGACGCGATGCACGCCTCAAGGGCCGGGCGCGCCTGGCCGTGGACGGACGGCGCAAGCTCCGCCACGCAATCGAGGTGCGGCATCCGAGCTTCATCTGCCCGGAATTCGTCGCGCTGCTCAAAGAGCACGACATCGGCCTTGTGGTCGCCGACACCGCCGGCAAGTGGCCGCGGATGTTCGATGTCACTTCGGATTTCGTCTACGTGCGGCTGCACGGCGATGTGAAGATCTACAGCAGCGGCTATACGAAGCGCGCGCTCGCCCAATGGGCGCGGCGCATCCGTGCCTGGGACCGGGCCGGCAAGGACGTCTACGTCTATTTCGACAACGACATGAAGGTGAAAGCGCCCTTCGATGCGCTCGAGCTCATGCGAAAGCTCCGCCTGCGCTGGGAGCCGGCGCTAAGATGCGACGATGAAGAGCGAGGCCCAGTGCTGCATCGCCGGCGGCGGACCGGCGGGCATGATGCTCGGGTTCCTGCTCGCGCGGGCCGGCATCCGGGTGATGGTGCTCGAGAAGCACCGCGACTTCCTGCGCGACTTCCGCGGCGACACCATTCATCCCTCGACCCTCGAGGTGCTGCATGAGCTCGGCCTGCTGGAAGAGTTCCTGCGGCTGCCGCACCAGAAGGTAACCGAGCTGCGCGCGCAGTTCGGCGAGCTGTCCTTCCCCATCGCCGAGTTCAGCCGCCTGCCGGTGCGCTGCCCCTACATCGCCATGATCCCGCAATGGGATTTCCTCGACTTCCTCGCCCGGCATGGCAAGGGCTATCCCGGCTTCCAGCTCATGATGCAGACCGAGGTCACGGCCCTGCTGTTCGAAAGCGAGAAGGTGGTCGGCGTAAGAGCAGGGGCGCTGGAGATCCGCGCCGACCTGGTGATCGGCGCCGACGGCCGGCACTCGCATGTGCGTGAGCTCGCGCAGCTGCCAGTCATCGATCTGGCGGCGCCGATCGACGTTCTCTGGTTCCGCCTTTCGCGCCGGCCGGAAGACTCGCCCGACACCATGGCGCGCTTCGACAGCGGCAGCATCCTGGTGATGCTGAACCGCGGCGACTACTGGCAGTGCGCGTTCGTCATCGCCAAGGGCGGCCTCGAAGCCATCCAGCGAAAGGGGCTGGACGCTTTCCGCGCCACCATCGGCGGGCTGATGCGCCTCGCCGGCGAGCGCATGGGAGAGATCCGTTCCTGGGATGACGCAAAGCTGCTCACGGTGCAGGTCAATCGCCTGCGCGAGTGGTGCCGCCCGGGCCTGCTTTGCATCGGCGACGCGGCGCACGCCATGTCGCCGGTCGGCGGGGTCGGCATCAACCTGGCGATCCAGGATGCGGTCGCGGCCGCCAACATTCTGTACAACGGCGACTTCGCGCTGGAAGCGCTACAGAAGGTGCAGCGCCGGCGCGAGTTCCCGACGCGCCTCACGCAGGGCTTCCAGGTGGTGGTGCAGAACAACATCCTGAAGCGCGTCCTGGAGGACCGCGACGGCATCAAGCCGCCGCTTCTCGTCAGGGCGCTCGCGCGCTCCCGCTGGCTGCGCGGCATCCCGGCTCGCATGGTCGGCCTGGGCGCGCGGCCCGAGCACGTGCATTCACCCTCTATTGCTGCCTGAAACGACCCTGAATTCGTACAGCCGGCACTCGATCGCGCCGTTCCACAGCGGCGTGCGCCGCGAGGGCTGCAGCCGGATCAGCTTCGCCATGCGCTGATCGGCGGTAAAGAAGAAGCAGTTCCAGCCGGCGAACTTTTTCTTCAGCGCGTCGCCGAGCTTGGGATAGAGGGCCGCTAGCTCCTCGGGGCTGCCGATGCGCTCGCCGTACGGAGGGTTGGCGACCATCACGCCTGACGGCTCGGGCGCGGCGCGCTCGAGGATATCGGCCTGCTCGAGCTTGACCCAGCGCTCGACGCCCGCCGCGCCGAGGTTGCGG
>JAXDQC010000186.1:0-5839 GCA_034668045.1 Betaproteobacteria bacterium | reverse complement strand
CACGCGGTCGCCTGCGCGCTCGAGATGGTCGACACCCTCGCCGCCTTCAAGCGCGCGCTGGGAGCCGCGGACTCGGGCTTCGACGTCGGCATCGGCGTGCACTCGGGATCGGCGGTGGTCGGCCTGATGGGCTCGCAGAAGCGCCTCGAGTACACCGCCATCGGCGACACCGTGAACCTGGCCAGCCGCATCGAGGGCCTCACCAAGGACGCGAAGCGCCGCGTGCTGGTGTCGAAGGACACGGCCGACCTCTGCGGCGACGCCTTCGAGTTCGTCCATTGCGGTACATTTCCTGTCAAAGGCCGCGCGCAACCGGTAGAGTTGTTCGAGCCGAAGAGAAAGACATGAAATTCCTGTTCGCCCTGCTGTTTTTGCCGCTGCTGGCGCAAGCCGAGCCCGCGACGCTCGTGCGCGCCTCGGACCTCAAGGCGCAGCCGGCGAGCGACGCCGCCACCATCAGCGAGCTCGCTGCCAACGCGGCGGTCGACGCCGGCGAGCGCAGCGGCGGCTGGGTGCGCGTGAAGACGCAGGCCGGCGCCGAAGGCTGGGTGAAGATGCTCGCGCTGCGCTACGGCGGTCCCGGTGCGGCGAAGCGCGGCGACAGCGGCATCGGCCAGGCGGTGAACGTTGCCCGCAGCGGCTCGAGCGGCACGCAAGTCACGACCGGCGTGCGCGGCCTGGACGAGAACGACCTCAAGACCGCGCGCCCCAACCCGGGCGAGCTGAAGAAGCTGCAGGGCTACGCCGAATCGAAGCAGGCTTCGAGCGGCTTCGCCGAGGGCGGCAAGCTGAAGGCACAGCGTGTGGAGTATCCGAAATGAGGATTTTCCTTTTCACGATCCTCTGCTGGGTCGGCACTTCACACGCGCAGTTCAATCTCGACCGGCTGAACATCAACAAGCTGCTCGACACCACCAAGAACGTCGTCAAGGCGACGACCGACATCGCCGAGCCCGAGGAGATCCAGATCGGCAGCGACCTCGCCTCCCGCCTGCTCGGCGCCGCGCCGCTGGCGAAGGACGAGAACCTGCAGCGCTACGTGAACCGCGTCGGCCGCTGGCTCGCGCTGCAGACCGAGCGCCCCGACCTGCCCTGGCAGTTCGGCGTGCTCGAGGCGCCGCAGCTCAACGCCTTCGCCGTGCCCGGCGGCACGATCTTCGTCACGCGCGGCCTGGTCGAGCGCATGAAAAGCGAGGCGGAGCTGGCGGGCGTGCTGGCGCACGAGATCTCGCACGTGCTGCGCAAGCACCATCTCAAGGCAATCCAGAAGGGCGCGCAGACCTCGCTCGCCGGCGACGCGCTCAACCAGGCGCTGCGCAACCAGCGCGCCGACGTGCGCGACAAGCTGGTCTCGTTCGGCTCGGAGATGTACACGCGCGGCCTCGACAAGTCCGACGAGCTGGAAGCCGACCGCCTCGGCGTCGTGATCGCCGCCCGCGCCGGCTACGACAGCTACGGCCTGCCGGCAGTACTGCAGACGCTGCAGGCGATGAACGCGCAGGATTCAGGCCTCGCGCTGATGTTCAAGACCCATCCCGCGCCCGGTGAGCGCCTCGCCGCGCTCGACGAGACGATGCAGAAGACGCTCGACGCCTATTCCGGCCAGCCTCAGCTCGCCGACCGATTCCTGCAGCAGTTCAAGAAGTAGCCAACCTCCACGGCTGTCCCGGCGCATCGCGGCACGCGCCGTAGCGGAACGGCATCGCGCCGCGCCCCGGCGTATCGAAGCGCAGGTCGACGAACCAGGCGCAATTGCCTTCCTTGCCGTCGAGCGCGGGCAGGTCGGCGAACCAGCGGTAGAAGGCGAGCGGCTCGGAGCGCCATGCCGCCTCGATGAACTGCTCGTCCACTTCGCCATAGCGCTTGCGCTCCACCCAGATCGCCTTGTCGAGCGGCAGGTAGGGCGAATCGATCCTGGCAATGAAGCCGTCGCCCGGACGATAGGCCTTCACTTCCTCCCGGTCCAGATTGATGTGCGCAAAGCGGTGCGTACTGTCATCGCTTACATAGACAGTCCAGTTGAAGGGCGACACTGGCCGTGGATGAGCAGTGATGCGGGCGCCGGGAGCCGCGTGCTGCGCAGCGAACTCCAGCGCGCGCTCGCGCTGCAGGTATTGAAAGCCAACGTAGCCCACCAGCGCGATCAGGCTCGCCGTCGCGGCAATTCTTGTCTTTCTCAGGATGAGAGAAAAAACCAGGCCGACGACGATGATGCCGCTGAACCAGAGATCGATGATGAAAGTCGTGCCGATGCCCGCGCGCCAGTCCGAGAACGGCGCCAGGATCATCGTGCCGTAGCTGGTGATGAGATCGCCGGCGACATGGAGGCCGAGGGCCATCGCGGTGATGCCGTAGAGCGCCCGCCAGCCGCCCGGCTGGCGCAGGATTTTCGCGAGCAGCCACGAGAGGGCGAGGGCCCACAGGGGCAGCAGGATCAGCGAGTGCGTGACCCCGCGGTGGTTCTCCAGGTATTGCACCGGCCCGACGAAACCGACCACGAAGTCGAGGTCGGGCGCGGCGCAGGCGAGGAAGCCGGCGGCCATGCGACGGGGAAGCGAGCGCGGCGGCGCGTCCTTCGGGGCTGTCGCCCGTGCAAGCAGGACCCCGGAAAGGGCGTGCGTCAGGGTGTCCATGTGTGTGAAGTGAGCAGTTTGACCTCAATTGGCGGCCGGACATTTGGATAACATGACCGCGCCGCTTTTGGGGAGGGGTCGTCGTGGTCGGCAGTTACAGCTATTGGCTGGTCGTCGGGTCGGTCATCGTCGCCGTACTCGCCTCGTACACCGCGCTCGATCTCGCGACGCGCATCACCGCCTCGCGCGGCCGCAACGCCAAGCTGTGGCTCTTCGGCGGCGCCTTCTCCATGGGCACCGGCATCTGGTCGATGCACTTCATCGGCATGCTCGCCTTCAGCCTGCCGATTCCGATGGGCTACGACGTGCCGATGACCCTGCTGTCGATGCTGATCGCCATCGTCGTCTCGGGCTTCGCGCTCTACCTGGTGAGCCGCGACAACCTGGGCTGGAAGAACCTGCTGCCGGGCGGCGTGCTGATGGGCCTGGGCATCGCCTCGATGCACTACACCGGCATGGCGGCGATGCAGACTTCGCCGCCGATCCAATACGACGCGCTGCTCTTCGCCGCCTCGATCGTCATCGCCATCCTCGCCTCGCTCGCCGCGCTCGCCATCGCCTTCACGCTGCGCAAGGACTCGCTGTGGATGGTGTATGCCAAGTACATCGCCGCGGTGATCATGGGCCTCGCCATTACCGGCATGCACTACACCGGCATGGCGGCGGCGCAGTTCGCGCCCGACACCATCTGCCTCACCGGCTCGACGGTGGACAACTCCTGGATGGCCGGCACGATCGCCCTCGTCACCTTCCTCGTCCTCTCCACCACGCGCGTGCTCTCCGCCTTCGACGCACGCATGGCGGTGCGCACCGCGCGCATGGCCGCGTCGCTGCAGAAAGTGAATGCCGAGCTGAAGCACATGGTGCTGCACGATCCGCTCACCATGCTGCCCAACCGGCTGCTGCTCGAGGACCGCATCGGCCAGGCGATCGGCGCCTGCCGCCGCGCCGGCGGCCGTTGCGCGGTGCTGTTCGTCGACCTCGACCGCTTCAAGAGCGTCAACGATTCACTCGGCCATTTCGTCGGCGACGAGCTGCTGCGCGCCACCGCCGAGCGGCTGCGCACGGCGATGCGCGCCGAGGACACGGTCTCGCGCCTGGGCGGCGACGAGTTCGTCGTGCTGCTGCGCCAGATCGAGCGCGACGAGGACGCGGCGGTCGTCGGCCGCAAGATCCTCGAGCTCCTGAGCGTGCCCTTTCCGATCAGCGGCCAGGAGCTGTCGGTCACTGCCAGCATCGGCGCGTCAATCTTCCCGGACCACGGCGCGGCCGCGCAAATGCTGATCACCAACGCCGACGCGGCGATGTACCACGTGAAGAAGTCGGGGCGCAACGCGGTGCAGGTGTTCAGCCCGAGCATGAGCACCTTTTTTCCCGACCGCCTGGCGCTCGAGAACGACCTGCGCCACGCGCTCGAGCGGCGCGAGCTCGAGCTGCACTATCAGCCGAAGGTGGACGTGCGCAGCGGCGCGACCATCGGCATGGAGGCGCTGGTGCGCTGGCGCCATCCCACCCGCGGCCTGGTCAATCCGGTCGAGTTCATCCCGCTCGCCGAGGAGACCGCGCTCATCATTCCGCTCGGCCAGTGGGTGCTGCGCGAGGCCTGCCGGCAGAACAAGGCCTGGCAACACGAGGGGCTGCGGCCGCTGCGCATCGCGGTGAATATTTCCGGCGTGCAGCTGCGCCATGACGGCTTCGTCGATCAGGTGGCGCTCGCGCTGCGCGAGACCGGCCTTGCGCCCGGCTACCTCGAGATCGAGATCACCGAGAGCGTGGTGATGCAGAACGCCTCGTCGACGGTGGCCATGCTCGATCGCCTGAGCCAGATGGGCGTACACCTCGCGGTCGACGACTTCGGCACCGGCTACTCGAGCCTCTCCTACCTCAAGCGCTTTCCGCTCAACACGCTGAAGATCGACAGCTCCTTCGTGCGCGACCTGCTGACCGATCGCAACGGCGCGGTGATCGTCCAGGCGATCATCGCCCTTGCGCACAGCCTCAAGCTGGAAGTGGTCGCGGAGGGCGTCGAGGAAGCGGCGCAATTGAGCTGCCTGCAATCGCTCGGCAGCGACCAGTACCAGGGCTTCCTGCACAGCAAGCCGCTCACCGCGGCGGAGTTCGCGCGCCGGCTCGGCCAGGGCGGCGAGCCCGCCGCGCAGCCCGCCCTGCCCTAGGCAGCCTCGCGCAGCCAGCTTTCCGCGTCGTGCAGGCCGGGAAAGTTGCGCACCATCACGCCGCGATTGACGGCGACGGTGTTGATGAAGTTGTTAGCCTTGCGCGCCTCCGGCGTCTTGTGCACGAGCGCGATGCGATGCTTCACAGTGAAGCCGATCTCCGGCAGCCGGCTCACCAGCGTGTACTGGCTGGTGGACGAGAGCGGGAATTTCTGGTCGAGCTCGATCAGGATGCGGCGGCGCTCCAGCCTGACGCTCTCCTTCAGGATGACCGCGCAGACGTCCGACGGCGGCTGATCGCTGTCGCGGCCCGATACCTTGACGCGCAGGAATTCCGCGTCGGCTTCGATCGAGTACACCATCAGGCCGCCCGCTTCTTGCGCTGCGCGTCCTTGACGTGCATTTGCGCGTAGGCGCCGTGCGCCGCGGCTTCCGCGTCGCCGACGTGCACCGGCAGGCCCATGTCCGAAAGGACGGACCCCAGAGCCGACAGGCAGAGCATGACGTTGTCCGGGCGGCAGCTGTAGCCCATCAGGCCGATGCGCCAGATCTTGCCGGCGAGCGGTCCGAGGCCGGCGCCGATCTCGATGCTGAACTCGTTCAGCAGGCGCTTGCGCACCTCGGCTTCGTTCACGCCCTCCGGGCAGCGCACCGCGTTCATCTGCGGCAGCTGGTATTTCTCGGCCACCAGCATCTTCATGCCCATCGCTTCCAGTCCCGCCTTCAGCGCGAGGTGGTGGCGCGTGGCGCGCGCCCAGGCGTTCTCCAGGCCTTCCTCGCGGATCAGCAGCAGCGCCTCGTGCAGCGCGAACAGCGAATTGGTCGGCGCCGTGTGGTGGTAGGTGCGCGCGCCGGCGCTCCAGTAGTTGAACAGCAGGTTCATGTCCATGAACCAGCTGTGGATCTTGTCCTTGCGCTTCTTCACGTGCTCGATCACGCGCTCGGAGAACGACACCGGCGACAGGCCCGGGGTGCAGGACAGGCACTTCTGGCTGGCGGAGTAGATGGCGTCGATTTCCCACTCGTCCACCT
>JAXDQC010000185.1:0-19679 GCA_034668045.1 Betaproteobacteria bacterium | reverse complement strand
CTCGCGCTCGCCGGTAGGGCTGCCGTTGGGGATGGTCGGCGGCGCCGCCGACGAGCCGCTGGCGTCGAGCCCGGTGCCGAATTTCGTCGTCGGGCCGACCGGGCGATAGAAGGCCTTCGCCACGTCGACGAGCGGAATGGCCTTGTCCGTTCCCTTGACCTTGAACTTCCCTTCCTCGAATTCAATGTCCGTAACCGCAGTTTCGAGCAGGTGCCCCGCCATGTGCTTCGCCTTCTCGATGATCGCGTCGGCGGCACCCTTCAGCGCCGAGCCGCCCAGCATCGCGCTCCTCGAAGCGTACGTGCCGCGTCCGAACGAAACCGCGTCGGTGTCGCCCTGCACGAGGCGGATGTTCTCGAACGGCACGCCGAGCCACTCGGAGACGAGCTGCGCGTAGGTGGTCGCGTGGCCCTGCCCGTGGTTGTGCGTGCCGGCGACGACGGTGACCGTGCCGCTCGGGTCGAAGCGCAGCTCCATGCGCTCGTTGAAGACGCCCGAGTCTTCGAGGTAATAGATCAGGGACCGGCCGCGCAGCTTGCCGTTCTTTTCGCTCTTCGCTTTTCTGCTCTGGTAGCTGTTCCACTCCGAAAGCTCCAGCGCCCGATCGGTCAGCTTGGCAAACTCGCCCGAGTCGTAGGTCCAGCCCACCGGTGCGCCGACGGTCCAGTTCGCCGTCGTGTTGTACGGCATGGCGCTCGGCGGAATGTAGTTGCGCCGGCGCAGCTCCACCGGGTCGATGCCGGTCTTGCGCGCCGCGTCGTCCATCAGCCGCTCGATGACATAGGACGCTTCCGGGCGCCCAGCGCCCCGGTAAGGCCCGAGCGGCGTCGTATGCGTGAAGGTCGCCTTGCTCATCACCAGCATCGCCGGCACGACGTAGACATTCGGAATGTTGCGCAGCGCGCACAGCACCGGCACCACGCCGGCGTTGGTCACATACGCGCCGACGGCGTGGAGCGCCTGCGCACGCACGGCGAGGATCTTGCCGTTCTCATCGAGCGCCATCTCGGCGCTGATGAGCTGGTCGCGGCCGTGGTTGTCGCCCAGCAGCGATTCGGTGCGCGTCGCCACCCACTTCACCGGCCGGCCGAGCTTGCGCGAGGCCCAGAGCACGAGCCCGTCCTCGGGATAGATGTCGCCCTTCATGCCGAAGCCGCCGCCGACGTCCGGCGAGACCACGCGAAGCTTGTTTTCCGAAAATTTGAAAACCGCTCCCGCGAGGATCGCGCGCACGCCGTGCGGGTTCTGGCTGCTGGTGTGGAGCGTGTACGAGTCGTTGGTGAAATCGCCGATGCAGCAGCGCGGTTCCAACGTGTTGGCGGTGATGCGGTTGTTGTACAGGCGCAGGGACACGGTGTGCTTCGCCTTCGCGAACGCCGCGTCGGTGGCGTCCTTGTTGCCCATCATCAGCGGGAAGGCGAGGTTGCCCGCGGCGTTGTCGTCCCAGACCTTGGGCGCGCCCTCCTTCGCCGCGTCGGCGACGTTGACCACGGCGGGCAGCGGCTCGTACTCGATCTCGATCTTTTCCGCCGCGATGCGCGCCAACTCGGGCGAATCGGCGACCACGAAGGCGATGCGATCGCCGACGTAGCGCGCCTTCGCCGGCTCGAGCAGCGGCCGGAAGGTGCGATAGCCCTTCGGCCCGCCCATGTCCTCGGGCATGAAGAGCGGCGGGATGCCGCCGAGCCCTTCCTTCTTTGCGTCCTCGCCGGTGAGAACGAGGTGGACACCCGGCATTGCCAGCGCCTCTTTCGCATCGATGCTCTTGATGCGCGCATGGGCATGCGGCGACATCACAACCGCGCCGTGCAGCATGTGCGGCAGCTGGATGTCGTCGACGTAGCGCGCGCGGCCGGTCAGGAAGCGCTGGTCTTCGACGCGACGGACAGGTTGGCCGATGCCGAATCTATTCATGGACGGGCAGTATCAAGGCGGAGGGGTATTTTGCACTGTGCCAGATGGTGTCCTGGCCGATTTTGTTCGGCGCGTAGTAGTGGGTCCACAGGACGTCGGTGACGGGCGAGTCGCCGTTCGCCAGCTCGAGGCGGATGCGGTTGCCTTTCCTGAACAGGAAGGCATTAGGCTCGACGCTGATCTCGAACCTGGTGACCTCGCCCGGCTTGAGGGGCTGGGGATTCGAGTGGCTGTAGTAGGGCTCCATCTCGGTGCTGTAGCGGGGATCGAGCGCGCGGTGCGAGGCGCGCAGCCAGCCCTTGGTGACGAGCTGCGAGTTGCCCTGCGGATACTGCTCGGCGAGCTTGACGAAGAAATCGGTGTCGTTGCGGGTCGAGGAAGCGTACAGGACCAGCTTGATGGGCCCGGCGATCTCGAGATCCTTTTCCAGCGGGGCCGTCGTAAACGTCAGCACGCGGCGCACCGGGTCGAAATTCGGCGGACCGGACGGCCCGAAACCCACCACCCCGCTCACCCATCCAGGATTGGGGTAGCTGTAGGAAGTACTGCCCTCTCCTTCCTTGTCTGAAAGCATTCCGTCATTGAGAGAGGTGACGCTTCCGGATTTTTCTCCGCTCAGGTACCACGACCTGTATTTCACGCCCGGCGGCGGCCAGGTCTCGGCGGTCTTGAAGACGTTCGCACCGCGCACGAAATACTCCACCGGCGGCCGCGTTTCGTAACTGGTTTTGATATTTTTTAGATATAAATCATAGAAGGGCAGCAGAACCTTTTCGTGCAGTTCCACGCTGTTGAACTCGGCATTCGCCGCCCACGCGTTCGGCGGGCCGCGCATCTGCAGCTTGCGCGGACCTTTCGCGCGGCGGAAACCGTCGATGTTGCCGCGCGTATGGAGATCGATCTTTCCCCAGATGCCGATCGAGTACAGCGGCACCTTGATCTCGGGCAGCCGCTCCCAGGCCGAGCGCGTGCGCCAGAATTCGTCGTAGGTGGGATGCGCGGTGACGAGCGCATCGAGGTCGGTCTTCTGCTCGCGCGGCGGGGCGCCGTTGGCCGGGAAGCGGTTGATGATGCGGTTCTGGTTCCACCAGTAGCCGGAGAAGAACTGGCCGGGGATGCCGCCGGTGTAGCAGGAGGCGCGGTACGGGTCGTTCAGGCCGTCATAGGCGCCCAGGCAGGCGAGCGCCGGCGGCGCCAGGATCCCCATCCACCACTGCGACATGCAGAAATAGGACTGGCCGAGGCCGCCGACCTTGCCGCTCGACCAGGGCTGCTTCGCGATCCACTCGATGACGTCGTAGAGGTCGGTCTGCTCGTTCGGGCCCAGGAGCTCGAACTCGCCGCCGGACTTGCCGCAGCCGCGCACGTCCATGTGCACGTACGCATAGCCCTGCTTTACGTAAAATTCGATCGGCCCGGTTTCGCGCCACAGGAATTGCGGGCCGGCCGGCAGCACGTTGTTGTCGTATCGGTAAGGCGAGGCAGCGAGCAGGGCCGGAAAGCGGCCCGAGGTCTCGGGAGCATAGACGGCCGCGGCGATGGTGGTGCCATCGCGGACCGGAATCAGGACTTCCTTCATCATGGATTTATCCTAAACTCCAATCATGAACACGTTCAAAGTAGTCCGCATGGCAAAACGGGGCGACAAGCTGCCCCTGGAATTCAAGCAGGAATGGATCGAGCTGCATAGCCAGCTCAAGCGCACCTCCAACAAAGTCGTGGTCGGCATGGCGACCGGCGACGCGCCGCCCTTCGACGGCATGGCGGCCATGTACTACAGCAACGCCGACAAGGCGAAGGCGACGCTGACCGACGATCCGAAGCGCCAGGAGATCCTGTGCGAGGAATTCGTCGCCGGCGAGAGGATCGACGCGGCCAAGACCCTCAAGGCCAAGGACCAGATCAAGATCGTGCGCACCATCATCCGCCACAAGGACCTGTCGCTCGCGCAGTTCAAGGACCACTGGCTGAAGAACTATCTCAAGCTGGAGAAGCGCCTGACGGTCGAGACGCCGGTGCAGCGCGTCGTCGCCAGCTTCGCGATGCCGCCCGAGCCCGGCGGCAACGAGCCCGCCTTCGACGGCATGGAAGAGATCTACGTCGCCAGCGCCGAGGACCTCAACGCCATGCTGGCGAGCCCGGTTCCGGCGCTGATGCGCAAGGAAGAGGAAAGCTTCGTCCAGCTCGACGCGCCGCTCGGCGTGCGGCTGATGGTCGAGGAGACCGTCCTCTAGCGCAGCCCGGCGACCAGCAGCCGCAGCATCCGCTTCAGGTCGGCGACCCCGGCGCGCGGATCGGGCTTCGGCGAAGCGATCCACCAGCGCAGCGACGCCGAGTAGACGAAGAAGATGTAGCGCGCCACCAGCGCAGGGTCTTGCTTCGGCTTCGCGTTGCGCACGAGGGCTTCGATGCCGTCCATCAGCCGCTTGCGGATGCTCTGGAAAGTCGCCGCCTGCTTGCCGCTCGAATAGAAGGTCAGCTCCTGCAGCAGGATCCTCGCCAGCGCCGGCTTTTGCGCCAGCCAGCGGTAATGCACCGCGAACACCGAAAGCAGCTGCTCGGCGAGCGCCTGGCCGGGACGCGGCGCGGCAAGCGCGACATCCGTGGTCGCGTTCAGCTCCTCGTTGAAGATCAGGAAGACGAGGTCGCGCTTGTCCTCGGCGTAGTTGAAGAGCGTGCCCAGGCCGACGTGGGCGCGCTGCGCGATCTGCCGCATGGTCGCCGCGCCGTAGCCGTGGCGCGTGAAAAGCTCGGCCGCGGCGGCGCGAATTCGCTCGCGCGTCGCGCCCTTCTTCTTCTCTCTTAGGCTGCTTTCGCTTTTTCGATGGCCTGCCAGACGCGGCTCGCCGAGTAGGGGAAATCGAGATGGTGGATGCCGAGCGGGCGCAGCGCGTCGATGACCGCGTTCGCCACCGCCGGCAGCGCGCCGGTCGTCCCCGCCTCGCCCGCGCCCTTGACGCCCAGCGGGTTGGAGGGCGACGGCACCGAGTGGTCGTGCAGCTCGACGCGCTTCAGGATCTCCGGCCGCGGCATGGCGTAGTCCATGAACGTGCCGGTGAGAAGCTGGCCGCTCTGCCGGTCGTAGACCACCTGCTCGCCGAACACCTGGCCCAGTCCCTGGACGATGCCGCCGTGGAGCTGCCCGTCGACCAGCGTGTGGTTGAGGACGCGCCCGCAGTCGTCGACGCCGACGTAGCGCAGCAGATCGATCTCGCCGGTTTCAGGGTCGATTTCCACTTCCGCGACATGCGCACCACCAGGGAACGCGACCGGGGTGGGAATGGAGTCCTTCGTGTCCAATTCCTTCCAGTGCCGTTTCACGATTTCGGAAAAGGATAGCGAAAGGTCCGTCCCCTTCACCGTGTACTTCCCTTCGCGGAACTCGACGTCGCCCGGCGAGACCTCGAGGTCCTTGGCCGCCAATTCCATGCCCTTCTTCACCACTGCTTTGGCCGTCGCAAACAGCGCGCCGCCATGCGACATCATGGTGCGCGAACCGACGGTGCCGCCGCCCACCAGCGGCGGGCCCTCGGGATCGCTGGCCTTGAGAACGATGGTGTTGGACGAAATCCCGAAAACCTGGGCAACGATCTCGGGCAGCATCGTCTCGTGGCCCTGCCCCGATGCTCCCGCGAGGACGTGCAGCTCGGCTTCGCCGGAAGCGCCGAACTTGATTGCTGCCTCCTCCTTCGGGCTCGCGCCGCCGCCCGAAGGTTCGATGAAAACGGACAGGCCGATGCCGCGCAACCTGCCTTTCTTCTGCGAGATTTTTTTTCTCTCGGCAAAGGAATCCCACTCGGAGAAGCGGATCGCTTTCTCCAGCTCCCCCGGCGGATCGCCGCTGTCGTAGGTCGAGCCTTGCGGCGTCTTGTACGGGAACGCCTCCTTCGGGATGAGGTTGCGCCGGCGCAGCTCGACGCGGTCGACGCCGGTCTCGCGCGCCGCCTCGTCCACCAGCCGCTCGACGAGATACGAAACGTTCGGCCGCCCGGCGCCGCGGTAGGCGGTCGTCGAGGTGGTGTTGGTGAGCGCAAGGCGGTGCCGGCCGTAGAGCGCCGCAATCCGATAGGCGTTGATCGCATGGGTCGATGGATTGATCGTGTTGATCAGCGGCCCCGGCTGCGAGAGGCAGGCGCCGGCGTTGACGACCCAGTTCACGCGCAGCGCGATGAAGCGGCCGTCGCGGTCGAGGCCGAGCTCGCCCATCAGCTTGGCGCCGCGGCCGTGATAGTCGCTGACGATGGTCTCGAAGCGCGAGCCGACCCACTTCACCGGCCGGCCGAGCTTGCGCGCGGCGACCATCAGCGCGCAGTACTCCGGATAGGCGTCGGAGCGGATGCCGAAGCCGCCGCCGACGTCGAGCGCGTGCAGGCGGATCTTCTCCGCCGGCACGCCGAGGATGGCGGCGAAGTTGGGCAGCATCATGCCCTTGCCCTGCGAGCTGGCGTAGACGTCGAACACACCGCTCGCCGCATCGTAGGAGGCGACGCAGGCCTTGGGCTCCATCGGCGTGCCCGAGACGCGCGTCGAATCGAGCGTCAGGCGGGTGATGTGCGCCGCGCCGGCGAGCGCTTCCCCGGCCGCCTTCTCGTTGCCGTACTCGTAGTCGAAGGCGAGGTTGCCGGAGATGTCGTCGTGCAAGAGAGGCGCGCCCGGCGCCAGCGCCTCCTCGGCATCGACGACCACCGGCAGCTCGCGGTATTCGACTTCGATCTGCTCGGCGAGGTCCTGCGCCGCCTGCGGCGACTCGGCGACGACCAGTGCGACTTCCTGGCCGACGTAGCGCACGCGGCCGCGCGCCAGGATGTCGCGATGCGGCACCTTGATCGCGCTGCCGCCGCGGCCGGGATAGCGGACCATCGGCGGCGGCGTCTTCAGGTCCTTCGTGTCCTCGCCGGTGAAGATCGCAACGGCGCCCTCCGGCTTCTTCAGCGACAGGATTTCCGCGTGCGCGCGGTCGGAGCGCAGGAAGCAGCCGTACAGCTGCCCAGGGAGATTCCAGTCGGCGGTGTATCGACCCTTGCCGGTGAGAAGACGGTCGTCCTCTCTCCTGCCCCGGAAAACCTCGCTCACGCCGCCGGCTGCGGCGTCGACTGCCAGGCGACGAACTTCCAGCCCTGCGGGGTCTTGGTCCAGACGTCGAGGTAGCAAAGCCGCATGCTGCGCGCCTGGCCGTTCACCTCGGCTTCGATCGCCGCCTTGCCGGTGACGAGCGCGCTGTCGCCGTACATGCGGACCTTGCGGTCGCTGTTCTTGACGCTCTTGTAGACGGTCCGCCCGGCTTTCATGGCGTCCGTCCACACCGCCTTGGTGTCGGTGACGCCGCTCGAGTGCGTGTACAGCAGCTGCTCGTGCAGGAGCGCGTCGAGCGCCTTCCAGTCCTTCCCCGTCATCGCGCCGAAGCGCTTGTCTTCGAGCCCCAGGATCTCGCTTTCGCTCATTTCCATACCTCCTTCGCCGTTTGCACCACGCGCTCGAGCTTCTTCCACTGCTCGTCCTGCGTGAGCTGGTTGCCGTGATGGGTGCTGGAGAAGCCGCATTGCGGCGACAGGCAGAGGTCCTCCAGCGGGACGAACTTCGCCGCCTGCTCGATTTTTTTCTTCAACTCTTCCTTCGACTCCAATTGGGAAGTCTTCGAAGTCACCAACCCCAGGACCACCTTCTTGCCTTTCGGCAGAAAGCGCAACGGCTCGAAACCGCCGGCGCGCTCGTTGTCGAACTCCATGAAGAAGGCGTCGACGCCGCTCGCGAACATCGCCTCGGCGACCGGCTCATAGCCGCCCTCGGCCACCCAGGCGCTCTTGAAGTTGCCGCGGCAGGTGTGCATGGCGACAACCATGTTTTTCGGTTTATCCCGCAAACACTCTCTTATGGTCCGGGCGTACCTTGCAGGCAACTTCTCGGGATCATCGCCGTTCTTCCTGCAGTTCTCGCGGATCTTCGGGTCGCAGAGATAGGAGAAGCCGACGTCGTCCATCTGCAGGTAGGTGCAGCCCGCCTTGGCGAAGGCGGCGATCGCCTGGCGATAGACCGCCGCGGCGTCGCTCCAGAATTCTTCCATGTCAGCGTAAGCGATCGCCGCGCGCCCGCCGCGCAAGTGAAGCATGGATGGCGAAGGGATGGTGATCTTCGCCGTCTTCTTCGTATTCGCTTTCACGAAAGCGAAATCATCGACCATGATCGGCTTCGCGTAGCGCAGCTTGCCGGTGACGATCGGCATCGGCGGCTGCTCCTCGGTGCCGCCGAACTTCGGCCCCGGGTTCTGGCGCAGGCCGACGCCTTCGATCTGGGTCAGGAAGTCGAGGTGCCACCAGTCGCGGCGGAATTCGCCGTCGGTCACGCTTTCCAGGCCGATCTCTTCCTGCTTGCGGATCGCTTCGACGATCGCCTTGTCCTGCAGCTTGCGATCCTTGCGCGCCGCCGCCAGATAGGGCGGCCGCAGCAGGCTGCCGACCTGGTCGGCGCGGAACGGGGGGTTCATCCTGCTAGTCGGCCTTGGCGCCGGATTCCTTGACGGCGCGCGACCATTTCTGCACTTCATCGCGCAGGAAGGCGGAGAACTCGCCCGGCGTGTTGCTCTTCCAGTCGAGGCCGAGCTGCGCCAGGCGCTCGGCGATATCGGGCGATGAGAGGACGCGGGTCAGCTCCGAGTTGAGCCGGTTCACCACGTCCTGCGGCGTGCCGGCGGGCACGAAGAAACCGGTCCAGGTCAGGTCATCGAAGCCGGAGAAGCCCTGCTCGTTGACGGTCGGCACGTCGGGCAGCGCGGCCGAGCGCCGCGCGCTGGTGACGGCGAGGGCGCGCACGCGGCCCGCCTTCACGTGCGCCACCGCCGGCGGCATCGAGGTGCTGGAGATCTGCGTGTGGCCGGCCACCGCCGCGCCCACCGCCTGCGCCGGCTGATAGGGCACATGCGTGATGTCGACCCCGGTCGCCATCTTGATGCGCTCCATCGAGAGGTGCGTCGTCGTGCCGATGCCCGACGAGGCGTAGGAGAGCTTCTCCTTGCGCGCGAGGCCGATCAGCTCCTGCAGGTTCTTCGCCGGCACCGCGGGATTGACGGTGATGATGTTCGGCGTGCTCGGGCCGAGGATGACCGGCGCGAAATCGGTGAAGGGATCGTAGCCGGCATTGGCGTACAGGCTCGGGTTGACGGCATAGGCGACGCTGGTGACGAGCAGCGTGTAGCCGTCGGGCGCGGCGCGCTTGACCTGCTGCGTCGCCAGGTTGCCGCCGGCGCCGCCCTTGTTCTCCACCAGCACCGTCTGGCCGAGCGCCTCCGAGAGCTTGGGCGCGGCGAGGCGCGCGACGATGTCGGTGGTGCTGCCCGGCGCGAAGCCGACGAAGATGTGGATCTGCTTCTGCTTCGGCCAGTCCTGCGCCGCCGCCGTTCCGAAAAATGTGATCAGGAGAAGGGCCAAGAAGCGCATCCGGCGGATGCTACCATCGCCCGCCCCGTGAACATTCTCTTCGCGAGCGAAACCGAGAAGGCGGAATTCTGGCTGCCGCTCCTCCAACGGGCCCTGCCCGAGGATAGATTTTTTGTCGCAGAAGAAGAATCCATCGATGTCGCGCTCATCGCCACCCCGCCCGCGGGCACGCTCGGCCGGCTGAAGGGCGTGAAGCTCATCCAGTCGCTGTGGATGGGCGTCGAGAAGCTGCTCGCCGATCCCGGGTATCCGAAGGGCGTGCCGCTCGCGCGTCTCATCGACCCCGGCATGGTGGCGGCGATGTCCGAGACGGTGCTCTCGCACGTCCTCGACTGGCACCGCCACCACTATCGCTACCGTGCGCAGAAGGCAAAGGGCGAGTGGCGCCGCTACAAGCAGTACCTCGCCTCCGATCGCACCATCGGCATCCTCGGCCTCGGCGAGCTCGGCAGCGACGCCGCGAAGAAGCTGCTCGCGCTCGGCTTTCGCGTCGCCGGCTACAGCCGCCGGCCGAAGCAGATCGACGGCGTGCAGAGCTTCACCGACCTGGAAGCAATGCTGCCGCTGTGCAATGCGCTGGTCTGTTTGTTGCCCCTGACGGCCCAGACACGAGGGGTGTTGAATGGCAAAACTCTCTCGCTGCTGAAGAAGCATTCCGCCGTCATCAATCTGGCGCGCGGCGGGCACCTAGTCACGAAAGATTTAATTGAGGCCCTCGATTCCGGCCACCTCGCCCACGCCTACCTCGACGTCTTCGACACCGAGCCGCTGCCCGCTTCGAGTCCGCTGTGGAAGCATCCGGGCGTCAGCATCACGCCGCACTCGGCGGCGCTCACCGAGCCGCGCACCGCGGTCGCCAGGATCGTCGAGAACATCGAGCGCATACGGCGCGGCGAGGCGCCGCTGAATCTCGTCGACTTCGACGCTGGCTACTAGCTATTCGATGATCCTGTCCGCGCGCACGAGCAGCTCGCGCGGAACGGTGACGCCGACTGACTTTGCGGTTCTCAGATTGACGACGAGCTGGATCTTCGTCGGCTGCTCGACGGGCAGGTCGCTCGGCTTCGCGCCGCCAAGAATCTTGTGCACGTAGGTCGCGGCCAGCCGGTAGTTCGCCTCCGTGTCCTGTCCGTAGCCGAGCAGGCAGCCATGCTGGGCATAGTCCGGCAGCGACGCGATGGTCGGCAACCGGCTTCTGATGGCGAGCCTGACGATCTGCTCGATCTGCTGCGTGAAGAACGCGTCGACGGCGATGATCACCGCTCCCGCACGGCTTCTGCTGATCGAGGTGAACGCCGACTCCAGCTGCTCCGCCGAGCGCGCTTCCACGGGTACCACACGGATCCCTGCGCTCTCGCCCGCGACGGCAATGCTCTTCAGCACCGCCTGATGCCCCGGGTTGGCAGGGTTGCTGAGTACCGCTACCCCGGACAGCTTCGGCAGCAACGCGAGCAGCAGCTCAAGGTGCTTCGGGCTGAGGTCGCTCGTCATGTTCGACACGCCAGTAATGTTTCCGCCGGGCCGCGACAGGCTGCTCACGAAGCCGCTGCCGACCGGATTGAGGACGTTCGCCATGACGATTGGAATCGTGCCGGTAGCCAGCTGCGCGGCGCGCGTGGCGGGCGTGTCGGTTGCCACGATGACCTGGACTTTGAGTCGCACCAGTTCCGCCGCCAGCGCCGGGAGACGATCAGCCTCGCCATCCGCGAACCGCAATTCGAGCGCGAGATTCTTGCCTTCGCGATAACCGAAATCACGCATTCCCGTACTGAAAGCTTCCACCCAAGCTGCTGCGCTTGCCCGGTTGCCGAACCTCAGCAGACCGACGCGCGCCGACTCCGACTGCGCGCGGCCCAGCACAGGAGCGGCAAGTAGCGTAAGCAGAAAGGTTCGACGGCCGGTCATTCGGGCTGGATGCCGACGTCCTGGATGATCTTGCGGAAGCGCGGGATGTCGCGCCGCACGGTGTCGGCGAGGTCCTGCGGCGTGCCGCCGGTCGGCTCAAGCCCTGCCTTGCTCAATCTGTCCGATACTTCCACTGCGAAGACGGCACTCTTCATCTCTGCATGCAGCCGCTCGACGATCGCGCGCGGCGTGCCGGCGGGAAGCGCGAAGGCGAAATAGGTCGACGCGAGCACGTCCTCGTCGGTTCCGGCTTCGGCGAGCGTCGGCACGTCCGGCAGCAACGAGGAGCGCTGCTTCGCGCCGAGGGCGAGCGCGCGAAGGCGTCCCTCGCGCACGAAGCCGAGCACCGCGGCGGGCGAAGCGATGGTGAGTCCTGCTTCTCCCGCAACCACCGCCTGCACCGCCGGGCCGGCGCCCTTGTAGGGAACATGCACGATCGGCATCCCCGTGCGCGCCTTGAGGGCTTCGATATTGAGGTGCGCCATGCTGGCGATGCCGAAGCTCGCGTAGTTGACCTTCCCGGGGTTCGCCTTCGTGTGGGCGACGAAATCGTTCAGGCTCCTGACGGGAAGCTTCGCGTCGGCCACCAGCACGTACGGTGCGACGGTGACGATGCCGACGTAGGCGAAGTCCTTCATCGGATCGTAGGTGAGCTGCTTGTAGAGGCTCGGGTTGACGCCCAGCGCACCGCGGTCGGTGAGAAGCATCGTGTAGCCGTCCGGTGCGGCCGTGGCGACCGCCGCGGCGCCGATGGAGCCGTTCGCGCCCGGCCGGTTCTCGACCACGAAGGGCTGCTTCAGCGCTTCGCCCATCTTCTGGCCGACGACCCGCGCCGTGAGGTCGGCGCCGCCGCCCGGCGTGAAGGAAACGATCAGGCGAACGGGACGCGAGGGATATTCCTGCGCAAAAGCCGGCAAGGCCAGCAGCAGAAGCAGAAATCTCAGAGCGACCACCAGCCGACCCCCATTCCCATGATGCTGCGGTAGAGCGGCGCATAGACGAGAAACTCCGGCTTCGCCGCGCCGATCGCGCCCAGCATGACGATCCACTGCCGCAGCTCGGCCTCGCCGTTCTCGATCAGCTCGTTGGCGGTGAAGCGCGCCAGCTTCTCGCCCTCGCCCGTGCGCATCCACTCGACGATCTGGCGGTCGAAGTCGACGCTGATGTCGCCGACGTAGCGCGAGCCGACGTGGTGCGCCCAGGGATGCGAGGGCGAGAAATGGGATAAACCGCCCGAGGCGCACAGAACGATTCTTTTATCGATGGATTTCCTTATGACGCGTGCGAGCGCCTGTCCGAACGCATAGCAGCGCGCCGCCGACGGCGCGGGCGGATGCACCGCGTTGACGAACAGCGGGATCACCGGGATGCCGCTGTCGCGCACGAGGTAGAGGATCGGCTCGGTATGCGCGTGCGAGAGCAGCTTGTCGTCCTTGAAGCGGTTCGACCAGGAAACGTCGAAGCCCTCCTCCACCGCGCCGGCCACCAGCTTGCGCGCGATCTCCGGCTCGTTGGAAATGCGCGCGGTGTGCTTGCGGTCCCAATCGTCGGCGATGTAGTCCTCGCCGGTGTAGACGAGCAGCTGAGGCATGTTGTCGGCGGTGAAGTTCTCCGCCTGATCGTCGCCGATCAGCAGCACCGCGTCGGCATTGGCGGCGGCGAGCCGCTCGCGGATCTTGCCGTGCGCGTCGCGGATCGGCGCGTAGCGCCGGCGGTTGTCCTCGAGCGTCTCGGCCTGCGCGGCGGCGGTGTCGGAGGCCAGGCGACCGGTCTTCTTCGAGACGTTGGCCTTCGAGCGCTCGCGACGCGTATCCCAGGTCTCGGGCTCCTGAAAGGTGTACGCGTGCGAGGTACCGAATGCGCCGACGATGGGCATCAGAAGCGGAGGTTAGCCCCAATCGTGAACGCCCTGCGCGCCGTCAGCTGCACCCCGTTGACGTACTGATAGAGCGGGACCTGGAAGAAGCCGTAAAGATTGAAGGCCTTGGTCGGCGAATAGCTCAGCCCGGGGCTGAGGAAAATGCTGCTGCCGCCGCTATCGTCGGGCTCCGCCTCGGCGCCGCGGTCGCGGGCGCGCCAGAGGGCATTGGCCTGCAGCAGCAGGCCGACCTGGTCGCCGACGCCGTAGCGCAGCCCCGCGTCGAGCGAGACGCGGTTGCCGGGCCTGTAGTCGTCGTGCTCGTAGAGCGGCAGCTGCACCAGCCCCTGGACGAAGGTCGACAGGTTCTTCGTCGGCCGCATCTTCGAGTACGAAGCGCCGATCAGGAGGTCGGTGGTGCCGCTGCCCGGCTGCAACGGGCGCTCGGCCGGATCGCCGTCGCCGTTCTTGATGTCGGTCTTGCCGGTCGGCAGCTTCAGGCCGAAATTGAGCGCCGCGACACCGTGCGAAGGCTCCTGATCCTCGAAGCTCGCCAGCCGCCGCCGCGCCAGGACCCGCACGTCGCCGAGCGCGGTGAAGTCCCAGCGCTCCTCGAGCTGCGCCCCCATGTGGTTGTGGACGTGGAAATGCTCGCGGCTCACCACCGGCACCAGCACGTTGACCCCCCAGTCGGCATCGATCGTGTGGTCGATCGCGGTCAGGTAGTTGCGGTTCCGGGTGTAGACCTCGTCGTGGTGCTTGCGGATCTCGCCGACGCCGACCTTGCGGCTGCCCGACATCGGCTGGTCCTGGTTGATGGTCTCGTAGCGAAAGTCGAGCCGCGTGCCGGGCTCGGTCCAGGCGCCCTGGGCTTCCCAGCTGGTGTTAACCGTGCAGAACGCCGAGCCGCACGAAGCTGCCGCCCATGTCGGAGCGAGCAGCGCGCAAAGCAAAAGCCTTTTCATGATTTCTCCCGTAGTCGTTGTGATTGAGGTGCACGACGGGGAGAACCGGAGGGGCGCGCGCGTCGGCGCTGACGAGCATGAAACCGCGCGGTGAGAACGAAACTGCTTTCGGGCTGCCGAACGAGTGCGCGTCGACGCCTTGAGGGACCTGCGTTGCGGGGAGCGCAGCGCCTGCGAAGCAGAACGCGCAGTGCTCGTGCGAATCGACTGGCGTCGTCCCGCCCGGAATCTCGATGTAGTGCGTGACGCCGGAAACGGTGCAGACCGGAACGAGCGTCGCCGGCCTCGCCTGGGCGATGAGCGGCCACAGCGCGTTGAGCGCCATCGCCGTGATCGCCAGCCAGGTCGTGAATTTCTTCATCGCGCCAAGTAACCGGAGTCTACCGGCAGGACGATGCCGGTGACGCTTTTCGCCGCCGGGCTGCAGAGGTAGAGGATCGCCGCGGCGATCTCGGCCGGCTCGGGAAGGCGGCCGAGCGGCGTGTGCGACATCACCGTCTTCAGCACCTCGGGATTGGAGAAGATCGGCACCGTCAGGTCGGTGCGCACGAAAGTCGGCGCCACCGCGTTGACGCGGATGTTGTCCGGCGCCCACTCCAGCGCCAGCGCGCGCGTCAGGTTCACCACCCCGCCCTTCGACGCCTGGTAGGAGGCGTTGGGAAAGATGCCGCCCGAGAGGCCCATGATCGAGGCGAGGTTGACGATCGATCCGCCGCCGCGCTTCTTCAGGTGCGGATGAGCCAGCCTCGAACATTCGAAAACCGCGGTGAGGTTGAGCGCGATCACCGCGTCCCACTCCTGCTTCGACAGCTCCACCGCGGGCTTACGCGCCGCGCGGCCGGCGTTGTTCACCAGGATGTCGATTGCACCGATTTTTTCGAATTCCCTTTTTACGGCAGCAGCGTCCGTGACGTCGCAGCCTTGCTCGATGTCGAGCACGTGCACGCGGGCGCCGGCCTTCTCGAACAGCTCGACCGTCGCCGCACCGATGCCCTTGGCGCCGCCGGTGACGACCGCAGTTTTTCCCTTCAGATCGAACATCGCGCGGCAAGTATACTGAGCCGCGATGCATGACCTGGTGATCCGCGACGCGCTCCTCGTCGACGGCCTCGGCTCGCCGCCGCGCCAGGGCGACCTCGCGCTCAAGGACGGGAAAATCGCCGAGGTCGGCAAGACGACGTCGTCCGCGAAGCAGACGCTCGACGCGCGCGGCCTGGCGCTGATGCCCGGCATCATCGACAACCACACGCACTACGACGCGCAGATCACCTGGGACCCGTGGGCATCGCCTTCGCCCTCGCTCGGCGTCACCACCGCGGTGATCGGCAATTGCGGCTTCACCATCGCGCCCTGCCGCGCCGAAGACCGCGAGCTGGTGATGAAGAACCTCACCCAGGTCGAAGGCATGTCGCTCGCCGCGCTGCGCGCCGGCGTGCGCTGGGACTTCGAGTCGATGCCGGAATACATGGATATGCTCGAGCGCCGCGGCTCGGCGCTCAACCTCGCCTGCTTCGCCGGACATTCGTCGCTCCGCACCTACGTCATGGGCGACGCCGCGAGCCGGCGCACCGCCACGCCGCAGGAGGTCCTTGCCATGAAGCAGCTCCTCCTGGAGGCGCTGCGCGCCGGGGCCATCGGCCTCTCCAGCACCACTTCGCCCGCGCACAACGGCGAAGGCGGCGTGCCGATGCCCTCGCGCCTTGCCGACGACGCCGAGCTGCGCGCGCTGGTCGGCTGCCTGCGCGAGGCGGGCCGCGGCGTGTTCATGCTCACCAAGGGCGGCCAGACGCGCATGCAGTTCCTCGAGAGCCTGGCCGCCGAGAGTGCCCGGCCGGTGGTCGTCGCCGCGCTCCTGCACAGCAGCACCAATCCGAATGCGGTTTTTGAGGATCTTGAAAAAATAAAAGAAGCAAATGATCGAGGACATCGCCTGCTCGGCGCGGTGTCGTGCTGCCCGCTTTCGATGGAGTTCACGATGCACTCGCCCTACGTGCTGGAGGGGCTGGAATCGTGGAAACCGGCTCTTCCCCTCAAGGGCGAAGCGTTCAAGGCGAAGCTGCGCGAGAAGGCCTTCCGCGACGCGATCCGCGCGGAGCTCTCCCGGCCGGCCCACTTCCGCCTCTTCAATGGCGAGTGGAACAAGGTGCAGGTGGTGGAGTCGCAGCGCACGATTGCCGAGCTCTCGGGCAATGCCGACCCCCTGGACTGCATGCTCGACCTCGCGCTGAAAGAGAATCTCGACACGGTCTTCAACGCGCTGCTCCTCAACTCCGACGAGGCCGCGGTCGGCAGGATGCTGCGCCACCCCTGCTCGCTCGTGTCGCTGTCCGACGCCGGCGCGCACCTCACCTTCTTCAACGACGCCGGCTTCGGGCTGCACCTGCTCGGCCATTGGGTGAGGAAGCTCGGCGTGCTGACCCTGGCCGAAGCCGCCTGGCGCCTCACTGGCCATCCCGCCTCGATCTTCGGCATCGAGGGCCGCGGCGCCCTGAAGCCCGGCTATCACGCCGACCTGCTGCTCTTCGATCCGACCAAGGTCGAGCGCGGCCCGGTGGTGCGCACCTTCGACCTGCCCGGCGGCGGGCCGCGCCTCACCGCGCAAGCTCGCGGCGTGCACGGCGTCTGGGTGAACGGCACGCGCATCGTCGGTCAAAGCGGAGAGCGCGCCGGCGAAGAACTGCCCGGCGAGTTGCTTCGGCGCTTCGCCGCGTAGCGCTCGCACGACAACAAAAAGGCTGCGCAAACAGCATCTTCGCGCCGCGTCGCCGCGAGGCGTCGTCGACAGGCGACTACAGAAGTTGCCGGCCTCTCTCTAAGTCTCTGTTTTAAATGAAGCGGGGCGCGGGCACGCTTCATGCGATCTGTCACTCGCTGTCCCATCCTTTACTACAGAGAGGGCGATCAAAGTGCTACAGAAAGACGGCTTCTTCCGCAAAAACCGCGACGACAAGCGCGACGAAAGTTTCTTCCGCCCGGCCACGCCGGTGACCACCACCCCCACCCCGGCCGCGAACGCAGTAGCGCCCGTAGTCGAGGTCAAGGCAGACGCGCGCCGCGAGGCGAAGCTGGTCGTCGGCCCCGAAATCAAGATCAAGGGCGTCGAGATCAGCGATTGCGACACGCTGGTCGTCGAAGGCCGCATCGAAGCGACGCTCGACTCGCGCGTGCTCGAGATCACCGAGCACGGCGTGTTCCAGGGCACGATCGCCGTCGACAACGCCGAGATCCACGGCCGCTTCGAAGGCGAGCTGACGGTGCGCAAGCAGCTCGTCATCCACGCCACCGGCAAGTGCTCGGGCAAGATCCGCTACACCAAGATCAAGGTCGAGGAAGGCGCGGAGCTCGCCGGCGACATCTCCATGCTGGACAAGGCGCAGGCCAACCTCTCGGTCAGCCGCAAGGCCGCCTGAGGAACAGCCATGGAATGGCAGCGTCAAAACCGTGCGCGGCGGCGGCGCCGCCGCCAGGCTCCAGCAGTCTGAACTACGGCATCACAGCCCCCGCCAGAAATTCCGGCGGGGGCTTTTTTTGACAGGCAGGCAAAGACGAAGACGAACCTAGATAACTTCTGGTCCCGGCAGCCGCCCATCAGCTACCGCGAGACCCATCGCGACACCCTGACCTACGCCATGGCCATCGCGGGTGGCGAAGCGCGGTTCGCGGCACGCTTGAAAGTTCCCGTTCCGGTGGTCGTCAATTGGCTCGCCGGCAGCGAGACCATCCCCGACGACATCTTTCTTCTCGCCATCGACATCGTTCTCAGCGCCACGCCGAAGGAGATCAGGCAGTCGCGGGAAATCCTGGACAGGGTCAAAAGCAGCAAGCATTAGATTTCCTAATGCGGCCGGCAAGAAGATGTACACGCCCGCCGCCGTAGCCTGCGGTCTAATTCCGTATGAAAGCCCTCTGTCTCGCGCTCGCGTTGCTGCTCCTGCCCTATCCGCTGCAGGCCCGCTCCAGGGTCAGCCGCAATCAGGCGGAAATGACGGCGCTGAAACTGGTTCCCGGCGGCACCATCGTCAGCAGCTCCCTGGAGCAGGACGGGAAGAAGCTCGTCTGGTGGCTCGACGTCAGCGTTCCCGGATCGCGGAACGTGAAAGCCATCCACGTCGACGCGTACACCGGGGCCGTGGTGTCGAATTCCCTCGAAGGGCCCGAGGACCGCTAGGAAGCCAGGGCTTTCTTCAGGCGCCGCACGCCCTCGGCGAGTTTTTCCTCGGACGCCGCGAAGCACCAGCGCACGAAGCCTTCGCCCTCCGGCCCGAACGCCGATCCCGGCGCGAGACCCAGCCCCTGCTCGCGCACCAGCTTCTTGCAGAACGCCAGGCTGTCGCTCTCGCCTTCGATCCGGAGGAACGCGTACATGGTGCCGTCGGGACTGGCGACCTTCACCCGCGGGATCTTCTGCAGCTCGCCGACGAGGAAATTCCTCGCCTTGCGGTAGCGGCTGAGCGAGCGGGCGATGATCGGCTCGCCTTCCTTCAGCGCGACGATGCCCGCGCGCTGCACGAAGACCGGCGCGCAGGACGTGTTGTATTCGATCAGCTTGCCGAGATCCGCGACCAGCGGCCGCGGCACCACCAGCCAGCCCAGGCGCCAGCCGGTCATCAGCCAGGACTTGGAAAAGGTGTTGGCGCTGATCACCCGGTCTTCGCTCTCCGCGAGGTCGAGGAAGGACGGCGCCACGCCGCCTTCGCCAAAGTAGAGGCGCTCGTAGGCGTCGTCGGCGAAGATCCAGATGCCGTGCCTGCGGCAATGCTCGAGGATCGCCCGCTGCTGCTCCACCGTCACCGTCCAGCCGGTCGGGTTGTTCGGCGAGTTGAGATAGAGCGCCTTCGTTTCCGGGGTGAGTTTTTTCAATAGCTGATCCACGTCCAGGGACCAGCCGGACTCCGAAAAGCGCAGCGCCACCGTTTCCACCTGGGCGCCGAGGATCTTGGGAATCTCCTGCAGGTTCGGCCAGAGCGGCACCACCTCCACCACGCGGTCGCCGGCGTCGAGCAGGAGCTGCGAAGCGATCATGAGCGCGTTGACGCCGGCGGAGGTGATGGCGACCTCGTCGGCATCGACCCCGGTATGCAGCTGGGAGATGTAGCGCGCCAAGGCCTCGCGCAGCTCCGGAATGCCGAGGTTGTGCGTATAGAAGAGCTCGCCCGCCTCGATCGAGGCGATGCCGGCGTCGCGGATGAAGCCCGGTGTCGGCTCGTCGGGCTCGCCGACCCAGAAAGCGAGGATGTCCTTGCGGCCGATGCCCTCGTTGTAGAGCTCGCGGATCTTCGACGCGGTAAGGGCGCGCACCGCGGCGCGTGCCGAGATGGTTGTTTCGACTTTCATCCTGCAACCTATTCTAGACTCGGGCCATGTCATCGGCGCGCTGGTCGCTCGTCGCCGCGCTCGTCACGATGGTGATCTGGGGCGCGAACTTCTCGTTCGTGAAGCACGTGCTGACGGTCCTCGGCGTAGGGCCGTTCCTCTTCATCCGCTTCGCCTCGATGCCGGTGCTCGCCTTCCTGCTGCTCGTCATCGTGTTCCGGCACCGCATCGCCCATACCTGGCCGCGGCGCGAGGACCTGCCGCGCTTCATCGTCGCCGGCCTGGTCGGCCATT
>JAXDQC010000184.1:0-2621 GCA_034668045.1 Betaproteobacteria bacterium | reverse complement strand
CTTGCTGCGTAGGTCGACGGCCTAGGTGTGGGCGGCGCAGCAGAACGGCCAAACACTATACGCGTTGAAACGTGGGTCCTCGGGACAAGCCCGAGGATGACAACGTTGAGACGGTCACACTGTTTGGAAGTAGGCGGGGCCGGTGCCGATGATCTTGGGATCGGGCGTGCCGATGGCGCGCGCGTCCTTGTCGGCGTAGTCGGAATTGAAGAGCGCCCAACGGATCGCCTCGAGACGGGCACGCCGCTGATCGTTGGCGCGCACCACGATCCACGGCGATAGCTTCGTGCTCGTGCGCTTGAAGATTTCGCTCTGCGCGCGGCTGTAAGCATCCCACTTGTCGATGGCGGCAAGGTCGACGTCGGTGATCTTCCACCGCTTGAAGGGGTCGTGGCGGCGCTCGTGGAAGCGCTTGAGCTGCATCTCGCGGCCGATGACGAGATAGAACTTGAACAGGCGGATGCCGTCGCGCACCAGCAACGCCTCGAAATCGGGCGCATCGCGCAGGAACATGTCCGTCTGCACCGGCGTGCAGAAGTTCATGACCCGCTCGACGCCGGCGCGGTTGTACCAGGAGCGGTCGAACAGGGTCATGTCGCCGGCGGTCGGCAGGTGCGCGACGTAGCGCTGGAAATACCACTGGCCGCGCTCGGCCTCGGTCGGTTTCGACAGGGCCACGGAGCGGGCGTGCCGCGGATTGAGGCGCTCGAGGAAGTAGCGGATGCAGCTGCCCTTGCCGGAGGCGTCGCGCCCCTCGAAGATGGCGACGAAGCGCCCGCCCTTGTTCTCGACGTGCGTCTGCAGCTTGAGAAGCTCGAGCTGCAGCCCGAGCAGGTCCTCCTTGAAGACTTTCTTCTTCAATTCCTCGTCGTATGGGTAGCCGCCCGATGTCAGAGCCTTGTCGGCGATGGCGGGTGGCAGGACCGGGTTGTCGATGTCGAAGGCGGTCGATTTCTTGGTCTTGGCCTTGCCGTTCTTGTCTTGCTTGCTGTTCTTGTCGCCCATAGCCGATGTTCCGCCGCTGCGTTAGCCGTCATTGTAAGGTGAATCCCATGACGCGTACCGTCATGTTAGAATGACGTTATGATCCCGCATACCTAGCAGCGATGGCTTTAGCGAATGGCCCTGACCCCAAACACAAAATGTCCCTAGGCACCCCCACGAGCTATGTGCGCTGGAGCGAGCGCAAGGCCGAGGTCGAAACTTGGGTGGCCGCGGCGTGGGCGGCGGCCAGGCGGCGGTGGACCGCGCGGTGGATGCCCATCGCGGCGGCTGTCGGCATTCTGGCGGCTTTGGTGCTCGTCGGCGGGCTGGACGGGGTCGCGGCGCTTGTAAGCGTCCTCGTCCTCATGCTGGCCACCGCCAGCTGGCCACTCGACTCGGCCGCCATCCTCGATGCGATCGCGGGAAACTCGGCTCCCGCACGCGCGCGCCTCGACGATGCGGAGCGGGCAAGCTGGCGCGCCGTGATCGATGCAATCCCGACGGCGGCATTGGCGCTCGATGCGGCGGGCACGCTGGTGCACCACAACCGCCTTGCTGCCGAGATGTTTCCGAAGATCAAGAGCGGCCAGCCGATGAGCCAGATATCGCGCAGCCCCGATCTTCTCGTTGCGGTCGATCGCGCCCTGGCGTCGGAACAGCGCATCGATGTCGATCTCGTCGAGCGCGTGCCGGTCGAGCGGCGTGTTGCGGCAACCGTGTCGCGGCTTGCCCGGTCGACGTTGCCGGCTTCGCCGAGTGTGCTGGTGACTTTCCGCGATCTAACCGAGCAGGACCGGCTGGCGCAGATGCGCGCCGACTTCATCGCCAACGCCAGTCACGAGCTGCGCACGCCGCTCGCCTCGCTGCGCGCCTTCGTCGAAACGCTGCAGGGCCCCGCCCGCGACGACGTCAACGCGCGCACGCGTTTCCTGACGCTGATGGCCAGCCAGGCCGAGCGCATGACGCGCCTCATCGATGATCTGCTTTCGCTCAGCCGGGTCGAGATGCGGGTCCACTTGCCGCCGCGCGGCATCGTCGAGCTGAACGAGTCGGCGCAGTACGTGTACCAGTCGATCGAGCCCATGGCCGAGGCGGCAAAGATGAAGCTTTCCCTCGTGCCTGGCGAGGCTGCGCGCATCCGCGGCGACCGCGAGGAGATCGTGCAGGTTTTGCAGAATCTGATCCAGAACGCCATCAAGTACGGGCGCGAAGGCGGCACCATCGAGGTGCGCGTCGGCCGCGATGCGCCGCGCGGGGCCGGCGACGCGCGCGTGTGGGTGAGCGTCGCCGACAACGGTCCAGGCATCGCGCCCGAGCACCTGCCGCGGCTCACCGAGCGCTTCTATCGGGTCAACGCCGCCTCGAGCCGCGAGAAGGGCGGCACCGGATTGGGCCTCGCCATCGTCAAGCACATCATGAACCGCCACCGCGGGGAATTGCGCATCGCCTCGCGCCTCGGCGCCGGCTCGACCTTCACGGCGAGCTTCGAGGAACTCGGCACCTCCGCCTAGCAAACCGTGGGTCCCGGCCGATGCAACTTGCGTCGTGGGAAGCACGGCGCCGCCCGGCGCGCCTGCATGAACGGAAGTAGGCCGCCGCCGCTAGACTACGTTTGAGCAAATTCCTTGGTCCGAAAT
>JAXDQC010000183.1:0-2542 GCA_034668045.1 Betaproteobacteria bacterium | reverse complement strand
CCGCGCATGGGCGCGCCGCTTTTCGTTTGTGCCTAGCTCCGGGTCAGCGGCCGGTACTTGATCCGGTGCGGCTGGTCGGCATCGGCGCCCAGCCGCCGCTTGCGGTCGGCTTCATAGTCGGCGTAGTTGCCCTCGAACCACACCACGCGGCTGTCGCCCTCGAAAGCCAGCATGTGCGTGGCGATGCGGTCCAGGAACCAGCGGTCATGGCTGATCACCACGACGCAGCCGGCGAACTCCAGCAACGCATCTTCCAGTGCGCGCAGGGTATCGACGTCGAGATCGTTGGTGGGCTCGTCAAGCAGCAGCACGTTCACGCCGGACTTGAGCATGTTGGCCAGGTGCACGCGGTTGCGCTCGCCGCCCGATAGCGCGCCGACCTTCTTCTGCTGATCGGCGCCCTTGAAGTTGAACCACGCGCAGTAGGCGCGGCTCTGCACCTGGCGCTTGCCGAGCTCCAGGATGTCGGCGCCGCCGGAAATCTCCTCCCACACCGATTTGCCGGCGCTCAGCGCATCGCGCGACTGGTCGACATAGCCGAGCTTGACGGTGTCGCCGACGCGCAGTGCGCCCGCATCCGGCTTTTCCTGGCCGACGATCATGCGGAACAGCGTTGTCTTGCCGGCGCCGTTCGGACCGATCACGCCGACGATGCCGCCCGGCGGCAGCTTAAAGTTGAGCTCGTCGATCAGCAGGTGATTGCCGAAGCCTTTGCGCAGATCCTTGGCCTCGATCACCAGATCCCCCAGCCGCGGGCCCGGCGGGATGATGATCTGCGATGTCTCGGCCGAGCGCTGACCGGCCTGCTCGACCAGCGCGTCGTAGGCGCTGACGCGCGCCTTGCTCTTGGCTTGGCGTGCGCGGGGCGAGGCGCGGATCCATTCCAGCTCGCGGGCCAGCGTGCGCTGGCGTGCGCTCTCCTCCTTCTCCTCCTGCGCGAGCCGCTTCTCCTTCTGCTCGAGCCAGGATGAATAGTTGCCCTCCCACGGGATGCCCTTGCCGCGATCGAGCTCGAGGATCCAGCCGGCGACGTTGTCGAGGAAGTAGCGGTCGTGCGTGATCGCAACGACCGTCCCCTCGTATTCCTGCAGGTGCCGTTCCAGCCAGGCGACGGATTCGGCATCCAGATGGTTGGTCGGCTCGTCCAGCAACAGCAGGTCGGGCTTCTGCAGCAGCAGCCGGCACAGGGCCACGCGCCGCCGCTCGCCGCCCGAGATCTTGGTCACGTCGGCATCGCCCGGCGGGCAGCGCAGCGCGTCCATCGCGATCTCGATCGTGCGCTGCAGATCCCAGCCGTTCGCGGCATCGATTTTTTCTTGCAGATCGCCCTGCTCGGCCAGAAGCGCATTCATCTCGTCGTCTTCGAGCGGTTCGCCAAGCTTGTTGCTGACCTCCTCGAAGCGCTGCAGCAGCGCGTTGGTTTCCGCCATGGCCTCGACGACGTTCTCATAGACCGTCTTCGTCGGGTCCAGTTCCGGCTCCTGGGCCAGAAGACCGACGCTTGCGCTTTCGGCGGCCCACGCCTCGCCGTTGAATTCAGTCTCGAGCCCCGCCATGACGCGGAGCAATGTCGACTTCCCGGACCCGTTCGGGCCGATAACGCCGATCTTGGCGCCAGGCAGGAACGCCAGCGTGATGTCCTTCAGTACCTCGCGCGGGCCCGGGTAGACCTTGCCCAGCCGACGCATCGTGTAGATGTATTGGTACGCAGCCATCGCGCCTGCGGCATCCTTCAGCCATTTCGGGAAGCGCGCGTTGTATCCGCCCGCTTGCCCGCACGCAACCGCCATGAGGCGGCTACTTTTCGCCTATCCGGACAGGATGGAAGTTGTTCCGTGTGGGCGCGAAAGCGATTGTGCAGCGCAAAAACCTGAATTGGGAGAAGCGCTTGCCCCCGTCTTCACAATCTGTTTACCTGAACGTTACCGACGGCGTGAAGCGACCGTCAGAATAACAAGGGGAGGATTTGGCAATGGCCAATATAGCGGCGACCGCCGATGTGCTGGGCGGCCAACGGATCGTCACCCGGAAGGAAGAGCGGAAGGTCATCTTCGCCTCCTCGCTCGGCACAGTGTTCGAGTGGTACGATTTCTACCTCTACGCCATCCTGGCCCCGTTCTTCGCGGCCCTGTTCTTCCCCCCGGGCAACAGCACCGCGGCACTCCTTTCGGCGTTCGCGACCTATGCCGCGGGCTTCCTTATCCGGCCATTCGGCGCTTTGGTGTTCGGCCGCATCGGCGATCTGGTCGGCCGCAAATACACTTTCCTCATCACGATCGTCACTATGGGCATGTCGACCTTCCTGGTCGGCCTGCTGCCGACCTATTCCTCGATCGGCATCTGGTCGACGGTGCTGCTGGTGCTGCTGCGTCTCACGCAGGGCCTTGCCCTGGGCGGCGAGTATGGCGGGGCCGCGACCTACGTCGCCGAACATGCGCCGCAGAACCGCCGCGGCTACGCGACGAGCTGGATCCAGACCACCGCGACCCTTGGGCTGCTCCTGGCACTCATCGTCATCGTCCTGTGCCGCGATAACTTTGCC
>JAXDQC010000182.1:0-5194 GCA_034668045.1 Betaproteobacteria bacterium | reverse complement strand
CGATCGCGCGGATGATCGGGCGCGGCGCCGCCTTTCCCGCCTCGGCGTAGACCACGTCCTTCGTGACAAGGACCCTGCGTAGCGAAAGCTGCATGGAGAATCTCCTCTGGATGGGCTACGTTAGAAGCCGGCTGGATTCCGGTCAATTTAATTCGAGGAGGACCGCATGACGCAGATCTACACGCCCACCGCCGAAGAGCTCGAGTGCCGCATCAGCCGGTTCGATCGCCTTCGCGAGATGACGACCCGCGAGCAGGAGCTGGCGGGCGTCTCGCAGGACGCCGTCGACGTCATCTTCGCGCGCCGGATCATGCCGGTGATCCTCGACCAGACCAAGAACCCGTTCGGCAGCTATGCGCCGATCTACGGTGCCGCGCGCACCACGATGTTCATCTCCATCATGCCCCCCGGGCAGGGGCCCTGCCTGCATTCGCACAACGACACCTACGAGACCTTCATGGTGCTCCAGGGCAGCATCGAGTACCACATCGGCGAGCCGGTGGCGCACCGCATTACGCTTAACAAGTGGGACGTGTTCTCGTGCCCGCCGGGCGTCTACCGCGGCTTCCGCAACGTCGGCGAGGGCGATGCCGTGCAGCTCACGGTGATCACCGGCGTCGAGGACGGGCGCGACGACGTTTCGATGCCCGACAGCATCGCGCAGCAGGTGCATCGCGAGCACGGCGGCGACGTGCTGGCCGCGTTCAAGCGGGTATTCAGGTTCGATCCGCCGGCTGCTAGTTCAGGTCGAGCGCGTGGCGCTTGAGCGCCGAGAGGGGCGCGTACTTGAGCACGTTCTCGTGCGTGGCCTCCAGCACCACGCGCGGCGCGCGGCCCGCCTCCCAGGCCTCGACCCAGCGCAGGACATGCAGGCACCAGCGGTCGCCGTGCTTCAGGCCGCGGAAGCGCATCTCCGGCCGCGGCGTAACCAGATCGTTGCCCTTCGCCACGCTGAACTCGAGGAACTCGTCGGTGACCTGCACGCAGACGAGGTGGGCGACGCCGTCCTGGCCTTGGGTGGCGCAGCAGCCGTCGCGGAAGTAGCCGGTGAGCGGCGCGTAGCTGCACGCGCGCAGCTCGCCGCCGAGGACGTTCTTCTCCGCCTTCATCGCGCGCTCTCGATGTAGCGCTTCAGCGCGCCCGCGTCGTTCGCCACGACCTGGAAGCGCTGCGGAAGCTTCTCGAGCTCGGCGAGCTCGGCGGGCCGCTCCGGTTCGCGGCCGAGCGCGGCGCGGAGGGTCGAGGCGAACTTCACCGGCAGCGCGGTCTCCAGGCAGATGAGCGGCGTGAGCGGCTCGCGGTGCTCGAGGCCCACCTTCACGCCGTCGGCGGTATGCGGATCGATCATGACGCCAAAGCGCTCAAACACCCATCTTATGGTCTTTACCCGGTCCGAATGCGCACTGCGGCCCGAGACGAACCCGGTCTCTTGCACGCCGGCATAGTACGGCGCGCGCGAGAAGTCGAACTCGCCGTCCTCATCGAGGCGCCGCCACAGATCCGCCACGCGGGCGCCGTCGCGGCCGACGAGCTCGAACACGTAGCGCTCGAAGTTCGAGGCCTTCGAGATATCCATCGAAGGGCTGGTGGTCTCCTTCACCTTCCTGCGGATGCGGTAGCGCCCGGTGCGGAAGAATTCATCAAGCACGTAGTTCTCGTTGCTCGCGGCGATGAGCTTGCGGATCGGCAGGCCCATGCGCCGCGCGACATACCCGGCGTAGATGTTGCCGAAGTTGCCGGAGGGCACGGCGAAATCCACCTGCTCCGAATCCCTCTGCGTTGCCGCGAAGTAGCCCTTGAAGTAGTAGACCGCCTGCGCAGCCACCCGCGCCCAGTTGATCGAGTTCACCGCGCCGATGCGGTTGCGCGCCTTGAAGGCGGCATCCGCGTTGAGCGCCTTGACCAGATCCTGGCAGTCGTCGAACACGCCCTTCACCGCCAGGTTGTGGATGTTCGCGTCCTGCAGCGAAAACATCTGGGCCCGCTGGAAGGGGCTCATGCGGCCGTGCGGCGAGAGCATGAAGACGCCGATGCCACGCTTTCCGCGCATCGCATACTCGGCGGCCGAGCCGGTATCGCCTGAGGTCGCGCCCAGGATGTTCAGCGTTTGCCGTCGTTCTTCCAGGATCTTCTCGAACAGGTTGCCGAGCAGCTGCAGGGCGATGTCCTTGAACGCGAGCGTGGGGCCGTTCGACAGGCCGAGGAGGTGCAGCCCGCGCTCGAGCGTCTTCAGGGGCGTGATCTCGTCGCTGCCGAAGACCCGCGCGCTGTAGGTCTTGCGCACGATGTGCTCCAGGCCGGGCACGTCGTCCATGAACAGCTGCAGCAGGCGCAGCGCGAGCTCCGGATACCCCAGAGGACGCAGCTCGGCGAGCTTCACCTGCGGAAACGACTCGGGAACGTAAAGGCCGCCGTCGGGCGCGAGGCCCTCGAGCAGGATGTCGCAGAAGCTGCGCGGCGCAGCCGCGCCGCGGGTGGAGACGTAGCGCACTACAACAGCGACTCCAGGCGGATGCGGGTCACCTTGCCCTCCACGCTGGCGAGCTGCTCGATCTTCGCCATCGCCCGGTTCACGTTCTTCTCCAGCGCGAGGTGGGTCAGCATGACGATGTCGACCCGGCTCTCGCCCTCGCGCGGCTCCTTCTGCACCATCGCCTCGATCGAGATGGTCGAGTCGGCAAGGATGCGGGTGATGTCGGCGAGCACGCCGGGCTTGTCGAGCACGCTCATGCGCAGGTAGTAGGAAGTCTCGACCTCCCCGATCGGCAGCACCGGGTCGCTCGAGAGCCGGTCGGGCTGGAAGGCGAGATGCGGCACGCGGTGCTCCGGGTCGGCGGTGATGAGGCGCGTGACGTCGACCAGATCGGCGACCACGGCGCTCGCGGTGGGCTGGCTGCCGGCGCCCGCGCCGTAGTAGAGCGTGGGCCCGACCGCGTCGCCCTTGACCAGGATGCCGTTCATCACGCCCTCCACGTTGGCGATGAGCCGCCGCGCCGGAACCAGGGTCGGGTGCACCCTGAGCTCGATGCCGTTCTTCGCCCGGCGCGTGATGCCCAGGAGCTTGATCCGGTAGCCCAGCTCCTCCGCGTAGCCGATGTCGGCCTTGGTGAGCTTCGAGATCCCCTCGGTGTAGGCGCTCTTGAACTGCATCGGGATGCCGAACGCGAGCGCCGAGAGGATCGTGAGCTTGTGCGCGGCGTCGACCCCCTCGATGTCGAAGGTCGGATCGGCCTCGGCGTATCCGCGGCGCTGCGCATCCTTCAGCGCCTCCTCGAAAGGCAGGCCCTTGTCGCGCATCTCCGAGAGGATGAAGTTGGAGGTGCCGTTGATGATGCCGGCGATCCACTCGATGCGGTTCGCCGCCAGCCCCTCGCGCAACGCCTTGATGATCGGGATACCTCCGCCCACCGAGGCCTCGAAGGCCACCATCACGCCCTTTTTCTGCGCCGCCGCGAAGATCTCGTTGCCGTGGGTGGCGAGCAGCGCCTTGTTCGCCGTGACGACATGCTTGCCATGGGCGATCGCCTCGAGCACCAGATCCTTCGCCACCGTGTAGCCGCCGATGAGCTCGACCACGATGTCGACGTTGTCGGAGCGGACCACCGAGAGCGCATCCGAAACCACCTCGGCGTTGCTGCCGACGATCTGCCTTGCACGGTCGGTCGCCTTGTCCGCCACGATGGAAATGCGGATCGCGCGCCCGGCGCGGCGCTGGATCTCGTCGGCGTTGCGGTTGAGGACCTCCCAGGTGCCGCCGCCCACCGTGCCGATGCCGAGCAGGCCTACGTTAATTGGTTTCATGTGTTTTCAGGCGCATCTCGAGATGACGCTTCACGTCCGGCCATTCCGCGGCAAGCACGCTGTAGATGACCGTGTCGCGCACGGTGCCGTCGCGCCGCGGCCAATGGTGGCGTACCACGCCGTCCTTTTTCGCGCCCAGCGCCTCGATCGCACGCTGCGAGCGGAAATTGAAGTTGTCGGTGCGCAGGCCGACGACCTTGCAGCTGATTTTCTCGAAGCCGAATTCGAACAGCAGCAGCTTGCAGGCGGTATTCACATTCGTGCGCTGGCAGCGCTTGGCGTACCAGGTATAGCCGATCTCGACGCGGTCGGCGGCGGGAATGATGTCGTGGTAGCGGGTGCTGCCGACGATGCTGTTGGTCTTCAGGTCGCGCACCGCCCACGGCAACATGTCGCCGCGCTCCTGGCCCTTCAACGCGTCTTCCAGGTATTTCCTGGTGTTCTCGGGCTCGGGCACGCTGGTGAACCACAGCTCCCAGAGCTTGCCGTCCTGCGCCGCCTCGGCCAGGCCTTTCTCGTGCTCCGCGGACAGCGGTTCCAGTCTGACGCCATGCCCCTCGAGCGTCGCGGGCTTCGGATGGATCAAGCCGCGCCTCTTAGGAGGCCGTCCTTTCTGAACATGTCGCGGATGCCGCGCACGGCCTGGCGCAGGCGGTGCTCGTTCTCGATCAGCGCGATGCGCACGTGATCGTCGCCGTAGTCGCCGAAGCCGACGCCCGGCGCGACTGCGATCTTGGCCTGCTCGATCAGTCGCTTCGCGAAGGCGATGGAGCCTTCCTTGGCGTAAAGCTCGGGGATCTTGGCCCAGATGTACATCGAGGCCCGGGGCACCTCGACCATCCAGCCGATGTCGTGCAGCGCCTTCACCATCACATTGCGCCGCTTCTCGTAGGTGACCCTCACCTCCTCGACGCAGGCCTGCGGCCCTTCCAGCGCGACGATCGAGGCCACCTGGATCGGCGTGAAGCTGCCGTAGTCGTGGTAGCTCTTGATGCGCCCGAGCGCGTGCACCAGCTCGCGGTTGCCGACCATGAAGCCGATGCGCCAGCCGGCCATGTTGTAGCTCTTCGACATGGTGAAGAACTCCACCGCGACGTCCTTCGCATTCGGCACCTGCATGATCGAGGGCGCCTTCCAGCCGTCGAAGGTGATGTCCGCGTACGCCAGGTCGTGCACCACCATGATGTCGTTTTCTCTTGCCAGCGAAATGATTTTCTGGAAAAACGCCAGGTCGACGCATTGCGCGGTCGGGTTCGACGGGAAGCCGAGGATCAGCATCTTCGGATTCGGCGTCAGCTCGCGGATCGCGCGCTCGAGCTCGGCGAAGAAGTCCACCCCCGGCGTCATGCGCACCGAGCGGATGTCGGCGCCGGCGATGATCGCGCCGTAGATA
>JAXDQC010000181.1:0-5500 GCA_034668045.1 Betaproteobacteria bacterium | reverse complement strand
GCGGCTACAAGAACCTGGTGTATTTCGCCTGCTGCAACGTGCTGAGAGGCAAGAAGGGCGGCGATTTTGCGCGCGCGTTCCTGAAAGCATCCGGCATGCAAGCCGTGATCGGCTACACGACGACCGTCGACTGGATGGCGAGCCTCGTCTGCGACCTGCTGTTCCTGCACCGCTTCTACAGCGATCCCGCGCCGTGGCGTAACCTGCGGCGCATCTTCAGCTCGGTCGGCCGCGACTATCCGGCTTCGCGCCGGCTGGGCTACACACTGATCACCCGGGAGGACGTCCCATGAGCCTGCGCGTGCGGCGCATCGTCACCGATCACGACCGCGAGGGTCGCGCCATCATCGCCAGCGACGAGACGCGTCGCGACGCGGTCGCGGGGCGTCCGGGCCACTCGCGGCTCGATCTCTGGAAGGGCAAGGACGGCACGGTCTTCCGGCTGGTCGAATACCAGCCCGGCGTCGCGCCGCGCAACCACCGGACCGAGACCGTCGACTACGCCGTCGTGCTCTCGGGCGAGCTCGAGATGGAGCTCGACGGCACGACCGTACGTCTCCGGCAGGGCGATGTCCTGGTGCAGCAGAACACGATCCACAACTGGGTCAATCGCGGCAGCCAGTCCTGCGTCGTCGCGTTCGTGCTCGTGCCCGCGAAGGGCGGCAAGAGTGCGTCCGGTTAAGGCTTTCCTGTTTTTCTGGATGCTTCTCGGGTCAGCCCTCGCCCAGGAGTATCCATCCCGCCCGGTGCGCATCGTCGTGCCGTCGCCGCCCGCCGGCGGCACCGACATCGTCGCGCGCGTGCTGGCGATGCACTTCACGAAGGCCTTCGGCCAGCAGTTCTTCGTCGAGAACAAGCCCGGCGCCGGCAACATGATCGGCATCGAGGCAGTCGCGCGCTCGGCGCCCGACGGCTATACGCTCCTCATGTCGGCGAGCACGCTGGCGCTCAACTCCGTGCTGTTCAAGAAGGTGCCCTACGACCCGGTGCGGGACTTCGCGCCGATCACGCTCACTGCGACCGCGCCCAACGTGCTGCTCGTGCATCCCTCGGTGCCGGCGCAGTCGCTCGCGGAGTTCATCGCCCTCGCCAAAGCCAAGCCCGGCGCGCTGAGCTACGGCACGCCCGGCATCGGCACCTCGCCGCATCTGTCGATGGAGCTTCTGAAGAGCATGGCGGGCATCGATCTGCAGCACGTTCCCTACAAGGGCACGGCCGCCGCGGTGACCGACGTGATGGGCGGGCAGATCGCCGCGACGTTCTCGAACGCGCTCACCGCCAAGCCGCAGGTCGACGCCGGCCGCGTGCGCGCGCTGGCGATCACCGGCCCGCGGCGCATCGAAGCCCTGCCCGGCGTGCCGCCCGTGGCCGAGGCGGGCGTGCCCGGCTACGAGGCGATGCAGTGGTATGGGCTGCTGGCGCCGGCAGGCACGCCGGCGGCGATCGTCGAGCGCCTCAACGTCGAGGCGCTGAAAGCCCTGCGCTCGAGTGAGATGAAGGAGCGGCTCGCAGCCGACGGCGCCGAGCCGCTGGGCGGCAGCCCGGCCGAATTCGCCGCCCTGATCCGGCGCGAGCTCGACAAGTGGACGCGCGTCGCGCGCGCGGCGGGAATCGAACAGCAATAGGTTTTTAGACCCGCCGCACCATCGCCGGCACGAGCTGCTTCACCGCCGGCGCGCCGGCCTGCTGCATGATCGCGTAGAGCTCGGTGCGCAGGATCTCGAGCACCTTCTCCACGCCCGGCTGGCCGAAAGCACCCAGCCCCCAGATGTAGGGCCGGCCGACGCAGACCGCGTTCGCGCCCAGCGCGAGCGCTTTAAGGATGTCGGTGCCGCGGCGAAAGCCGCTGTCGACCAGCACCGGCATCTTGCCGCCGACCGCGGCGAGGATCTCGGGCAGCGCGTCGATGGTCGAGCGGCCGCTGTCCTCGCTGCGCGCGCCGTGGTTGGAGACGATGATGCCGTCCATGCCGCGCTCGAGCGCGAGCTTCGCATCCTCGTGCGCGAGGATTCCCTTCAGCACGATCTTCATCTTCGTCGTGTCGCGCAGGCGCTTGAGGAACTCCCAGGTCATGTTCGAGGACTGGGTGTGCGTCAGCCCCGAGACGTCGACGCCTTCGTACATCGAGCGGCGCTTCAGGTTCGCCTGCAGGCTCGAGCGGTCGTGGCAGCCGTCGCAGTTGCGGCTGTCGCTGCGCATCAGCCGGAAGAGCGTTTCCTGGTTGCGGCCGCCGGAGCGGTCGATGGTGACGGCGACCACGGGGCAGCCGGCTTTTTCCGCGCGGATCACCATCGCCCGCGCCACGTCCCATTTGTTCGTGGCATAGAGCTGGTACCAGACCGGCGCGCCGCGCGCGGCGGTGACGTCCTCGACCGAGCTGGTGGTCGCGGTGGAAAGGATCATCAGGTGGTTGCCGGCCTTCGCCCCCTTCGCGGTGGCGATCTCGCCCTCGGCGTGGAAGGCTTTCTGGCCGCCCACCGGCGCGACCACGATCGGCGACGGGTAGCGGGTGCCGAGGATGTCGACGCTCATGTCGACCTTGCTGACATCGACCAGGCGCCGCGGCCGCAGCTGGAGCTTGAGGAAGTCCTCGCGGTTGGCGCGCAGCGTCACCTCGTCGTCGATGCCGGAGGCCATGTAGCCGAAGTGCGCCGGCGGCATCTTCTGGCGCGCGACCGGCTCGAAATCGAACACGTTGATCGCTTCCTTCGGATCCTTGATCAGGTACTTGGGATCGTAGGGCGCCCACATGCGCGGATCTGCTTCGCGGCTCCCTGGCAGCAGGGCCTGGGCGAAGCTGGCGGGGGCGGCGGCGGCGAGCGGGCTGCCGGCGAGGAACTGCAGGAAGCGGCGGCGGTATTCGCGGGTCATGACACCTCCTCTCGCGGCTAGTCTAGCGTGACACGGTGTCCGAGATACTTTAAGCTTGATCTATTGATGCTTAAGCCAACCAGCGACCGCGAAACCATCGCCCGGGCGGACGACCACCGGGCGCTGCGCATCTGGCTGCGCCTGCTCACCTGCACGCAGCTGATCGAGAAGCGGGTCCGCGTCGGCCTGCGCGAGCAGTTCGCCACCACGCTGCCGCGCTTCGACCTGATGGCGCAGCTCGAGCGCTATCCTGAGGGGCTGAAGATGAACGAGCTGTCGCGCCTGCTGATGGTCACCGGCGGCAACGTCACGGCGATCGTCGACCAGGTCGAGAAGGAGGGACTGGTCGAGCGCCTCGACGAGCCCGCCGACCGGCGCGCCTTCCGCATCCGCCTCACCCCCGCCGGCCGCAAGACCTTCGCCGAGATGGCGCGCGCGCACGAGGACTGGGTGGTGGAGATGCTCTCGGGCCTGTCGCGCCGCGAGCAGGACGAATTGCTCAAGCTGCTCGCCAAGGCGAAGAGCAGTGCCGTGGAGGTGGAGTCATGAAAGAGCCGAAGCACTTCCAGTGGCGCGTCGACGGCAAGGTCGGCGTCATCACGCTCAACCGCCCGGAGAAGAAGAACCCGCTCACGTTCGAGTCCTACGCGGAGTTGAGGGACTTTTTCAGAACTCTGAAAAGCGAAAAAGCGATCAAGTGCATCGTTATCACCGGTGCGGGTGGGAATTTCTGCTCGGGCGGCGATGTGCACGAAATCATCGGCCCGCTGACCAGGATGACGCCGCCGCAGCTGCTGGAATTCACCCGCATGACCGGCGACCTGGTGAAGGCGATGCGGCACTGCCCGCAGCCGCTGATCGCCGCGATCGAAGGCGTGTGCGCCGGCGCGGGCGCGATCATCGCCATGGCGAGCGACCTTCGCTACGGCGCGCCGAGCGCGAAAACCGCGTTTCTTTTCGTGCGCGTCGGCCTCGCCGGCTGCGACATGGGCGCCTGCGCCCTCCTGCCGCGCATCATCGGCCAGGGACGCGCGGCGGAGCTCCTCTACACCGGCCGCTCGATGACGGCCGACGAAGGTCTGGCGTGGGGGTTTTTCAACCGCCTGAGTGATCGGGTACTGGAAACCGCCCTCGAAACGGCGAAAGAGCTCGCCGACGGGCCGACCGCCGCGCATGCGATCACCAAGAAGATGCTGCACGAGGAATGGAGCGTCGGCGTCGACCAGGCGATCGACATGGAAGCGGTGGCGCAGGCGGCGCTGATGCAGAACTAGGATTTCCGCCGCGCCTACGAGGCATTCGCGGCGAAGAAGAAGCCGGTCTTCGAGGGCGATTGATGGACCGCTTCGCGCACCTGCAGTGGCCGTTCTTCGAGGAGAAGCACCGCAAGCTCGCGCGGCAAGCCGACGATTTTGCCGCTCAAAGTTTTTCTTTTGCGCACGGCGAGGATGCCGATGCGATCTGCCGGCGCCTGGTCCAGGATCTCGGCTGCGCCGGCTGGCTGCAGCACTGCGCCACCGAGACGCCGGACGTGCGCTCGATCGCGCTTCTGCGCGAGGTATTCGCCTACCACGCCGGGCTCGCCGATTTCTCCTTCGTCATGCAGGGCCTGGGCAGCGGCCCGATCGCCCTCGCCGGTACCGACGAGCAGAAAAAATATCTGAAGAAAGCGGCCAACGGAGACGCCATCGCCGCCTTCGCGCTCTCGGAGCCGGACGCCGGCTCCGATGCCCAGGCGCTGAAGACCTCGGCAAAGAAAAAGGGCGACGGCTGGGTGCTCGACGGCACCAAGACCTGGATCTCCAACGGCGGCATCGCCGACTTCTATGTCGTCTTCGCGAAGGCGGAGGAGGGCATCAGCGCCTTCGTCGTCGAGGCGAAGGAGGTCGATGCCTCGGAGCGCATCGACATCATCGCGCCGCACCCGATGGCGACCCTGAAGCTGAAGGGCTCGAAGGGAACGCTGCTCGGCGAGGCCGGCCAGGGCTTCAAGCTGGCGATGCGCAACCTCGACGTCTTCAGGACGACGGTGGCGGGCGCCGCGCTGGGTTTTGCAAGGCGCGCTTTCCACGAAGCGCTGAACCGCTCGCGGGATAGAAGCATGTTCGGCAAGACCCTGGCGGATTTCCAGCTCACCCAGGCCAAGCTGGCCGACATGGCGACGGCGATCGACGCCGGTGCGCTGCTCACCTACCGCGCGGGCTGGGAACGCGACGTGCAGAAAAAGCGGATCACCCGCGAGGCGGCCATGGCCAAGATGCACGCCACCGAGGCGGCGCAGCAGGTGATCGACGAGGCGGTGCAGATCTGCGGCGGCCTGGGCGTCATGCGCGGCCACCCGGTCGAGAAGCTCTACCGCGAAGTGCGCGCCCTGCGGATCTACGAAGGCGCGACCGAGGTGCAGAAATTGATCATTGCCAGGGACCTCTTGAAAGGATGAGCTACACCGCTCACTCGGATACCTTCGTGCGGGAAAACCTGCCGCCCCGCAGCGCTTGGCCCGAGTTCCGCTTCGACCTGCCGGAGCTGAAGTACCCGGCGCGCCTCAATTGCGCCACGGAGCTTCTCGACAAGCCGGTGACGCGCGGCCACGGCCATCGCATCGCCCTCCACTCGCCCGAGGGCTCGT
>JAXDQC010000180.1:0-2635 GCA_034668045.1 Betaproteobacteria bacterium | reverse complement strand
ACACCTATAGCAAAGACGGCACGGCGCAACCCTTGCCCGATTCACCCCTTCCCGGAAATGCAAAACCCGAGACCGTCTGGGCGGTGCCGGAGCTGAAAGAGCTGCTCGGCAGGCTCGAGGCACGCATGGTGGCGAAATCGGCGACGCCTTCGGAGAGGATGCGCAAAGCCTCAGGCACGTAGGCGCGACCGGCGTGGTTCACCACGAACCCCGGGGTGTCCTTGCAGCGCACCGGCGTGTGGCCGAAGCGCCGCGCCAGTAACGAGAGCGCCTCGATGACCCGCGGCTCGGTGAGCTCTCCGGCCACGACCTCGACGATCTTCATCACCGGCACGGGATTGAAGAAGTGGTAGCCGGCGACGCGCTGCGGGCGCTTGCAGGCCGCCGCCATCGCGGTCACCGAGAGCGAGGAGGTGTTCGAAGCCAGGATGCACTCGGCGACGACGACGGCCTCGAGCTTCGAGAACAGCTCGCGCTTCGCGCCCAAGTCCTCGACGATCGCCTCGACCACCAGGTGGCAGGGCGCGAACGCCTCGAGGCTGTCGACGATCTCGATGCGAGCCAGCGTGGCACCGGCGGCGGTTCGCTCGAGCTTGCCGCGCTCCACCAGCTTGCCGAGGGTTTCGCCAAGCGCGAGCTTCGCCCTTTGGGCGCTGCCTGGCTGCGCGTCGAACACGAGGGTGCGCAGGCCGCACTGGGCGAGCACCTGCACGATGCCGCGGCCCATCGTGCCGGAGCCGGCGACGCCGGCGATGAGATCGGCGCGGGAAACGTCGAGCATGGGGGACCTTATTCTAGTAGCCGAAGCGGCGTCCCGCCGCAGCTATAATCGGCGGCAAGGATAAGGAGGAGGACATGCAAAGAACGCTGGCGGCGGCGCTTGCCGCCCTGCTTGTTGGCGTCTGCGGACAGGCCGCGGCGCAGACCGTGGACGCAGGCCACATCTCGCGATTTCCATCGCGGCCGGTCACCCTGATCTGCCCCTGGCCCGCCGGGGGCGGGACCGACCTGCATCTGCGCAAGCTCGCCGAGATCGCGGCCCGGCACCTGGGCCAGCCGGTGATCATCGAGAACCGGCCGGGCGGAAGCGGGATGAACGGCCCTTCCACGATGGCGATGACCGCGAAGCCCGACGGCTACACCCTCTCGCAGCTCGCGATTACCGCGTACCGCGTGCCGCACATGCAGAAGGTCGACTGGGATCCGCTGAGCGACTTCTCGTACATCATCGGCGTCTCCGGCTACACCTTCGGCATCGTCGTCAAGTCGGATTCTCCTCTCAAGTCATTTCAGGACCTGATCGCGTATGCGAAGGCCAACCCGGGCAAGCTGTCTTATGGGACCCCCGGGACCGGCACCTCCCTGCACCTCGCGATGGAGGAGATCGCGGCGAAGGCCGGGGTCCAGTTCCTGCACGTTCCCTTCAAGGGGCAGGCCGATTCGGCAGCGGCCCTCTTGGGCGGGCATATCATGGCCCAGGTCGACTCCACCGGCTGGGCGCGGCAGGTCGATGCCGGGGCTTTCCGCCTGCTCGCGACGCTGGGCGACCGGCGCACGCGCTGGAACGCGCCGACGGTAAAAGAGCTCGGCATCGACACTGTTTCCAACTCGCCCTACGGCCTGGTCGGGCCCAAGGGCATGCCGCCGCCGGTGGTGAAGCGGCTGCACGATGCGTTCAAGCTTGCGATCGACGATCCCGAGCATCTCAAGACGCTGCAGCAGCTCGACCAGCTTTATTGGTACAAGTCGAGCGAAGACTATGCAAAATGGGCGGCGGAAACCCTGAAGGCCGAGCGCGCCACGATCGAGCGCGTGGGGCTGCTGGTGAAATAGGGAGGGGCGATGAAATACCAGAAGATCCTTCTTGCGTACAACGGCTCCAAGGAAGGACGGCGTGCGCTGCTCGAGACCGCCGACCTCGCGGGCTTCCTCAAAGCGGAAACGCATCTGCTCGCGGTGGCGAGCATGCCGCCCAGCCTGTTCCTCACCGAGGGCTTCGTTCCCGAGGAGCTGCTGGAAGAGGAGAAGAAGCGCACCCAGGCGGTGCTCGACGAGGGCATCCGCACGCTGCGCGAGCGCGGCTTCAACGCCACCGGGCAGCTCGCCGTGGGCGAGCCGGTCGAGGAGATCTGCCGGCTCGCGAAGAGCCTGCGCACCGATCTCATCGTGGTGGGCCATAACCAGAACACGTCGTTCGCGGCGCGCTGGTGGAAAGGCTCGGTGGGCGCCTCGCTCCTCGACTACGCGCCTTGCAGCCTGTTGATTGCCCTGTCGCAACCTTGATGTTGAAAGGCAGGCTCGAAGACCAGCGCATGCTGACCGGCCGGGGACGCTACGTCTCCGACTGGAATCTCCCCGGCCAGGCGTACGCGCATTTCCTGCGCTCCGACCGCGCGCACGCCGAGATCGTTTCCATCGACAAGCAGGCGGCGCTCGACAGCCCGGGCGTGCTGGCCGTTTTCACCGGCGAAGACCTGCGGAGCCTGAAATCACTGCCGGCGGCGCTGCCGGTGAAGGGACGCGGCGGCGCGGAGCTCATCCACCCCGGCCGCCCCGCGCTCGCGCAGGGACGCGTGCGCTTCGCTGGCGACGCCATTGCCCTCGTGGTCGCCGAGACCGCGGCCGCCGCGCAGGC
>JAXDQC010000179.1:0-26767 GCA_034668045.1 Betaproteobacteria bacterium | reverse complement strand
GCCGCGGCAGGTCCGATACCTTGAGCAGCGACTTGCGGAAGTACGGCGTCAGCGCATCGAAGTCCCAGCCGGGGATGCCCCAGCCGTCGAAGTCCTCGCGCTGGCCGCGGATGTAGACCAGGCCGTTGATCGACGAGGAGCCGCCGAGCACCTTGCCGCGCGGCGTGAAGACGCGCCGGCCGTTGAGCGTCGGTTCGGGCTCCGAGTCATAGGCCCAGTTGACGTCGGTGCGGACGAAGAGCTTGCCGTAGCCGAGCGGCACGTGGATCCACAGGTTGGTATCTCGCGGCCCCGCCTCCAGCAGGAGAACTTTCCTGTCAGGCTTTTCCGAAAGGCGGTTGGCGAGCACGCAGCCGGCGGAGCCGGCGCCGACGATGATGCTGTCGAACTCGCCCGTCAAACCGTGGCGATCGCGCTCGACGGCGAGCCGACCGCGCCCGGCAGACGGAGCGGCGGCGCGGTGAGGAGGAAGCGGCTCCTCTTGTGCTCGCGCAGCCAGCGCGCCAGCTCGGTGAAATAAAACATCTCGCCGAGGTGGATGCCGTTCTTGAACAGGCAGTGCTCGTGCAGCGGCAGCCAGGGCTGCTTCTTCGGCAGCGGGTCGGTGAGCGAGGTCGCGATCAGCTCGACCGCGTAGTTGTCGGCCAGAAGGCACGCGAGCCCCGAGTCGCTGATCCACTGCAGGAGCTTCTCGTCGCGGCCGTTCAGGCCGCTGCAGGTCTCGTTGACGAGCTTCGGGTCGGGTTTCTTCTTCATCTCCAGCAGCACGTCGGCGAAGGCGGTGTAGAGGCACACCATGTCGCCCTTCTCCACCGTCACCTTGTCTTTCTCCAGGACGCGCATCAGGTCGTCGTAGCCGACGGCCCTTCTCTGCCGCTGAAAATGGTGCTGCAGATCGATCAGCACGCCGCGGCCCTGCGCGCCGTGCTCGGCGAGGAGCTGGATGCCGAGTGCCTTCGCCTCGCTGCCCTCGAAGCGCTCCCATCCTTCAGCATTTTTCGCCGAAGCAGGTACGACATCGACTCCCGCGCGAAAGCCGTTATAGAAGACCAGCTCGGGCTTGCCGTCGCCGTCGGCGTCGAAGCGGCCGCCGACGTGCGCGAACGAGTCCCATTGCGTCGAGTATTGCAGCGACATCAGCACCTGGTCGTCGCAGATCACGTCGGTCATGTTCTCGTTGTATTCGTACAGCGGCCGGCAGAAGAACTGCTTGCCGTCGCGCTGCGTCGCGGCGAGGCGCGGCGGCGCGCGCCGGGGGTTCAGCACCTGGCCGCCGGGATAGTCGAGCGGCAGCGAAAGGATGAAGGTCCTGCCCTCCTTCACCTCGGCGATGCCCTGCAGCACCTTCTCGCGCGTCACATAGTTCATGCGGCCGCGCTGATCGTCGTCGCCGAATTCGCCCCAGTTGGAGCCTGGCGGCCTGTTCTTCCATCGCTTAGTAATAGTGCCTCCCGATCCATTCGGCGACCAGCGCCGGTTTGTCCTTGCCTTCGATCTCGACTGTCGTGCTCCAGGTCACCTGCACGCCGTCGCCTTCGATCTTCTCGAATTTCGCCAGCGTGAAGCGGGCGCGCACGCGCGCGCCGCTCGGCACCGGCGAGGTGAAGCGCACGCGATTCAAGCCGTAGTTGACGCCCATCCGCCGGTCGGAGAAGGAGAAGGTCATCTCCGAGAGGTGCGAGAGCAAGGAGAGCGTGAGAAAGCCGTGGGCGATCGTGCCGCCGAAGGGCGAGCTCTTCGCCCGCTCGCGGTCGACGTGGATCCACTGGAAATCCTCGACCGCCTTGGCGAAGATGTCGATGCGCTCCTGGCTGATCTCGATCCAGGGCGAAACGGCGACCTCCTGGCCGACGCGGCTCTCGAGGCTGCGGATGGTGATGGCGCTCATTTCTGCAGGCTGCGCATTACGTTCGTCACTTCCTGCTGGCGCCGGCGCGCGCCCGCGGGATCGGCGCGGTCGAGCTCGGCGGTCAGCGCGACCAGCGCCTGCATGCTCTCCCGAGTCGGCTGCGAGGAGACCGTGAGCAGCATCTCCTGCCAGCGCGCCTGCAGGGCCGCGACCGGCGTCGGCGCCAGGGGATCGGGCGCCGGCGCCCGCGCGCCCGGCGGCGCATAAGGAATGCGCTCGACCTGCGGTCCGCTGCCGGTCTCGTACCAGGGCGGCGGCGCGTTCGAGAACTTGGCCGATCCGGTCTCCGGGTCGACCCAGCGATAGAGGTCCGCGTGCGCTACGGCGCCGAGCATGAGGACCAGGATGGCGAGGACTCTTATTGCAGGCACCGCTTCGCTCCGCGTGCCACCGCGTCGGCGATGCGTGCGCGCAGCGCCGGGTCGTTCATGCGCGCCTCTTCATCGCGGTTGATGATCACGCCGGCCTCGACCAGCACCGCGGCCATCTTCGCCGTCTTGCTCACCGCGAGGTTGTCGTAGAAATGCACGCCGTTCAGTTCGTCGGCGAACGGTCGGTTTTCCCCGATCACCGGGTCGGCATGATAGCGCGACGGGGTCATGCCGGCGGCGCGCAGCTCGGCGCCGATGGCGCTCGCGCAGGCGAGGCTTTTCTCGCGCTGTGGGTTGCGCCGCGAGATGAAGAGCGAGAAGCCGGCGAAGTCCTGCCGCCGCACGTGCAGATGCTCGCGCGCCGAATCGTGGTGGATCGAGAGGAAAAGATCCGCGCCCTTCGCGGCGCGCGTGCGGTGGTTGAGGAAGATCAGGTTGCCCTTCTCGCCGATCATGCGCACCTGCAGGCCGTAGTCTTCGAGGCGTGCCTTCACTTCGCCCGCGAGGCGCAGGTTGAATTCGAACTCCGGGGTACCGCTGTAGGAGATCACGCCGGGCTCGGCGTGATAGTGGCCGACATCGACCGCGATCAACGCCGCGGCGAACAGCTTAGAAGCGCGAGAAGTCAGGCTTGCGCTTCTCGAGGAAAGCGCTCATCGCCTCTTTCGCCTCGGCAGAGCCGAGGCGCTCGCTGAATACCTTCACTTCCTCGGCGATGGTCTCGCGCACCACCGGCGCGTGGCGCTTCTTCATCAGCTGCTTCGTCAGCCGGACAGATTCCGGTGGCAGCGCAGCGAGCGCGAGCGCCGCCTTCTGCGCTTCGGCTAGAAGGCTCTCCTGCGGCACCACGGCGGTGACGATGCCGACTTCCCTCGCTTTCTCCGCCGTGAACGGCTGGCCGAGGAGCAGAAGCTCCGCGGCGCGCTGGTAGCCGGCGAGCAGCGGCAGGATGTAGGTCGAGCCGAACTCGGGCGTGATGCCAAGCGGCACGAACGGCAGCTGGAAGCGCGCATTGGCCGCCGCGTAGACGAGGTCGCAGTGCAGGAGCATGGTGGTGCCGATGCCGATCGCCGGGCCGCCGACCGCGGCGACCATCGGCTTGCGCAGGTCCTGCATGGCGGCGAAGAAACGCCCGGAGGGCGAGCCCTCGACGAGGGGCGGGCGCTTGAGGAAGTCGGCGACATCGTTGCCGGCGCAGAAGCAGTCGGGCGCGCCGTGCAGGAGCAGTACCCGCACCTGCGCGTCCGCATCGGCGCGCGTGATCGCGTCGGCGAGCTGGCCGTACATCTCGGCGGTCAGGGCGTTCTTCTTGTCGAGACGGGCGAGCTCGACGAAGGCGATACGGTTCTCAGTTCTGGCGCGTATCAAGCTTGAAGTCCTTGAGCTGCTGACGCAGGGTCAGCTTGGAGAGCTTGCCGGTGGCGGTGTGCGGCAGGTCGCTGACGAAGATCACGTCGTCGGGCATCCACCACTTGGCGATCTTGCCTTCGTAGAACTCGAGCAGCTCGGCCTTGGAGATCTCGGCGCCGGGCTTCTTGACCACGACCACGACCGGCCGCTCGTCCCACTTCGGGTGCTTGACGCCGATCACGGCGGCCTCGGCGACCGCTGGGTGCGCGACGGCGATATTCTCCAGGTCGATCGAGCTGATCCATTCGCCGCCCGACTTGATCACGTCCTTCGAACGGTCGGTGATCTGGATGTAGCCCTCCGGGTCGATGGTGCAGACATCGCCGGTCGGAAACCAGCCGTCGTGCAATGGATCGCCGCCTTCGTCCTTGAAGTAGCTCTTGATCACCCAGGGACCGCGCACCTCGAGGTTGCCGAAAGCCTTGCCGTCCCAGGGCAGCTCGTTGCCGTTCTCGTCGACGATGCGCATGTCGACGCCGAAGATCGCGCGGCCCTGCTTGTTCTGGATCGCGTAGCGCTCTTCCTTGCCGAGTTTCTGCTGCTTCGCCTTCAGCGTGCCGGCGGTGCCGAGCGGGCTCATCTCGGTCATGCCCCAGGCGTGCAGCACCTGCACGCCGTAGTCGTCCTGGAAAGCACGGATCATCGCCGGCGGGCAGGCCGAGCCGCCGATCACGGTGCTCTTCAGCGTCGAGAAGCGCAGGTTGTTCTGCTTCAGGTAGTTGAGCAGGCCGAGCCAGACCGTCGGCACGCCGGCGCTCATCGTCACGGCCTCGGACTCGAACAGCTCGTGCAGGCTCTTGCCGTCGAGGTGCGGGCCGGGGAACACCATCTTCGCGCCGACCAAGGTGCAGGAATACGGCAGGCTCCAGGCGTTGACGTGGAACATCGGCACTACCGGCAGCACGACTTCGCGCGCCGAGAGGTTGAGCGTGTCGGGCAGCGCTGCCGCGTAGGCGTGGATCATGGTCGAGCGGTGCGAGTAGAGCGCGCCCTTCGGATTGCCGGTCGTGCCCGAGGTGTAGCAAAGACAGGCAGCCGTGTTCTCGTCGAAGGTGGGCCACTCGAAGTCGTCGTTCTCCAGGAGCTTTTCGTACGAAGCGTCCAGGGGAATGAAGTGCTGCACGCTTTTCAGCTGGGGCTTGAGCTTCTCGATGAGCGGCGCGAAGGTCGTGTCGTAGAAGACGACCTTGTCCTCGGCGTGATTGGCGATGTAGGCGATCTGGTCGGGGAACAGGCGCGGGTTGATGGTGTGGATCACCGCGCCCGAGCCGGCGACGGCGTAGTAGATCTCGTAATGGCGAAAGCCGTTCCAGGCGAGCGTCGCGACGCGGTCGTAGGGCCGCACACCGAGTTTTTTCAGGGCATTGGCGAGGCGGCGGGCGCGCGTGTGCGCTTCACGGTAGGTGTAGCGGTGGATGCCGCCCTCCACCGTCTTCGACACGATCTCGGTCGCGCCGTGGTGGCGGTCGGCATGGCGGATCAGGCCGCTGATCAGCAGCGGCATGTCCATCATCAGGCCTTGCATGACGCCTTCCTCCTCGCCGAGTAGTTTATCCTAGCGAAATGCGAACCGAAGAAGTGATGGCGCTCTTCGAGCTGCCGTTCTCCGACCTTGTTTTCCGCGCGCAGAGCATCCACCGCCAGCACTTCGATCCCGCCGCCGTGCAGCTCTCGACGCTGCTCTCGGTGAAGACCGGCGGCTGCCCCGAGGACTGCGCCTACTGCCCGCAATCGCGCCGCTATCAGACCGGCGTCGAGGACGAACCATTGCTTGCACTGGATGAAGTCGTCGAGACGGCAAAAGCCGCAAAGGCCAACGGTGCGACGCGCTTTTGCATGGGTGCGGCTTGGCGCGGCCCGAAGGAAAAGGATCTTCTTCCTGTCCTCGAGATGGTGAAAGAGGTGAAAGGCCTCGGCCTGGAAACCTGCGTCACCCTCGGCATGCTGAAGGACGGGCAGGCCGAGCGGCTGCGCGACGCCGGGCTCGACTACTACAACCACAACCTCGACACCTCGCCCGAGTTCTACGGCCAGATCATCACCACGCGCGATTACCGAGACCGGCTCGAGACGCTCGAGCGCGTGCGCAAGGCCGGCATCCACGTCTGCTGCGGCGGCATCGTCGGCATGGGCGAGTCGCGCCGCGACCGCGCGGCCATGGTCAGCCAGCTCTCCAACCTCGATCCTTACCCGGAGAGCGTTCCCATCAATGCGCTCGTCCCCGTGGAAGGGACGCCTCTCTCTGAAAAAGAAAATATCGAGCCGCTGGAGTTCGTGCGCACGATCGCCGCGGCGCGCATCGCCATGCCGAAGGCCTGGGTGCGGCTCTCGGCGGGACGCGAGAGCATGCCCGAGGCCGTGCAGGCGCTCTGCTTCCTCGCCGGCGCGAACTCAGTCTTCTACGGCGAGAAGCTTCTCACCACCGGCAATCCGCAAGCCGCCGCGGACCGGGACCTGTTCAGTCGATTGGGAATGAAAACAGCATGAGTGAAGTTACTCAGTACGCAGTGCGCGACGGCGTCGCCGTCATCAGCATGAACAGCCCGCCCGTGAACGGCTTGAGCAACGCGCTACGCGCCGCGATCGTCGAGAACCTGGAGAAGGCCGACAAGGATCCCTCGGTCAAGGCCGTGGTCCTCATCGGCTCGGCGAAAGCCTTCTCCGGCGGCGCCGACATCCGCGAGTTCAACAAGCCGCGCGTCAAGCCCGACCTGCCCGACGTCAACGACCGGCAGGACGCGATGACCAAGCCGCTGGTGGCGGCGGTCGGCGGCTTCGCGCTCGGCGGCGGGCTCGAGCTCGCGCTCGCCTGCCACTACCGCGTCGCCGCGCCCAAGGCGCTGCTCGGCCTGCCCGAGGTCAAGCTCGGCATCCTGCCCGGCTCGGGCGGCACGCAGCGCCTGCCGCGCGTCGTGCCGATGGCGGAAGCGGTGCAGATGATGACCACCGGCACTCCCATCCCGGCGGAGAAGGCCAAAGCCCTCGGCCTCGTGGACGAGGTCGCGCAAGGCGATCTGCTCGACTCCGCCATTCAGTTCGCGAAGGGAAAGGTCGGCAAGCCCCTGCCACGCATCCGCGACCGCTCCGTGAAGCTGGAGGATGCGAAAACCTTTTTCGCCCAGGCGCGCGAGCAGGTGGCAAAAGCCTCGCGCGGCTATCCCGCGCCGCTCGAGATCGTCGGCTGCGCCGAAGCGGCGGCGACGAAACCCTTCGACGAGGGGCGCAAGCACGAGCGAGAGGCGTTTGCCCGCCTGGTCGACACCACGGAATCGAAGTCGCTGCGTCACGCCTTCTTCGCCGAGCGGCAGACCTCGAAGATCCCGGACGTGCCCGAAGACACGCCGGTGCGCGAGATCCGCAAGGCGGCGGTGCTCGGCGCCGGCACGATGGGCGGCGGCATCGCCATGAACTTCGCCAACGCCGGCATCCCGGTGACGCTGATCGACATGAATCAGGCGGCGGTGGACAAGGGCGTCGGCATCATCAAGAAGAACTACGCGGCGACGGTTTCCAAGGGCCGCCTGAAGCAGGAGGACATGGACAAACGCATGGCGCTCATCAAACCATCGACCGACCTGCCTGCCGATGCGGACATCTACATTGAAGCCGTCTTCGAGCGCATGGACGTCAAGCAGGATGTGTTCAAGAAGCTCGACGCGCTCGCCAAGCCGGGCGCCATCCTCGCCACCAATACCTCGACGCTCGACGTCGACCTGATCGCCGCGGCGACCAAGCGGCCGCAGGACGTGATCGGCACGCACTTCTTTTCGCCGGCCAACGTCATGCGCCTGCTGGAAGTCGTGCGCGGCAAGAAGACCGACAAGAGCGTGCTCGCCACCACCATGAAGCTCGGCAAGGCGCTGAAGAAGCTGCCGGTAGTCTCGGGCGTCTGCGACGGCTTCATCGGCAACCGCATGCTGGAGAAGTACGGCCAGCAGAGCCTGTTCCTGCTTGACGAGGGGGCGACGCCGCAGCAGGTCGACGCGGCGATGGCGAAGTTCGGCATGGCGATGGGTCCCTTCACCATGTACGACATGGCGGGCAATGACATCGGCTGGGAGATCCGCAAGCGCCGCTACACGGAAAGGCCCGACTTCCTCTACTCGAAGATCGCCGACCGCATCTGCGAGCAGGGCCGCTTCGGCCAGAAGACTGGCAAGGGCTTCTACAAGTACGAGGCAGCCAACCGCAAACCGATCCCTGACCCGGACGTCGACAAGATCCTCGATTCCTACCGAAATGAAATCGGTGCGAAGAAGCGAATCATCAGTGATGAGGAAATCGTCCAGCGCCTCGTCTACGCGCTGGTGAACGAAGGCGCCTACATCCTCGAGGAAGGCATCGCCCTGCGCGCCTCCGATATCGACATGGTCTACCTCACCGGCTACGGTTTCCCGCCCTACCGCGGCGGGCCGATGTTCTATGCCGACACCGTCGGGCTGGACAAGGTTTTGGCCTCGATTCAGAAATTTCAAGCTGGATATCAGGGCGGCGCCTGGAAACCCGCGCCGCTGCTCGCCAAACTCGCCAAGGAAGGCAGGAAATTCAATGGGTAGCATGGCAAATGAGGCAGTCATCGTTTCAACCGCCAGGACGCCCCTCTGCAAGAGCTGGAAGGGCGCGCTCAACATGACCCACGGCGCGAAGATGGGCGGCCACGTGGTGCACGCCGCGCTCGAGCGCGCCAAGGTCGACGCCGACGAGGTCGAGGACGTGATCATCGGCTGCGCCAATCCGGAGGGCGCGACCGGCTGGAACATCGCGCGCCAGATCGCCATTCGCGCCGGCTGCCCGGTCAGCGTGCCCGGCATGACCGTGAACCGCTTCTGCTCTTCCGGCCTGCAGACGATCGCGCTGGCGAGCCAGAGAGTCCTGGCGGGGGAAGAAGGCATCTTCGTCGCCGGCGGCGTCGAGTCGATCTCGCTGGTGCAGCAGGAGATGAACAAGCACCACTTCCAGGACGAGTGGCTGCACCGCCACCACCCGGAGACCTATTGGCCGATGCTGCAGACCGCGGAGTACGTGGCGAAGCAGTACGGCATCACGCGCGAGCAGCAGGACGAATACGGCGTGCAAAGCCAGCAGCGCGCGGCCAAGGCCCGCGCCGAGGGCAAGTTCAAGGACGAGATCGTGCCGATCACGACCAAGATGAAGGTGGTCGACAAGAACACCGGCACGGAGGCGATGAAGGAGATCACGGCGGCGGAGGACGAGGGCATCCGCGCCGACACTACCTACCAGGGCCTGTCGCAGATCAAGCCGGCGCTCGAAGGCGGCTGCATCGCCGCCGGCAACGCCAGCCAGTTTTCAGACGGCGCCTCCGCTGCCGTCGTCATGAGCGACAAGGAAGCCGCTAAGCGGGGCCTCAAACCCCTGGGAATCTTCCGCGGCTTCGCCGCCGCCGGCTGCGATCCGAAGGAGATGGGGATCGGGCCCGTCTTTGCTGTTCCCAAATTATTGGAAACCACGGGCAAGCGCGTTGCCGACATCGATCTGTGGGAACTGAACGAGGCCTTCGCCGTGCAGGTCATCTACTGCCGTGAGCACATGGGCATCCCGAACGACCGGCTGAACGTCAACGGCGGCGCCATCGCGCTCGGCCATCCCTACGGCATGAGCGGCGCGCGCTTGGTCGGCCACGCGCTGATCGAGGGCAAGCGCCGCAAGGCGAAGTTCGTCGTCGTGACGATGTGCATCGGCGGCGGCATGGGCGCGGCGGGGCTGTTCGAAGTTGCGTAGCGTTCTCGTCCTCCTGATGGGACTCGCTCTCTCAGGTGAGGCGCTGGCGCTGGAGAAGTGCGTCGGCGCCGACGGCAAGATCACCTACAGCGACAAGGCCTGCCCGGCCGGCGCGAAGCGCGCCGCCATGGCCGGCGCACCCGCGGGCAGCACCGTCCCCATCGAGATGGAGTATTACGACGTCAGCGGCCCGGGCGGCCACCGGGGCACCGCGTGGTGGAAGGTCGGCTACAAGTACACGCCGAAGCCGCAGCGCGACGGCAGCTGCGCCGCCGACACCGTGACAACCGAGCTCAGCCTGAAAATCCGCATGCCGCGCTGGACACCGCAGTCCGGCGCGTCCGCCGCGGTCGTAACGAAATGGCAGGTCTACCTCTCGGCGCTGGAAGTGCACGAACAAGGTCACCTGCAGCAAGGGCGCGACCTGGAAAGCTCGTTCCTCGGCGCCGTGCGCGGCATGCGCGCGGCGGACTGCGGCACGCTGCAGAGCGCGGTGCGCGCCCGCTACGACGCGCTGTTCGAGCAGGCCAAGCAGCGCGACCTCGAGTACGACAAGCAGACCAAGCACGGCGCCACCCAGGGCGCCTCTTTCTGATGAAAATCGCCATCGTCGGCACGGGCGCCATGGGCTCGGTGTACGCCGGGCTGCTCGCCTCTGCCGGCCACGAGGTCTGGGCGATCGATCGCTGGCGCGAGCATGTCGAGGCGATGCAGCGCAAGGGATTGCGCCTCGAGGGCGCTTCCGGCGACCGCACCGTGAAAGTGAATGCGACGACGGACGCGAAGGAAGCCGGCCCGTGCGACCTGGTCATTCTCGCGACCAAGGCGATGCAGGTGGCCGAAGCCGCTGCTTCGATTCAATCTCTTCTGAAAAGCGATACGCCGGTCCTCTCGATCCAGAACGGACTGGGCGGGCCCGAGACCGCCGCCTCGGTTCTTGGCAGAGAACGGGTGATGGTCGGCGTGGTCGGCGGCTTCGGCGCTTCGATGAAAGGGCCGGGCCACGCGCACCACAACGGCATGGAGCTCGTGCGCCTGGGCGAGTTCGGTGGGCCGATCACCCCTCGGCTGAAGAAGGTCGAGGAGGCGTGGAAGTCGGCCGGCTTCCGCGTCAAGGTGTTCGACGACATCGACCAGCTCATCTGGGAAAAGCTGCTCTGCAACTGCGCCTACTCCGGGCCCTGCGGCATTGCCGGCCTGACCGTCGGCGAAGTGATGAACGATCCCGACCTGTCGAAGATCTCCGGCGACTGCGCGACCGAAGGGTTTCTTGTTTCTCAAAAAAAGGGGATCAAGCTCGGCTTCTCGGACCCGGTCGCCTACATCCGCGACTTCGGCGCCAAGATCCCGCATGCGCGTCCCTCGGTGCTGCTCGACCTGATGGCGAAGAGAAAAACCGAAATCGATGTCATCAACGGCTCGATCCCGCGCGTCGCCGGGCAACTCGGCATGAGCGCGCCCGTGAATGCCGCCGTCACCGCGCTGGTGAAGGCGAAAGAACGCTCGCTGGGCTGCGCATAGCGATGCTCGTCCTCAGCAACGAAGAGATCGCCCGCCTGTTCACGGTCGAGGATTGCATGGCGGCGCTCGAGCCGATGTACCGCGACCTCGCCGAGGAGCGCGCCATGATGTCGCCGCGGGTCGACAACATCGCGCCCACCACGCATCCCGGCGGCTACTACGCTTTCAAGCACATGGGCGGCACCTGGCCGGCGCAGGGAATCCAGGCGCTGCGCATCAACTCCGACGTGGTGACGCACCCGGTGATCGCCGGCAAGGTGCGCCGGCAGAAGCAACCTCTCGCGCCCAGCAGCAAAGGCGGCCGCTGGGTCGGCCTGGTGCTGCTCTTCAGCACGCAGACCGGCGCGCTGCTCGCCATGTTTCCCGACGGTGTCGTGCAACGCCTGCGCGTCGGGGCGGCCAATGGCCTCGCGCTGAAGCAGCTGGCGCGCGCCGATGCAGCGACGCTGGCGCTGATCGGCAGCGGCTGGCAGGCGGGCGCGCAGCTCGCCGCCGCCCTTGCCGCCCGACCGTTGAAGCAAGTGCGGGTCTGGAGTCCCCGCAAGGAGAGCCGCGAAGCCTTCGTTGGCGAGTACCCCAACGTGAAGGCTGTCGATACGGCAGAGGAGTGCGTCGCCGGGGCCGACATCATCGGCGCGTCGACCTCATCGATGGTCCGCGTCATCGAGCCGAACTGGCTGAAGCCCGGTATGCACGTCAGCTGCATCAAGACGCACGAGGTGGACGCCGAGGTGCTCGAGCGCTGCAGCCGCGTCGTGCTGCACAACAGGCGCCAGGCGAAGCAGATCGACAACCTGATGAAGGACACGCCCAACGTCGGCGCCGAGCGCGGCAAGGGCGGCTGGTGGAACGACGCCAGCGGCCGCTTCGCGCGCTATCCCGACCTGTGCGATCTCCTCACCGGCCGCGCCGAGGGTCGCAAGAACGACAAGGAGATCACCTGCTTCGTCAACAACGTCGGCACCGGCCTGCAGTTCGCCGCCGCCGGCGCGTGGGTGCTGCGCCGCGCGCGAGAAGCCGGCGTCGGCACGGAGCTGCCGGACGACTGGTTCTCGGAAGACGTCCACCCCTAGCGGGGCCGGTCTCCCATGATGGTGACGCGCCGCATCCAGCGGTTCTCCTCTGGATTGAAATCGCGGCGCGCGTGCAGGGTGCAGCGGTTGTCCCACAGCAGAAGGTCGCCCAGCCGCCAGCGGTGCTCGTAGATGAACTCGGGCCGCTCCAGCGTTTCGAACATCTCCGCCAGCAGCGCGTCGCTCTCCTCCTTCGGCAGTCCCTCGATGTGGTGCGTCATGAGCCGGTTCACGTACAGCGCGCGGCGCCCGGTGGCGGGATGCGTGCGCGCGACCGGGTGCGCGAACGAGACGCCTTCCTCCGGCGACACCATGAGCTTGCGGTCGAGCACGCCGCCGTCGTAGTCGTAGACGTGCACCGCCTTCCTGCCCTCCGCTTTTTTCTTGATGTCGGCGGGCAGAGCCTCGTAAGCCTTGTAGGCGTTGGCAAATAGCGTGTTGCCGCCTTCGGCGGGGATCTCGATGGAGTAGAGCATCGTCCCCATCGCCGGCCGCTCCTTGTAGCACTGGTCGCTGTGGAACTGCATCTCGCCGAGCGGCAGGGCACCGACGATCTTGCCGTCCTTCTTGCGGTTGCCGATGTACATCACCGCCTTGTTGGTGGCGGAGTGATGATTGGTGTGGATCGGCGAGAGGTCGCCGAAGCGCTCGGCAAAGCGCACCTGCTGATCCTCGTCGAGGCTCTGGCCGCGCAGGACGATGACCTGGTGGGTGTGCCAGGCATCGAGAACCTTCGCGAAGACCGATTGCTCGATCGGACGCGATGCATCGACGCCGACGATCTCGGCGCCCAGAGCAGCGGCAAGCGGAACGATCTCCATTAGCGCAGAGGCAGCGTAAAGGAGAAGACTGAACCCTTGCCGGGCGCGCTGTCGACCCTGATTTCACCGCCGTGCAGCTCGACGAACTTTTTTGTCAGCGCTAGCCCCAGCCCGGTGCCCTCGGCCTTACGCGCCGAGTCGCTGCCGACCTGCCGGAACTCCTCGAACAGGCGGATCTGATCCTCGGCCGAAACGCCGATGCCGGTGTCCTTGACCGCGAACTCGACCTTGTCGGTGTTGAGCTTCACGGTGACATCGACTCGCCCGCCCTCGCGGCTGAACTTGACCGCGTTGGACAGCAGGTTGAGCAGGATCTGCTTGAACTTGCGCTCATCGGCCCGGAACTCGCCGAGCCGGGGATCGACCTCGGCGCCGAGCTGCACGCCGTGCCGCTGCGCCCGCTCGCGCACCAGCGTCATCGCGTTCGAGATCGCCCCGGGCAGGTCAAAGCTGCCGAGTTCGAGGTCCATCCGCCCGGCTTCGATCTTGGAAAGGTCGAGGATGTCGTTGATAAGGGAAAGCAGGTGCTTGCCCGACTCGTGGATGTCCTTCAGGTAGTCGGCCTGCTTCTCGTTGACCTCGCCGAACATCCGCTCCGAGAGTACCTCCGAGAAGCCGATGATTGCGTTCAACGGCGTCCTCAGCTCGTGCGACATGTTGGCGAGGAACTCCGACTTGTGTTTGTTCGCCACTTCGAGCTGCGCGCTCTTCTCTTGTATCTCGCGGAACAGCCGCGCGTTCTGGATCGCGATCACCGCCTGACTGGCGAACGTGGTGAGCAGCGCCATCTGCTTCTCGGACAGCCCGCCCGGTTCTGCAGAGTGCACGGCGATCAGTCCGATCACTTCGCCCTCACGCATCATCGGTGCCCGGGCGATCGAGCGATAGCCGACCTTTTCGCCGCGCTCGACGCTCGCGGCAGGGACGCCCGCCGCCTGCGTATCGGCCACCTGTAGCGCGGTGCGTCCGAAAAAGATCTGCCCGCCGATACTGTCCGCGGTGATCGGCAAAGGCGCATTTGCCACGTCGCCTTCGGCGGTGTCGCTCCGTGCGCGCAGATGAAACTGCTCCCTGTCCACGAGCCGGATGCGCGCGCGACGGCCGAACAGGCGGGCAGCGCTCTGCACGATGGCGTCGAACACCGGCTGCTCGTTCGTGGGAGAGCTCGAGATGACCTTCAGGATCTCGGCTGTGGCGGTCTGTTGCTCGAGCGCCTCCTTCGTCTCGTTGAACAGGCGCGCGTTCTCGATCGCGATCGCCGCCTGATCGGCGAAGGTTTGCAGAAGCGCGATCTGCTTCTCGCTGAATCGGCGCACCTCTGCCCTGCGTAGCACGATGGTGCCGAACGCCCGGCTCTCGCGCATCAACGGCACGCTCAGGATCGTGCGCCATCCGGAGAGCTCGGCCATGCGCCGGCCCACGGGGAACTCCTCTGCGGGAAGGGCAAGAATGTCCTCGATGTGCTGTGTCGCCCTGTCGATGATGGCCCTGCCGGAGGGAGAGCCGCGATCCAGCGGCCGCGGGGCGCGCTCGACCTGGACTGCGCCAGAACCCGCCACAGGCCGAAACTGCTCTCCCTCGACAAGGAAGATCCGTGCGTCTGTCGCGTCGCAGATCCGCGCCGCTCGCTCGGCCACCGCCTCCAGTACCGGGCCCACATCGCCAGGCGAGGCGGAGATCACCCGCAGGATCTCGCTGATCGCCGTTTGCTGCTCGAGGGACTCCTTCGTCTCGTTGAACAGCCGCGCGTTTTCGATCGCAATCACGGCCTGATCGGCGAAGGTGCGCAGCAGCGTCACCTGCCGGTCGTTGAAAGCTCCCGGCGCCGCCCACCCCATCGTGATCGCGCCGATCGACTCGCCGGCACGGAGCATCGGGATGGTGACCTGGCTGCGGGTGCCAAGCGCCTCGATCATCCCGCGCGACAGCGAGGGCACGGAGGCATCGCTCTCGATGTCCTGCATGAAGTAGGGCTGGCGGGAAACGATCACCTTGCCCACGATCGTGTCGCCGGAGGCTGGTCGCGGGAAGACTCGCCGCACTTCTCCCAGGCCGCTCGCGCTGAGTCCATGACTCGCGACCATGTGGATGGTCGAGCCGTCATAGCGGTACACCCGTCCAAAGCGGGCACCGCACAGCCTCACCGCGCTCTCGACGATCACATTGAATACCGGCTGCACGTCGGTCGGCGAGCTGGCAATGACCTTGAGGATCTCCGCCGTCGCGGTCTGCTGCTCCAGCGCCTCCTTCGTCTCGTTGAACAGGCGCACGTTCTCGATCGCGATCACCGCCTGGTCGGCGAACGTACCGAGCAGCTCGACCTGGCTCTCGCTGAACGCCTTCTTCTCCAGGCGCCAGATCGTGATCACGCCCAGCAACTGGTCCTTGCCGAGAAGCGGCACGGCGATCTGGGTGGAGCTCTTTTGGCCTTGTGGCGCCACCCCCTTCGGAAGGATGGGGCGGTATTGCGGGTTCGCGAACACATCCACTTCCTGGATAACCCGCCGCTCCAGAGCGGCGCGAGGCGTCGGGTTATAGGCACCGATCTCAAGCGGGTGCTCTCGGAGGTACGCAATACCCGGCGGCGATCCGTTCTTGTGCGCGGCGAACTTCAGAAGCCCGCCGTCGTAGCGCCAGAGAATCCCGACGTTGCCTTCGCACAGGTCGAGGGCGCGAGACAGGATGGCTTCGAAAACCGGTTGTAGGTCCGAAGGCGAGGTGCTGATGACCTTCAGCACATCCGCCGTCGCGGTCTGCCGCTCGAGCGCCTCCTTCGTCTCGTTGAAAAGACGCGTGTTCTCGAGCGCGATCACGGCCTGGGCGGCGAACGTGCTCACCAGCGCGATCTGCCTCGCCGCGAAGGGGCGTACTTCTCGGCGGTAGATCGCGATGTTGCCGATCAGCTTTCGATTCCTGACCAGTGGCACGATGAGAAAGCTGCGCACGCCGGCCAATTCGACCATGGAGACGGTGTTCGGCCTGCGCGCGGCGTAGGCGGGCGACTCTCGCATGTCCCGCACCTGCACGGGCTTGCGGGACGCGATCATCCTTTGCAGGAAATCCTCGGGCTTGAACGCGCCTCGCCCGAAGACCCATTTGGCGAATGGCGCGCCGCCGCCCTTGTGCGTAGCCGTCCGGAAGCATTCGCCGTCGTAAAGATTCAGGATGCCCAGGTGTGCGCCACAGAGCCGCGTTGCCCGATCGAGGATGGCGTCGAAGGCCGCCCGCGGATCGCCGCTCGAGCGGCTGATGATGCCCAGGATGGCGGCCGTCGCCGCCTGCTGCTGGAGCGCCTCCTTGCGCTCGCGCAGTGCGCCGGCAAGCTTCGCTTTCGCGGTCGTCGTAACTGCCTTGCGCGTCATCGGCGCAGCGCGAAGGCCGGCACGGGCTTCTCGAAGCCTTTCAGCGTCAGCGGGCCGAGGGGGTCGAACTCGAAGGCGCCCTCCAGCGCCGCCCTGGTCTTGCGGCAGGCGAGGATCTGGCCTGCCTTCGCCTCTGCGCACAGGCGAGCGGCAAGGTTGGTGACGGTGCCGATGGCGGCATAGTCCCAGCGGCCCTCGAAACCGATGGCGCCGAGCGTCGCATAGCCCTCAGCGATGCCGACGCCGAGCCCGAGCTCGTAGCCGCTCTTCTTCCAGTGCGCAGCGATCGGTACGAACTGCTCCATCATCGCCAGCGCGGTGCGCACGGCATGCTCCGCGGGCTTCTCGACAGGCAGCGGGTCGTTGAAGAACACCATCACCGAGTCGCCGGCGAAGCGCTCGAGCGTGCCCTGTTCGGCGAGCACCAGCTTGCCGAGCGCGGCATGGAAGGTGCGCAAAAGCTCCATCACCTCCTCGGGCTCGGCGGCGTCGGTGAAGGCGGTGAAGCCGCGCAGGTCGAAGAACTCGACCGTGATCTCGCGCCGGTGGGTCTTCAGCAGCTCCTCGCCCTTGCCGGCGGCGATCGCCTCGGCGAGCTGCGGCGAGAAGAAGCTCTTCAGGCGTGCGAGGCGCTCGTCCTGGAGGCCCTTCACGCGCAGGAGCGAGCGCACGCGCGCGAAGAGCTCGGGCTGGTTCACGGGCTTGGAGAGAAAGTCGTCGGCGCCCGCTTCGATGCCCTTGACGCGCTCCTGCGCCGGGTCGAGCGAGGTGCACAGCACCACGGGGAGCAGCGCCGTAGCCGGGCTCTCGCGGATCTTGCGACACACCTCGAAGCCGTTGAGCCCGGGCATCATGATGTCGAGCAGCACCAGGTCGGGCGGCTGCTTGGCGATGGCCGCGAGCGCCTCCTCGCCGTTCACGGCCGTGCTGACCTCGTAGCCCTTGTGCCGCAGGAGGTCGCCGAGCAGCTTGATGTTGGCCGGCGTGTCGTCGACCACCAGGATCTTCTGCGCCATCTATTTTTTCCCTTCGATCAGGCGCTTCACGGTCTCGACGAACTCCTTGAGGCTGATCGGCTTGCCGATGAAGGCATCGAAGCCCGCGGCGTTGATCTCGCTGCGGTCGGTGGGCGTCACCGACGCTGTCAACGCGACCACGGGAATGCCCGCGGTCTTCGCGTCGGCGCGGATCTGCCGGAAGGCGTCGATGCCGTTGATGCCGGGAAGCTGGATATCCATCAGCACCAGATCGGGCACCTTCTCCTTCGCCAGCCGCACGCCCTCTTCGCCCGTGACCGCCTCGAGCGTCGTGTAGCCCTTGGCATTCAGGATGTCGCGCGAAAGCTTCATGTTCTTGTCGTTGTCCTCGACGATCAGGATGACGCTCATTGGCGTATGGGCAGCGTGAAGGTGAAGGTGGAGCCCTGGCCGGGCGAGCTCTCCAGGCGGATCTCGCCGCCGTGGAGCTCGACGAAGCGCTTGGTGAGCGCGAGGCCGAGCCCCGTGCCCTCGGCCTTGCGCGTGTAATCGCGGCCGACCTGGACGAACTCGGCGAAGACCTTCTGCTGGTCTTCGGGCGCGATGCCGATGCCCGTGTCGCGCACCGCGAACTCGGCCGCCTTGCCGTTCAGCTTCGCCGAGACCTCGACCCGGCCGCCGTCGGGCGTGAACTTCACCGCGTTGGAGAGCAGGTTGAGCAGGATCTGCTTGAACTTGCGCTCGTCGGCGTTGAAATCGGCAAGGCGCTTGTCGACCTGCAGGTCGAGGGCGATGCCGTGGCGCTGCGCGCGCTCACGCACCAGCGTCATGGCGTTGGAGATCGCGCTCGGCAAGTGGAAGCTCGATACCTCGAGGTCCATGCGCCCGGCCTCGATCTTCGAGAGATCGAGACTGTCATTGATGAGGGAGAGCAGGTGCTTGCCCGACTCGTGGATGTCGTTCAGGTAGTCGGCCTGCTTCTCGTTGATCTCGCCGAACATCCGCTCGGACAGGACTTCCGAGAAGCCGATGATGGCGTTCAGCGGCGTCCGCAGCTCGTGCGACATGTTGGCGAGGAAGTCCGACTTGTGCTTGTTGGCGACCTCGAGCTGGCGGCTCTTGTCCTGGATCTCCCTGAACAGGCGCACATTCTCGATCGCGATCACCGCCTGGGCAGCGAACGTTTCCAGCAGCTTGATCTCGTGCTCGGAGAACGGCCGCTGCTCGGTACGCCATACATTGATTGTCCCGATCGGCTCGCTCTTGCGAAGCATCGGCACGCAGAGAAGCGAGCGAAAACCCTGTTTGCGCTGGTTTTCGCGCGCGTCCGGATATTCATCGAATACCGCTAGGATGTCCGGTACATGGATCGTGCGTCTTTCCAGGAGCGCGCGGCCATTGACCACGGTCCGTTTGATGGGAACGTGGACCGCTTGTGTGTTAGGTCCGTGATAGGCGACGCGTCGCAACTCATTGCCGTCGACAAGCAGCACGCCTCCCTGGCTAGCCGCACAGATGCGCGCTGCGCGCTCAGCAACCGCATCGAAAACCGGCTGCACGTCAGTCGGCGAAGCGCTGATGATGCGCAGCACGTCCGCCATCGCGGTCTGCCGTTCGAGCGCGTCCTTCGTCTCGTTGAACAGCCGCACGTTCTCGATCGCGATCACTGCCTGATCGGCGAAGGTGCGCAGTAGCGCGAGCTGCTTGTCGTGCAACTTGAAGCCGGCCTCGGGATGGGAGAGCGCGCACACGCCGATTCCCTCACCGTCGCGGACGAGCGGCACCAGCACGCCGGCACCCATGTTGGCGGCGCGGCCGAGCTGGTGGACCTTCATGTCGTACTCCGGGCTCTGGATGTCCGTGATCTCGATCGTCCGGCGTTCGGCAATGGCCCGCGACATCGGACTGCGCTGCGGGTCGAAGCGCAGGGGGAAGATAGCCTCGCTGGCTGATGCCTCGGCGAGCGTCGGCCCGCACCGCGCCTTCCGGTGCAGGAAGTCTCCTTCGCGCATCACGATCACCGCATTGCAAGGGGCGAAGAGACGCGCGCCAGCTGCGACGATCGCATCGAACACGGGCTGAACATCGGTGGTGGAGTTGCTGATCACGCGCAGGATCTCGCTCGTTGCCGTCTGCTGATCCAGAGTTTCCTTCAGTTCCGCCGTGCGCTCGTCGACCTTGCGCTCCAGGCCCGCGTAAGACTCTCGCAACTGTGCCGTCATCCGGTTGAACTGCTCTGCGAGTCCCTGCAGTTCGTCGCCAGTCTTGACGTCGATCTGCGTGTCAAGATCACCTTCGCCGATGCGCTGGGCCCCGTCCTGCAGGGTGCGGATCGGCCGCACCATCGTGCCGGCGAGCCACATCGCCGCTAGCACTGAGAAGAGCAGGCCGGCGACGATCAGGCCTACGATACGCATCAGCGTCGCCTGCAAGCCGGCGTAGACCTCGGTGAGCGGCTGCTCGACGAACACCTTCCAGCCGAGAGGCTCGCGCTTGCGGCCATCGCGGTCCTCGCGCAGCTCGATCGGCGCGTGCGCCGAAAGCACGCGCGTACCGGCGAGATCATGCGCCTGCCTGGCGATGATCTCGTCGTTCGCCGGGTCGAGGGCCGCCTTCACCTGCTCGAGTGCCGAGAGGTCGGTCTTGCGCAGCACCAGGCCGATGTCCGGGTCCGCGACGAGCAGTCCGGCGCCGTCGATCACGTACGCCTTGCCCTTCTGCCCGACACGGATGCGCTGGACGACGTCCCAGATGAACTTCAGGTTCACGTCGGCGACGGTGACCGGCCCGCTCTCCCTCGCGCGCACCGCGATCGACATGTAGGGCTCGGTCTCCTTGCGGAAATACACCGGGCCGAACCAGGTGTGTCCCGGGCGCACCTTCTTGAATGCGGGCTCCTGCGACCAGTCCCGGTGCGTGCCCATTTCCGACATCTTCAGGCGCGATTCCGCGATCTGCTCGCGGCCGCCAGAGTCGATCTGCGCCACGTCGGTGACCGCGTCGGCCTGCCGCAGCAGCTTGAGGAACTCGATGCGCCGCTGGCCGGGGCCCTCGATGCCAAGCTGCGGCAGCGCGGCGTACTTGAGCTGCTGCTCGATCTGGAACAGGAATTCCTCGACCCGCGCCGCCGCCGCCACCGCCTTCTCGCGTTGCAGGACCGCGAGCGCGCGCTGGTTCTCCTGGTAGGAAAAGTAGAAGCCGATGCCGCCGGAGACGATCAGCGCGCCGCAGACGAAAGCGAGAATCAGGGCGAAGTACTTGCGGAACAGGCGTCCGCGCCGCAGCCGCGTGACGTCGACGTGCTGCCGCACGAACCAATTCCTCAGCTTCAGGCGGGCGCCTCCCGCGCTCACTCTATCACCCGGTCGGCGCGCACCAGGAGCGATCGCGGCAGCGTGACGCCGAGCGTGCGCGCGGCGAGCGCGACGCCCATCGAGCTGATCAGGCGGCGCCTGGTACCCCTCATTTGCTGCCTCCCCGGCGCGAGTATGTAGCCGCCGAGGCAAATGCACTAGGAGCGTCTACTCGTCGGTCGTCATGTCGGCCGGATAGCGGCCGGCGTTGGACGCCAGGGTGACGGGCGCGCGGTACTCGGGTGGCGCCTCGGGGGCGACCAGCGAGACGACGGCCGCCACGGCGACCACGAGGGTCGGGGTGAGAAGGGCTGCGAACACCACGTACTCGGACAGTTTCATATCTTTATGCCTCCGTTGCCGAACAGCTTAGGCCGGCGCCCCTCCCGGGTCTGCGAACGAAGCCTGACCTTTGGTGTGACGAATTCACCTCCCTGGCGCACAATCCGCCCGGGATGAAGGACCGGAGCCACGAAGTACTGCCCAGGGCGCTGCTGGACGAGATCGGCACCGCGGCGACGGTGCGCGCCTTCCCGAAACACGCGGTGATCGTCACCGAGAGCGACGCCACCGACACCATCTACGTCATGCTCGCCGGCAAGGCGCGCGTCTACGTCTCCGACGAGAAGGGGCGCGAGGTGGTGTTGAACCAGCTCGGCCCGGGCGAGTATTTCGGCGAGATCACCATGGACGGCGGGCCGCGCTCGGCCTCGGTCATGGCGGTCGAGGAATGCCGCTGCGCCCTCGTCCGCCGCGCCGAGCTGACGGCCATCATCGAGCGCAGTCCCGGCTTCGCGCTGCACGTGGTCAAGAAGCTCGCCCACCGGGTGCGCGAGCTGACCGACAACGTGCGCAGCCTGGCGCTGATGGACGTCTACGGCCGCGTTGCGCGCCTGCTGCTCGAGCTCGCCGAGGACAAGGACGGCCAGCTCGTCATCGCCGAGCCGCTGACCCACAAGGAGATCGCCTCCCGCGTCGGTGCCTCGCGCGAGATGATCAGCCGCATCTTTTCCGACCTCAACGACGGCGGCTATCTCCGCAAGGAAGAAGGCCGCCTCGTCATCGCCCGCAAGCCCCCGCCGCGCTGGTAATTCATCACAGGTTGGCGGCGACTCCGTTCATCGCCTCCTGCCTGCGCCGTCCGTAACGTGCAGCCATGGCAATCCGATTCCTTTGCGCAGGCGGTGCGGCCCTGGACTCTCCGGGGGGACACCGGCTCGCCGAGGCTCCCGCTGGCTTGCCGGGAGCCCTGGCGCACGCCGGTGCGCAGTCGGGCCGCGCCGCCTGGCGCATTCTTCTTCGGCGCCGGCGATGACGATGCTGCCCAAGAATGAACTGCTGGAGAAGCTGACCCAGATCCACGAGCAGGTCGAGCTGACGCTCGCCGAGCTGCCGAAGGGCCTGGCGAAGGACCGCCTGCGCCTGGTGGTCGGCCTGGCCAAATACCTGAAGAACGCGGTCGAGCTGGGCGACGACGCTTAGCGCAGAGCCTTGAGCCGGAAGGCGGGCACCGGCTGCAGGAAGCCGCGCAGGCTGAGCGGGCCCACCGGCTCGGTCTCGGCCATGTGGGCGATGTCCTGCTCGACCTGCGCATCGACGATGATCTCGCCAGCGTGCGCCGCGCCGCAAAGACGCGCGGCGAGGTTCGGCACGTTGCCGATCGCCGCGTATTCCCAGCGCTCCTCGAAGCCGATGACGCCCAGCGTCGCCATGCCCTGCGTGATGCCGATGCCCAGGCCGACCTCGTGTCCGAGCTTCGCCCAGGCTTCGGCGATCGGCGTGAAGGCCTGCTGCAGGGCGAGCGCCATGCGGATGGCGCGCTCCGCCGGCTTGTCGACCGGCATCGGATCGTTGAAGAAAATCATCACGCCGTCGCCGGCGAAATGCTCGAGCGTGCCGCTGTACTCGCCCACCAGGCGGCCCAGGGTCGCGTGATAGGCGCGCAGCAGCTCGACCACCTGGTCGGGGTCGGCGCGGTCGGTGAAGGCGGTGAAGCCGCGCAAGTCGAGGAACACGGCGGTGATCTCGCGCCGGTGCGGCTCGAGCAGCTCCTCGCCGCCGGCGACGATCGCCTCGGCCACCGGCTTGGAGAAGAAACGCTTCAGGCGGCCGAGGCGATGCAGCTGCGCCACCTGCTCGACCACGCGCTGCTCGAGCTTCTGGTTCAGGTCCTTCAGCTCGTCCTGCAGGCTCTTCACGCGCAGGAGCGACCTGACGCGCGCGAACAGCTCCTCCCAGTTCACCGGCTTGGAAAGGAAGTCGTCGGCGCCGGACTCCAGCCCCTTGACGCGCTCGACGTGTGCGTCGAGCGAGGTGACGAGGATCACCGGCAGCAGCGCGGTCGCCGGCTGGGCGCGCAGGCGGCCGCAAAGCTCGTAGCCGTCCATCCCGGGCATGAGGATGTCGGAGATGACGAGATCGGGGCGCACCGCGTTCACCTGCTCGAGCGCGGTCTCGCCGTCGGCCGCGCTCACCACGTCGTAGCCGCGGCCGCGCAGCGCCTCGGCGAGCACTTCCGCGTTGGCGCGCTGGTCGTCGACGACCAGAATTCGTGCTGCCAGCCGTCCGCGCATCAGAAGGTAATCACGCCGCGCGCGTTGCGCCCGGACTCCAGGTCGGCGAACGCCTGCGGCGCCTCGGCGATCGGGTAGCGCCGCGTGATCAGCTCCTCGAGCTTGAGCTGGCCGGCGAGGTAGAGGGCGAGCATGCGCGGGAAGTCGACGCGCGGCACGCACGAGCCGAAATAGCTGCCGGTGATCGTCTTCTCCTCGAACGGCAGCGTCATGGTGCGCAGCGACGTCGAGTCGGAGGGCTTCGCCACGCCGACCACGACCGCGAGCCCGCCGCGGCGGATGGCGCGATAGGCGGTGCCGGCGAGCTCGCCAGAGCCGACGCATTCGAAGGCGTAGTCGGGACCGCCGCCGGTCATTTTCTTGAGGGCTTTGACGGCATCTTCCTTGGCAGAAAGCGTATCGGTGGCGCCGAACTGCTTCGCCATCTGCAGCTTCGCGTCGAGCGTGTCGATGGCGATGATCTTTTCCGCGCCGGCAATGCGCGCGCCCTGGACGACCGAGAGGCCGACGCCGCCGCAGCCGAACACCGCCACCGATGACCCGGGCTGCACTTTCGCGGTGTTGAACACCGCGCCCACGCCGGTGGTCACGCCGCAGCCGACCAGCGCCGCGCAGTCGAGCGGGATCTTCGGATCGATTCTGATCAGGTTCTCGGCCGACACGGTGGCGTATTCGGCCATGGAGCCGCAGCCGGAAAAGATGTTGAGGGGCTTGCCCGCCGCGTCATGCGTGCGCGGCTTGCCGGCGAGCGGCGTGGTGAGCGCCTTGCCCTGCTCGAGGCACAGCACCGGCCGGCCGGCGACGCAGAAGCGGCACTTGCCGCACATGTAGATGAAAGAGAAAACGACATGATCGCCCTTCGCGACATCGCTCACGCCCTCGCCGATCTCCTCGACCACCCCGGCGCCTTCGTGGCCGAGGACGAGCGGCAGCGGCAGCGCAATGGTGCCGTTGATCGCCGACAGGTCGGAATGACATACGCCACAGGCGCCGAGCTTCACCAGCACTTCGCCGCGCCCGGGCGACTCGACCGCGATGTCTTCGACGACGATCGGCTTGTTGAGCTCGCGGCAGATCGCGGCCTTGGCTTTGCGGGTCATCGGCCGAGTATAGCCGGATAAAATAGCCGTCAACCCGAGGAGAGCCGGATGCTTTTGAAAGACAAACTTTTCATCGGCGGCCGCTGGATCGCGCCGCACGGGCGCGAGACGATCGACGTGCATAACGCTGGTAACGGCGAAGTCATGGGACGTATTCCCGCCGGCGATGCAACCGACGCCGACACCGCGGTCAAGGCTGCCCGCTCTGCTTTCGATTCCTGGAGCAGCTCTTCTCCTGCCTCGAGGGCGGAATATCTGGACAAGATCTCTCTGGGCCTGAAAGCGCGCGCCGACGAGCTCGCGCGCACCATCGCCCAGGAGGTTGGCATGCCGCTGAAGATGTCGAGCCGCATCCAGGCCGGCCTGCCGATCGCGAACTTCGCCAACTATTCGAAGATCCTCAAGGAGTACGTTTTCGAGGAGAAGGTCGGCAATTCGCTGGTGGTGCGCGAGCCCGCCGGCGTGGTGGTGGCGATCACGCCCTGGAACTATCCGTTGCACCAGATCACGCTCAAGGTCGCGCCGGCGCTCGCCGCCGGCTGCACGGTGGTGCTGAAGCCCTCGGAGGTCGCGCCCTTCAACGCCTTCATCCTCGCCGAGGTCGTCGAAGCCGCGGGGCTGCCGAAAGGCGTCTTCAACCTCGTCACCGGCTACGGGCCGGCGGCGGGCGAAGCGCTGGTGAAGCACCCGGATGTCGACGCGGTCTCCTTCACCGGTTCGACCCGCGCCGGTAAGCGAATCGCCGAATTGGCTTCTCATTCGATAAAAAGAGTTGCTCTTGAGCTGGGCGGCAAGAGTGCTTCCGTCATCCTCGACGACGCGGATCTCGCCGCCGCGGTGAAGGGCACCGTGAACGGCTGCTACCTGAACTCGGGGCAAACATGCACGGCGTTGACGCGCATGCTTGTGCCACAGGAAAAATATCAGGAGGCTGCAAACATTGCCGCCGAGATCGCCAAAAGCTTCACGCTCGGGGATCCCCTTCTGGACACGACCCGGCTGGGACCGCTGAGCTCCCAGGCGCAGCTGGAAAGAGTGAGGGCGTATATCAAGAAAGGCCAGCAGGAAGGCGCGGAGCTCGTGGCGGGCGGCGCTGAGCCCCCCGAGGGGGTGCCGGCCGGCGGCTACTACGTGCGGCCGACAGTGTTCGGCAGGGTCAAGAACAGCATGACCATCGCCCAAGAGGAAATCTTCGGGCCGGTGCTCTGCATCATCCCCTACAAGGACGAGGAAGAGGCGGTGCGCATCGCCAACGACAGCCCCTACGGCCTCGCCGGCGCGGTGTGGTCGAAGGACGAGGCGCGCGCGCAGCGCGTCGCGCGGCGCATTCGCGCCGGCCAGGTGGACATCAACGGCGGCGCCTTCAACATGAACGCGCCCTTCGGCGGCTTCAAGCAGTCGGGGCATGGACGCGAAGCGGGCCGCTATGGCCTGGAGGAATTTCTCGAGTACAAATCCCTGCAACTAAAGGGTTAGACGCCACAGGGATGAGACTCTTACGCCTGGTCACGGGGCTGGCGGTCGCCAGCTTCGTGATCAGCCACTTCCTCAACCATGCGCTCGGCGTCGAGTCGGTCGACGCCATGGACCGCCTGCGCTCGATACTGTCGGTCTGGTGGCGCAGCCCGCTGGGGACGGTCGTGCTCTACGGCTCGCTCCTGACGCATTTCGCGCTTGCCCTGGTCTCGCTCTACCGGCGCACGACGCTGCGCATGCCGGTCTGGGAAGCCGCACAGCTGGTTCTCGGCCTGTGCGTACCGCCGCTCCTCATCGGCCATATCGTCGGCACCCGGTTCAACTGGTGGCTGCTCGGGCACAGCGTCGGCTACGAGCGCGTTGTCGGCGTGCTCTGGTCCGAAACCTGGAACATCGCCCGCCAGTCGCTGCTCGTCGTCATCGTCTGGGCGCACCTGTGCTTCGGGCTGCACTACTGGCTTCGCCTGAAGCGCTGGTACCCGGCGGTGCAGCCGCTCGCGTTCGCCGCCGCGCTGCTGGTGCCGGCGCTCGCGCTGGCGGGGTTCTACGCCGCGGGCTTCGGCCTCTGGCCCGTGATCGAGCGCGTCGGCGGCATGCAGAACTACGACCTCGAGCTCGCCGGCATGAGCGTGGAGGACAAGGCGCGGCTCGCCGTCTGGCGTGAGGGCCTGATGCTCGGCTTCTGGTCGCTGCTCGCCGCGACGCTGCTCGCCCGCTGGCTGCGCACGCGGATCGGCGCGACCTATCAGCTGCGCCTCCCCTCGGGCCGCGTGGTCACGGCGCCCGTAGGACGAAGCATTCTCGAGGCGCTGCGCGACGAGGGCATCCCGCACGCCTCGGTGTGCGGCGGCCGTGCGCGCTGCACCACTTGCCGGGTGCGCATCGGCGAAGGCTTCTCCCGGCTGAGCGCGCCCTCTGCCCTGGAAGCGCAGGCGCTGGCGCGGATCGACGCGCCGCCGAACGTCCGCCTCGCCTGCCAGACGCGGCCGCGCGGCGACGTCGCGGTCGCGCCGCTCCTGCCGCCGGGCGCCGATCCGGCGGCAGCGCGGCGCCCGGGCGCGCCGCAGGGCCGCGAGCGCCCG
>JAXDQC010000178.1:0-29612 GCA_034668045.1 Betaproteobacteria bacterium | reverse complement strand
GCGCGGGCAGCGACGTGATCCGGATCGAGGGCGTACGTGCCCTGGGCGGCGCCGCGCATCGCGTGATGGCCGACCGCATCGAGACCGGCACCTATCTCGCCGCCGTGACGGCAACCGGCGGCAAGGTACGGCTGACGGGCGCCGCGCCGGGCACGCTCGACGCGACGCTCGAGAAGCTGCGCGAAGCCGGAGCGACGATCCGCACCGGCGAGAGCCACATCGAGATCGAGGCCGACGGGCGGCCCCATTCCGTCAGCGTGCGCACCGCCCCCTATCCCGGCTTCGCCACCGACATGCAGGCGCAGTTCATGGCGCTCGCCGCCATCGGCAACGGCACCGCGGTGATCACCGAGACCATCTTCGAGAACCGCTTCATGCACGCGCTCGAGCTGCAGCGCCTCGGCGCGGAGATCGCCATCCAGGGCAATAGCGCGGTGGTGAGCGGCGTGCCGCAGCTGCAGGGCGCGACCGTGATGGCGACCGACCTGCGCGCCTCGGCGGGCCTCGTCATCGCCGGGCTGATCGCCGACGGCGAGACCGTCGTCGATCGCATCTATCACCTCGACCGCGGCTACGAAGCCCTCGAGACCAAGCTGGGCGCGCTCGGCGCGCAGGTCGAACGGCTTCGCTGAAGGCGCGCTGGCGGGAGCTGAAGGCCGCGCCCGCGGGCGAGCGCTTTCGGCGCCGCTACGAGCAGAAGCACAAAGCCGGCAGGCGCGGCCCGCTCAGGATGCTCACCATCCTGGGGGGAACGCTGCTCTTCGCGCTCGGTCTCGTCATGCTGGTCGCCCCCGGTCCGGGCATCCTCGTGGTCGTGGTGGGCGGTGCGTTGCTCGCCGAGGAGTCGCTCTTCATGGCGCGTGCCCTGGACTGGTCGGAAGTGAAAATCCGCCGCGCGATCAGCGCGTTGCGCAAAAACGTGTAAAATGCGCCCCCTCCAGAGACTGGCATCGACGCATCCGGATATGGCACATGGCGAGCATCAGCATTGCATTGTCGAAGGGGCGGATCTTCGACGAGACCGCGCCCCTGCTCGCGCGCGCCGGTATCCGGCCTAAGCAGGACCCCGAGCACTCCCGCAAGCTCATCATCGCCACGAACAAGCGCGACGTGCGCTTGATCGTCGTGCGAGCGTCCGACACCCCGACCTACGTGCAGCACGGCGGCGCCGACCTCGGCATCGCCGGGCGCGACGTGCTGCTCGAGCACGGCGGCGAGGGCCTCTATCAGCCCGTCGACCTCGGCATCGCGAAGTGCCGGATGGTGGTCGCGGTGCGCAAGGGTTTCGACTATGCCGGCGCGGTGCGCCAGGGCGCGCGGCTGCGCGTCGCCACCAAGTACGTGAACACCACCCGCGAGCACTTCGCCGACAAGGGCGTGCACGTCGACCTCATCCACCTGTACGGCTCGATGGAGCTCGCCCCGCTTACCGGCCTTGCCGACGCGATCGTCGACCTGGTGGCCACGGGCAAGACGCTGAAGGCGAACGATCTCGTGGCGGTGGAGGAGATCATGCCGGTGTCGGCGCGGTTGATCGTCAACCAGGCGGCGCTGAAGACGCGGCGGGCCGAGCTGCAGCCGCTGATCGATGCGTTCGCAAAGGCGTCGCGATGAAACTGCGCCGTCTCTCGACTCGCTCGCCGGGATTCGGAGCGAAGCTCGCCGCGCTGACGCGCTACGACGCCGCGCAGGATCCGGCGGTGCAAAAGGTCGTGCGCAAGATCCTCGCCGACGTGCGCAAGCGCGGCGACGCCGCCGTGCGCGAGTACACGAAAAGGTTCGATGGGGTTGCGGTCAAGGACTTCGCGCTCGGCGGGCTCGATGCCATTCCGGGCGAGCAAGCCGAGGCGCTGCGCGCCGCGCACGCGCGCATCAAGGTCTTCCACGAGAAGCAGCTGCAAGAATCGTGGCAGTTCACCGAAGCCGACGGCACGCGCCTCGGCCAGCAGGTGAGCCCGCTCGCTCGCGTCGGCCTGTACGTGCCCGGCGGCAAGGCGGCCTACCCGTCCTCGGTGCTGATGAATGCCGTGCCCGCCAAGGTCGCCGGCGTGGGCGAGATCGTCATGGTGAGCCCGAACCCGAACCCGCTCGTCCTTGCCGCGGCGGCGCTCGCCGGCGTCGACCGGGTCATCGGCATCGGCGGCGCGCAGGCGATCGCTGCGCTCGCCTATGGCACGAAGCGAATCGCCCGGGTCGACAAGATCGTCGGTCCGGGCAACGCCTACGTCGCCGAGGCGAAGCGGCAGGTGTTCGGCGAGGTCGGCATCGACATGGTTGCCGGGCCTTCCGAGATCCTGGTGATCGCCGACGGCTCGGCGCCCGCCGACTGGCTGGCGATGGATCTCTTCTCGCAGGCCGAGCACGACGAGTCGGCGCAGGCGATCCTGCTTTCCCCCGACGAGAAGGTTCTCGATGCCGTCGCCGCCTCGATCGACAGGCTTCTTCCGGACATGGAACGAAAGGCCGTCATCGCCGCCTCGCTGAAGACGCGCGGCGCGCTGATCCTGACGCGCGATCTCGAGGAAGCCTGCGAAGTGGCGAGTCGCATCGCTCCCGAGCACCTCGAGCTGGCCGTGCAGGATCCTGAAAAGATCTTTTCCAGGATCAGAAATGCTGGTGCGATCTTCCTCGGCCGCTGGAGCTCGGAGGCGATCGGCGATTACTGCGCCGGGCCGAATCACGTGCTGCCGACTTCCGGGACGGCGCGCTTCTCCTCGCCGCTCGGCGTCTACGACTTCCAGAAGCGCACCAGCGTGATCTCCGTTTCCCGCGAAGCGGCGACGACGCTGGGCCGCATCGCCATGACGCTCGCCAGCGGCGAAGGGCTGTCGGCGCACGCGCGCGCGGCGGAGATGAGGCTCAAATGAAGCCTCAGGATCTCGTGCGCCCTGAGATCGTCGCGCTGACGGCCTATCACGTGCCACCGTCCTCGGGCATGGTGAAGCTCGACGCGATGGAAAACCCCTACGCGCTGCCCGAACCGCTGCGGCGCGAGCTCGCCGAGCGGCTGGCGCGCGTCGATCTCAACCGCTATCCCGATCCGAGCGCGGCAAGTCTTCGCGAGCTGATCGCGCGCCGCATGCGCGTGCCCGCCGGCATGGAGATCCTGCTCGGCAACGGCTCGGACGATCTCATCCAGGTCATCACCTTCGCGCTCGCGCGCCCGGGCAGCGCGATGATGTATCCGGCGCCGACCTTCGTCATGTACCGGATCAACGCCGTGCTCGCCGGCATGAAGGGCGAGCCGGTGCCGCTGCGCGCCGACTTCTCGCTCGACGCCGGCGCTTTCATCGAGCGCATGAAAGCGCTGAAGCCGGCGCTGGTATTCATCGCCTACCCGAACAACCCGACCGGCGTGCTCTATCCGGAAGCCGAGGTGGCGCAGATCGTGCGCGCCGCGCCCGGCCTGGTCGTGATCGACGAGGCGTACCACGCCTTTGCCGGCGCGAGCTTCCTGCCGCGCCTCGCCGAATTCCCGAATATGGTTGTCCTGCGGACGGTGTCGAAGCTCGGCCTCGCCGGCATCCGCCTCGGTTATCTCGCCGGCCGGCCGGAATGGATCGAGCAGTTCAACAAGGTGCGGCAGGTCTACAACGTCAACGTGCTGACGCAGGCGGCGGCCGAGTTCATGCTCGAGCGCCTGGAGGTGCTGGAAGAGCAGGCGGCGCGCATTCTCGCCGAGCGCGAGAGCCTCGGCCGCGGCCTGGCGAAGCTGCCGGGCGTCACCGTTTTCCCCAGCGCGGCGAACTTCTTCCTCGTGCGCGTGCCCGACGCGGCGCGCGCCGATGCCGCGCTCAGGAACCAAGGCGTGCTGGTGAAGAATCTGCATCCCGGGCTCGCGCAGTGCCTGCGCGTCACGGTCGGCACGCCGGATGAAAACCGTATACTGCTCACTGCCTTGCGCGAAGCACTGTCATGAGAACCGCTGAAGTCACGAGAAACACCAAAGAGACGCAGATCCGGGTGAAGCTCAACCTGGACGGCAAGGGCACGGCGAAGCTCTCGACCGGCCTGCCGTTCTTCGAGCACATGCTCGACCAGGTGGCGCGCCACGGCATGCTCGACCTCGAAATCGAGGCCAAGGGCGACCTGCACATCGACGGCCACCACACCGTCGAGGACATCGGCATCACGCTCGGCCAGGCGTTCGCCAAGGCGATCGGCGACAAGGCCGGCGTGCGCCGCTTCGGCCACGCCTACGTGCCGCTCGACGAGGCGCTGTCGCGCGTGGTGATCGATTTCTCCGGCCGGCCCGGCCTCGAATACCACGTCGAGTTCACGCGCGCGCTGATCGGCGAGTTCGACGTCGACCTGATGCACGAGTTCTTCCAGGGCTTCGTCAACCACGCCCAGGTGACGCTGCACATCGACAACCTGCGCGGCGACAACGCTCACCACCAGTGCGAGACGATGTTCAAGGCGTTCGCCCGCGCGCTGCGCATGGCCGTGGAGCCCGATCCGCGCGCCGCCGGCACCGTGCCGTCGACGAAAGGCTCGCTCTGAACATTGCCGTAGTCGATTACGGCATGGGCAACCTGAAGTCGGTCTCCAAAGCGCTGGAGCATGTCGCGCCCGAGGCCGAGGTTGTGGTCACCGCCGACCCCGAGAAAATTCTTTCCAGCGAAAGAATCGTGGTCCCCGGCCAGGGCGCCATGCCGGACTGCATGCGCCAGCTCGCGGCCAGCGGCGCGCGCGAGGCGGTGATCGCCGCCGCCCGGCAAAAGCCCTTCCTCGGCCTGTGCATCGGCGTGCAGATGCTGTTCGAGCACGGCGAGGAGGGCGATACGCCGGGGCTCGGCCTGCTGCCGGGCCGTGTGCCGCGCCTGTCCGCCCCCGGCCTGGAGATTCCCCACATGGGCTGGAACGAGGTGTTCCAGCAGAGGTCTCACCCCTTGTGGCAGGGCATTCCCGACCGCTCGCGCTTCTATTTCGTGCACAGCTACTACCCGGCGCCGCGCGACCCGTCGCTGACCGCCGCGACCTGCGTCTACGGCGCGCCCTTTACCTGCGCGGTCGCGCGGGATAATATTTTCGCCGTTCAGTTCCACCCCGAAAAAAGCTCCTCCGCCGGCCTGAGACTTCTCTCCAACTTCGTGAACTGGCGTCCTTGACGCGTCACTGAGAATTCTCGAGCACCACCGTGCTCATCATTCCCGCGATTGATTTGAAAGACGGCCGCTGCGTGCGCCTGAAGCAGGGCGATATGAACACGGCTACGGTGTTCTCCGACGACCCGGTAGCGATGGCGAAGCACTGGGCGGCGCAGGGCGCCAAGCGGCTGCACATCGTCGATCTCAACGGCGCGATCGCCGGGCGGCCGAAGAACGAGAAGGTGATCCGCGCGATCGTCGCCGCCGTCGGCCAGCAGCTGCACATCCAGCTTGGCGGCGGCATCCGCGACCTCGACACCATCGAGAGCTACATCGACGCCGGCGTAACGCTGGTGGTGATCGGCACCGCCGCGGTCAAGAATCCCGGCTTCCTTTCGGATGCGAGCTACGCGTTCCCCGGTCACATCATCGCCGGCCTGGATGCGAAGGAGGGGAAGGTCGCGGTCGAGGGCTGGTCGAAAATGACCGGCCACGACGTCGTCGATCTCGCCAAGAAGTACGAGGAGTTCGGCATCGAGGCGCTGATCTACACCGATATCGGCCGCGACGGCATGCTTTCCGGCGTCAACATCGAAGCCACCCTCAAGCTCGCCCAGGCAATCAAGACGCCGATCATCGCCTCGGGCGGCCTGAGCAGCATCGCCGACGTGCAGGCGATCTGCGAGAAGCTGGTGCCCGAAGGCGTGATCGGCGCGATCGCCGGCCGTGCGCTCTACGAAGGCAAGCTCGACCTGAAGAAGGCGCAGGCCGCCGCCGACCTGGCGACCAAGAAGGCCTGACATGGGTCTAGCGAAGCGGGTCATTCCCTGCCTCGACGTCACCGCGGGCCGGGTGGTGAAGGGCGTCAACTTCGTTTCCCTGCGCGACGCCGGCGATCCGGTCGAGATCGCGGCGCGCTACGACGGCGAGGGCGCCGACGAGCTCACTTTCCTCGACATCACGGCGAGCTCCGACGAGCGCGACATCCTGCTGCACGTGATCGAGGCGGTGGCGAGCAGGGTCTTCATCCCCCTCACCGTCGGCGGCGGCGTGCGCAAGGTCGAGGACGTGCGGCGCCTCCTCAACGCCGGCGCCGACAAGGTGTCGATCAATACCTCGGCGGTGCAGAACCCGGACCTGGTGCGCGAGGCTTCCAGCATCGTCGGCAACCAGGCGATCGTGGTGGCGATCGATGCGAAGAAAAACGGCGCCGGATGGCAGGTTTACACGCACGGCGGCCGCAAGCCCACCGGGCTCGACGTGGTGGCCTGGGCGAGGCGCATGGCGGAGGCGGGCGCGGGCGAGATCCTTCTCACCAGCATGGATCGCGACGGCACGCGCGAAGGATTCGATATCGGCCTGACGCGCGCGGTGCGCGACGCGGTGCGGGTACCGCTGGTCGCCTCCGGCGGCGCGGGCAACGCGGATCATTTCGCCGAAGGCGTGCTCGCGGGCGGCGCCAACGCCGTGCTGGGCGCGAGCGTGTTCCATTTCGGCGATCTGACGGTGAGGCAGGTGAAGGAGCACATGAAAAGCCGCGGCATCGAGGTGAGATTGTGAGCTGGCTCGACGAAGTGCCGTGGAACGAGCACGACCTGGTCGCCGTGGTGGCGCAGGATTTTTCTTCCGGGCGGATTCTCACCGTCGCCTGGATGAACCGCGAAGCCCTGCAAAAGACCGCGGAGACCAATCAGGCGGTCTACTGGTCGCGCTCGCGCAAGAAGCTGTGGCGCAAAGGCGAGGAGTCCGGCTATACGCAGAAGGTGCGCGAAGTGCGCATCGACTGCGATGCCGATGCCATCCTCCTGAAAGTGGAGCAGGTCGGCGGCATCGCCTGCCACACGGGACGCGAAAGCTGCTTTTTCCGAAAACTCGAGAACGGGGAATGGGTGACGGTCGATCCGGTGCTCAAGGATCCAGCGCTCATCTACGAGAAAAAATGAAAGACATCCTGCAACGCATTGCCGACTCCATCGAGGAGCGCAAAGGCGCCGATCCGAAGAAATCCTACGTCGCCAGCCTGTTCGCCAAGGGCGACGACGCGATGCTGAAGAAGATCGGCGAGGAGGCGACCGAGACGGTGCTCGCGGCGAAGGGCGGCGACAAGCTGCAGCTCGTGCGCGAGACCGCCGATCTCTGGTTCCACTGCATGATCGTGCTGGCGCGCCACGGCCTCGGGCCGCGCGACGTGCTGGCGGAGATGCAGCGCCGGGAGGGCATTTCCGGCATCGACGAGAAGGCGGCCAGGAAGAAGCGATGAGCCCATTGCAAAATGAGGCCGATTGCATTTTTTGCAAAATCGTCCGCGGCGAGATTCCGGCCAAGAAGGTGTACGAGGACGACGAAGTGATCGCCTTCAACGACATCCGCCCGCAGGCGCCGGTGCACATCCTGATCGTGCCGAAGGCGCACGTCGCGACGCTCTACGACGCGCAGCCCGCGCACCAGGCGGCGCTCGGCAAGATGCTCGTCGTCGCCGGACGTCTCGCTCGCGAAGCCGGCGCCGCCGATGGCTTTCGCACCATCATCAACAACGGCCGGGTGGGGCATCAGGAGGTGTATCATGTCCATATGCATGTTCTCGGCGGCGCGGAACCGCTGGGTCCGATGCTCTCGAGACGAAAGTAGGAGGAAGCTATGGGTACGTGGGGCATAGGACACTGGGTCATCCTGCTGGTCATCGTGCTGGTGATTTTCGGCACGAAGAAGCTGCGCAACATCGGCGCCGATCTCGGCGGCGCGGTGCGCGGCTTCAAGGACGGCATGCGCGAGTCCGGCGCGGACAAGACCGCCGAGCCGGGCACGCCCGCGCCGCAGGTCACCGGCAAGACCGTCGAGGGCGAAGTGAAGGGCAAGACCGAAACGAACGCCTGAGCGGTCTGCGCATTTAGCATGTTGCGAGCGCCCCTGCGGCGCTCGTTTGTTCTCTAGGCGCCAATGTTCGACATCGGCTTTTCGGAAATGATGGTGATCGCCGTTCTGGCGCTGATCGTGATCGGCCCGGAGCGGCTGCCGCGCGTCGCGCGCACCCTCGGCCATCTCGCCGGGCGGCTGCAGCGCTACGTCGCCGACGTCAAGGCCGACATCAATCGTGAGGTCGAGCTCGACGAGCTGCGCAAGATGCGCGACTCGATGCAGCAGGCGGCGTCGAATTTCCAGAGCTCGGTGAACGAAGAGGTTTCCAAGGCCAGCGCCGGGGTCTCGAAAGTCGAAAGCGAGCTCAACGCGGCCGCCGCGGGTCTTGAGAAGCCTCAAGAGCCGGCCAAGCCCATCACGTGAGCGGGCAAGAAAGCTTCATCTCGCATCTCGTCGAGCTGCGCACGCGGCTCCTGCGGGCGCTCAGCGCCATCGGCGTCGTCTTCGTCGCGCTCCTGATCTGGCCCGGCGCGGGCCCGCTCTACGACCTGCTCGCCTCGCCGCTGATCGCGGCGCTGCCCCCGGGCGCGAAGATGATCGCCACCGGGGTGATCACCCCGTTCGTGGTGCCGCTCAAGGTGACGGGGCTCGCCGCGTTCATGATCGCGCTTCCCTACGTGCTCTACCAGGCGTGGGCGTTCGTCGCGCCCGGCCTGTACGACCACGAAAAGAGGCTGGCGATGCCGCTGATCGTCGCCGCCACGCTGCTGTTCTTCTCCGGCGTGGCGTTCTGCCATTTCTTCGTCTTCGGCCAGGTGTTCGCCTTCATCGCCGATTTCGCGCCCAAGTCGATCACGCCGGCGCCCGACATCGATGCCTATCTCACCTTCGTCCTCACCATGTTCCTCGCCTTCGGCGTCACCTTTGAGATCCCGATCGTGGTCATCCTGCTGGTGCGCTTCGGCCTGGTGACGGTCGAGCAGCTGGTCGAGTGGCGCTCCTACGTGGTCCTCGGCAACGCGGTGATCGCGGCGGTGATCACGCCGCCCGACGTGGTGTCGATGCTGGCGCTGCTGATTCCCATGTGCCTGCTGTTCGAGGTCGGCGTGTTCGTCGCGCGCTACGTCGGCACGCGGCCGAAAGAGGAAGTGCAGTCGTCGCCGAGCGAACCCGCCTAGCGGCGGAGGCGGCCGACGATTCCGGTCGGGAAGTAGTACACGCAGACGATGAACAGCACGCCGAGCCAGAGCAGCCAGCGGTCGGGGTGGAGCAGGTTCGGCAGCAGCGGAATCCCGGCCGTGGCGCCGCTCGCGAGCTTCATCAAATCCTGCAGGTAGTTCTGCGCGACGACGAAGAGCGTCGCGCCGATCACCGCCCCGTAGAGCGTCCCCATGCCGCCGATGACCACCATCAGCAGGACGTCGATCATGATTGCGAACGAAAGCGTGGCTTCGGGGCCGGTGTAGCGCAGCCAGATCGCATACAGCGCGCCGGCGACGGTGGCGAAGAGCGCGCCGAGGCAATTGGCGGCGGTACGGTAGAACACCGTGCGGTAACCGAGCGCCTCGCAGCGGAACTCGTTCTCGCGCAGCGACTGCAGCACGCGGCCGAAGGGCGAGTTGACGATGCGCAGCAGGACAAGGAACAGCGCTGCCGCGGCGGCGAGCACCAGGTAATAGCTGGCAAGACGCGATTGCAGCAGCTCGGGAAGCTTGAAGTTCAGCCCATCCTCGCCGCCGGTGAAGTCGGAGAGCTGCGAGGCGAGGATCTGGAAGAACGACGCCACCGCGAGCGTGATCATGGCGAAGAACACCGCGCGCACACGCAATGAAAGCAGGCCGATCACCAGCGCGACGACGGCGGTGAGGGCGAGCGAGGCGAGAAAGCCGAGCGCGAGATTGCCCCAGGTCGGGCCGAGCCGCGCGGCGGCGATGCCGATACCGTAGCCGCCGATGCCGAAGAACATGGTGTGCGCGAACGAGACAATGCCGGTGTAGCCCAGCAGCAGGTCATAGCTCGCCACCAGCAGCACGAACACCGCCACCTTGGCGGCGACATTGAGCGAGCGCGCGCCGGGAAAGAGGAACGGCGCGGCGAGAAGGCCGAGCACGATCAACACCAGCACCGTGGCGAGGACGCGGCTGCGCGGCAGGTCGCCGGAAAGAATGCGGCTCATGCCTTGCTCGCCGGATAGAGCCCGCGCGGCCGCCAGAGCAGGATCAGCACCATGAGGAGGATGTTCGAGCCCAGCGCCAGCTTGGGCGCGAGGTAGCCGATGTAGTTCGCCATCAGGCCGACGAGCAGCGCGCCGACGAAGCAGCCGCCCACCGAGCCCATGCCGCCGATGATGATGACGATGAAGATCACCACCATCATCTGCATGCCCATGCCGGCGGTCACCGACTCCTGGTACATCGCCCACATCACGCCGCCCAGTCCCGCGAGCGCCGAGCCGGCGACGAACACGCCGACGAACAGGCGCCGCACGCGGTAGCCGAGCGACTCGACCATCTCGGTGTTCTCGACACCAGCGCGGATCAGCAGGCCCAAGCGCGTGCGGTTCAAGACGATCCATAGGGCCGCGAACACCGCCAGGCCGACCAGCACCGCGAGGATGCGGTAGCGCTCGATCGCCGCGTCGCCGATCAGCACCGAGCCGGTGATCGTCGCCGGCCGCGGCAGGGGAATCATGTCGGGCCCCCAGACGACGTGGATCAGCTGCTCGACCACGATCAGGCCGCCCATCGTCACCAGGATCTGCTTCAGGTGATCGCCGTACACCGGGCGGATGACGACGCGCTCGAAGATCCAGCCGAGGATACCGGCGACGGCGACCGCGGCGGCGAGCGCCGGCGCCATCGCCATGAGATTTTCCGCCAGGCTGGGCGCCTGCATGCCGCCCTTGAGCGCGATCAGCACCGAAGCGGCGGCGTAGGCGCCGACCGAGATGAAGGCGCCGTGCGCGAAGTTCATCACGTCCATCAGGCCGAACACCAGCGTCAGGCCCGAGGCCATCATGAAGATCATCATCCCCATCGCCAGGCCGGCGACCGTGAGCGTCAACCAGGTCGGCGTGCTCGGCACGAAAGCGAAGGCGGCGAGCGCCAGCCCGGCGATCAGCGCCAGCGGCAGCCAGTCGTGCTTTTTCACTGATGCGCCTCGAGTGACAGGCCGAGCAGGCGCTGCTGCAGCGCCTCGTCGGCGGCGAGATCGCGCATCGCGCCGGTATGGACGATGCGCCCGGAATCCATCACCGCCACCGCGTCGCCGAGCGAGCGGGCGAACTGGAAGTTCTGCTCGACGACCAGCAAGGTGGTCTCGCGCTTGAGCTCCCGGAACGCCTCGATCATCGCCGCGATGATCGCCGGCGCGAGGCCCTTGGTCGGCTCGTCCACCAGCAGGAGCTTTCTCGGCTCGACGATCGCGCGCGAGATGGCGAGCATCTGCTTCTGGCCGCCGGAGAGGTTGCCGGCGGCGCTGTCGAGGAACTTCTTCATCGCCGGGAAGAGGGCGAAGATGCGCTCCAGCCGCTTCTCGTCTGGCGGGCCGCTGCGCGCGGCGAGCAGCAGGTTCTCGCGCACGGTCAGGCCGGCGAAGATGCCCATGTTCTCGGGCACGTAGGCGATGTCGAGGCGCGCGATGTCCGGTGTCTCGAGTTGCTGGATCTCCCTGCCGTCGTAGCGGATCGTTCCCGCCGAGGCGCGCCACAGGCCCATGATGGTGCGCAGGCAGGTCGTTTTTCCCGCACCGTTGCGGCCAAGAAGCATCGTCAGCTCGTTTTGCCTGACGACAACATCAACCCCCTGCAGGATGTGGTACTGGCCGATGTGAGTGTTGACTCCTGAGAGCTCAAGCACGCGCCATCCCCAGGTACGCCTCTTGAACAATGGGTGACGCGATCACGGTCGCCGGGTCGCCGTCGGCAACCAGCTCGCCCTGGTGCAGGACGATGATGCGATCGGCGAGCGAGCGCACGACGTCCATCTTGTGCTCGACCAGCAGGATGGTCTTGTCGCCGCGCGCCTTGATGTCGCGGATGAGATCGAGGATCACCGGCACCTCGTCGACGCTCATGCCGGCGGTCGGCTCGTCGAACATGAACACTTCGGGCTCGAGCGCGAGCAGGATCGCCACCTCGAGCTTGCGCTGGTCGCCGTGCGGCAGCGACGCAGCCGCGACGTCCGCCTTGCCGGCGAGCGCGACGCGCTCGAGATAGCCGCGCGCCCGCTCGATCAGGCCAACGTGCGAACTCCACATCGACAAGAGGTCCTTGCCGGCGCCGGCGCGCGCCTGCACCGCGAGGCGCACGTTCTCCAGCACGCTCAGGCGCGGAAAGAGGTTGGTGAGCTGGAAGGCGCGGCCGATGCCGCGCCGCGTGCGCTGCGAGGCGGCGAGGCGTGTGATGTCTTCGCCGAACAGGGCGACGCTGCCGGCGGTTGCCGGCAGCTGTCCGGAGACGAGGTTGAAGTAGGTGGTCTTGCCGGCGCCGTTCGGGCCGACGATTGCGGTCAGCGTGCCCGGCTGGAAAGCGCAGCTGACGCGGTTCACCGCGACATGACCACCGAAGCGGATGGTCAGGTCGCGGGTTTCAAGAACCGGATTTATTGCTTGGTCCTGACCGGGACTTTCATTTCTTCCGGCTTGATCTCGCGCACCAGCTCGGGGATCGCCCAAGCCACGTTCGGATCGACCTTGATCTTGAAGTGGTACATCGACTGCATCGCCTGATGGTCTTCCTTGCGGAAGGTCATGCGGCCCTTGGGCGTCTCGAAGGACATGCCTTCCATGGCGGCGATCAGCTTCTCCGTGTCGCTGCTGCCGGCCTTCTTCAGCGCCTCGATCACGGCGATGCCGGCCGACATGCCGCCGGCGGTGAAGAAATCGGGCGGCGACTTGAAGCGCTTCTGGTGCTCGGCGACCAGCCACTGGTTGATCTTGTTCTTCGGATGCTCGTAGTAGTAGTAGGTCGCGCCCTCCATGCCGGGCAGCGCCTTGTAGGCAGCGAGCGCGGGCAGGATGTTGCCGCCGGAGGCGATCTCGATGCCGTAGCGGCCGGGATTGAGGTCGGCGATCTTGAACGGATTACCGCCCGCCCAGATGATGAAGATCACCTTGCGGCCCTTGCGGTCCTTGAGCGCGTTGAACAGGCGCTCGGCCGGGGCGGTGAAATCGGTCGTCTGCTGCGGCGCGTATTCCTCGTGCACGATCTGCGCGCCGGTGCCGGCGAGCGCCTCGCGGAAGGCCTTCACGCCGTCGCGGCCGAAGGCATAGTCCTGCGCCAGGGTGGCGATGAACGTGTCCTTCTTGCCGACCGCCACCGCGTTGGCGATCGCGTCCTGCGAGGAGGAGCGGCCGGTGCGGAAGACGTAGCGGTTCCAGCGCTCGCCGGTGATCGCGTCGGCGACCGCCGGCTCGACCAGCAGGATCTTCTTGTATTCCTCGGCCACCGGTAGCATCGCCAGCGCCACGCCCGAGCTGGTCGGGCCGATGGCGAGATCCACCTTGTCGTCGGCGAATGCGGCGGCGAGCTGCGCCTTGCCGGCGTCGGGCTTGGTCTGGCTGTCCTTCTCGATCACGACGATGCGCCGGCCGGCCACTTCCATCTTGCCGCCGGTCGCGTACTCGAGGCCCATCATCAGGCCGGCGTGGGTCTGCTTCGCATACGCCTCGAGCGGCCCGGTCTTGTCGTAGACGTGGGCGATGCGGAACTCCTTCGCTTGCGCGAGGACCTGGCCACTCGTGGCGGCGAGCGCCAGTGCACAAATGATCTTCAGCATGTTCATCCCTTCCCCCTGTAGTTATTCCGCCGCGCGGGCCTGCGGCTTCGGCCGCCGCCCGACGGTAATCGTCGCATCGACTTCGTTGCCGTTGCGCTTGAGCTTCACGTTGGCCGGCTTGCCGGGGGCGAGCGCGGCGATGAGGTTGAGCATCGAGGTCGGATCGGCGACCGGCTTGCCTTCCACCTCGGTCAGCACGTCGCCGGGCTTGACGCCCGCCTTGTCCGCCGGGCCGCCGCGCAGCACGCCGGCGATCAGCGCGCCGCGCGTGTCGCCGAGCTTGAAGGACTCCGCGACCGGCGGCGTGATCTCCTGCACTTCGACGCCGATCCAGCCGCGCGTGACGGTGCCGTTCTTGACGATCTGGTCAAGCACCACCTTGGCGGTGGACACCGGGATGGCGAAGCCGATGCCCATCGAGCCGCCCGAGCGCGAAAAGATCGCCGTGTTGATGCCGATCAGGTTGCCCGAGGCGTCGATCAGCGCGCCGCCTGAGTTGCCGGGGTTGATGGCGGCGTCGGTCTGGATGAAATTCTCGAAGGTGTTGATGCCCAGGCCGGTGCGGCCGAGCGCCGAGACGATGCCGCTGGTCACCGTCTGGCCGACCCCGAACGGGTTGCCGATCGCGAGCACTACGTCGCCGACGCGCAGGTTTTCGGCCGAACCGAAGGTAATCGCCGGCAGGCTCTCGGCGTTGACCCGCAGCACGGCGAGATCGGTCTCCGGATCGTTGCCGACCACCTTCGCGAGCAGCTTCTTGCCGTCGGCGAGCGCGACCTCGATCTCGTCCGCGGCCTCGACCACATGATGGTTGGTGAGCACATAGCCGCTGGTGCTGACGATCACGCCGGAGCCGAGGCTGGAAGCGCGCTGCGCCTCGTCGGGCAGCTGCTCGCCGAAGAAGCGGCGGAAGATCGGATCGTTCAGCAGTGGATGGCGCGGCGTGCGGATTTCCTTCGAGGTGAAGATGTTCACCACCGACGGCGTCGCCCGCTGCACCGCGGCGTTGTAGGAGTTCGCGTGCGCGCTCGTGCTCGGCGTCGTTGCCGGCGCCGAGACGATCGGCACGCCGCCGCGAGAAGGAAGCCACTCGGGGCGGAACGTCGACAGGACAAATAGCGCCGCGACGGCGACGGTCGTCGCCTGCGCGAAGATGAGCCAGAGGCGTCGCATTGGGGATGCGAAGTATACGCAAAATTCCCCAGCAAATATAAGCGCTTAGGGCCGAAATCGTGGACAACTACAGAGCCCGCCGCTACAATCTCCCGCTTCGCGTCGTCACTACAACAATTCCATCTCCATGAACGAACAAGAAAAACCTGACAAGACGCGGCGCAACCTGATCGTCGCGACCACGGCCGTCGGCGGGGCGGCCGCGCTAGGTGCCGCCGTGCCCTTCGCCGCCAGCATGTGGCCTTCGGAGCGCGCGCGCGCCGCGGGTGCGCCAGTCGAGGTGGACATTTCCCGCATGGCGCCGGGCGAACTGGCCGTCGTCGAATGGCGCGGCAAGCCGGTGTGGGTGATCCGTCGCACACAGGAAATGCTCGCCTCGCTCAAGGCCGTCGAAGCGCGCCTGTCCGACCCGGCATCGAAAGCATCCGAGCAGCCGAAATACGCCGAGAACGAGTACCGCTCGGCGAAGCCCGAGTACATGGTGATGGAGGGCGTCTGCACGCACCTCGGCTGCTCGCCGCAGCTGAAGGGCCTGGAGGCGAAGGCGGAGATGGGCGCCGACTGGGCGGGCGGCTTCTACTGCCCGTGCCACGGCTCGAAGTTCGATCTCGCGGGGCGCGTGTTCCGCGGCGCGCCGGCGCCGGTCAACCTGAAAGTGCCGCCGTATGAGTTCGTCTCCGACGGCACGCTGGTCATCGGCGAAGACAAAGAAAAGAAGGGGGCCTAGCGAATGGGTGCTCAATTGCGTGCCCTGTGGGGATGGTTCGACGCGCGCATGCCGTCGGTGGCGGAGCAGTGGAGGATCCACGCCGCCAACTACTACGCGCCGAAGAACTTCAACTTCTGGTATTTCTTCGGCGCCCTGGCGATGCTGGTGCTCGGCATCCAGATCGTCTCGGGCATTTTCCTGACCATGAACTACAAGCCCGACGCGAACCTCGCGTTCGGCTCGGTCGAGTACATCATGCGCGACGTGCCGGGCGGCTGGCTGCTGCGCTACATCCATTCGACCGGCGCCTCGGCGTTCTTCGTCGTCGTCTACCTGCACATGTTCCGCGGCCTGCTCTACGGCTCCTACAAGCAGCCGCGCGAGCTGGTGTGGATCTTCGGCGTGCTGATCTACCTCACCCTCATGGGCGAGGCGTTCTTCGGCTACCTCCTCCCCTGGGGCCAGATGTCGTACTGGGGCGCGCAGGTGATCGTCAACCTCTTCGGCACGGTGCCGCTCATCGGCCCCGACCTCGCGCTCTGGATCCGCGGCGACTACGTCGTCTCGGACGCGACGCTGAACCGCTTTTTCGCGCTGCACGTCATCGCCTTCCCGCTGGTATTGCTCGGCCTGGTGGTCGCGCACATCCTCGCGCTGCACGACGTCGGCTCGAACAACCCGGACGGCATCGAGATCAAGAAGCTGAAAGGGCCGGACGGCCACCCGCTCGACGGCATTCCCTTCCATCCGTACTACACGGTGAAGGACCTCATGGGCGCGGTGCTGTTCCTCGCCATCTTCTGCTTCATCATGTTCTTCGTCCCCGAGGTGGGCGGCTACTTCCTCGAGTACAACAACTTCATCCCGGCCGATCCGCTCAAGACGCCGCAGCACATCGCGCCGGTCTGGTACTTCACGCCGTACTACTCGATCCTGCGCGCCGTGCCGCCGCTGTTTCATTCGCAGTTCCCCGGCGTGCTGGCGATGGGCGTGGCGACCATGATTCTTTTCTTCCTTCCCTGGCTCGACCGCAGCCCGGTGAAGTCGATCCGCTACCGCGGCAATCTCTACAAGGGCGCGCTGGCGCTGTTCGTGGTCGTCTTCCTGGTGCTCGGCTACCTCGGCACCGAGCCGACCACGGTCTGGGGCCAATTCGGCTTCGACGCCTTCTTCCTCGACACCAAGGACGTCGCTACCTGGGTGGCGCGGATCTGCACCGTCCTGTACTTCGCCTTCTTCTTCCTCATGCCCTGGTACACCGCGCGCGACAAGGTGCTGCCGGTGCCCGAGCGGGTGACGGTATGAAAAGGATAATTTTTTCCATTTTATTTTTCCCCGTACTCGCCATCGCTTCGGAGGGCGGCTATCCGCTCGACCCCTCGCCGCACGACCCGCGCGACATGGTCAGCCTGCAGGCGGGTGCGCGCAGCTTCGTCAACTATTGCCTCGGCTGCCACAGCGCGCAGTACGTGCGCTATCAGAGCCTGACCGCGATCGGTCTCAGCGAAGCGCAGATCCGCGACAACCTGATGTTCACCGGCGACAAGATCGGCGAGCCGATGAAGGGCCCGATGAGCGTCAAGGAGGGCAAGCAGTGGTTCGGCGTCGCGCCGCCCGACCTTTCGGTGATCGCCCGTTCGCGCGGCGCCGACTGGCTCTACACCTACCTGCGCACCTTCTACCGCGACCCGAAGACGGCCACCGGCTGGAACAACGCCGTCTTCCCCAACGTCGGCATGCCGCACGCGCTGTGGATGCTGCAGGGCGAGCGCGGCCTGCAGGTCGAGGCGCCCAAGGACGGCCATGGGCACGTCGCCTACAAGTGGTCGGAGCTCTCGAAGGGCGCGCAGTCGGCGACCGAGTACGACACCACGGCGCGCGACCTGGTCAACTTCCTGGTCTACGTCGGCGAGCCGCACGCGGCGAGCCGCAGGGCGATCGGCGTCGCGGTGCTGTTCTTCCTCGGCGTGCTGTTCGCCTTCGCCTACCTGCTGAAGAAGGAATACTGGAAAGACGTGCACTGACCCGTCGCGCGGCCGCCGGCCGCGCGCGGTTTCTTCCCCTGATCGAAAGCCCAGCATCATGATGCAACTTTATTCGGGCACCACCTGCCCTTTCAGCCACCGCTGCCGCTTCGTGCTCTACGAGAAGGGCATGGACTTCCAGGTCATCGACGTCGACCTGTACAACAAGCCCGAAGACATCGCGGTGATGAATCCCTACAACCGCCTGCCGGTGCTGGTCGAGCGCGACCTCATCCTCTACGAATCCAACATCATCAACGAGTACATCGACGAGCGCTTCCCGCACCCGCAGCTGATGCCCGCCGACCCGGTCATGCGCGCCCGGGCACGGCTGATGCTGTTCAACATGGAGGTGGAGCTCTTCTCGCAGATCGAGGCGCTCGACTCCGGCAAGGAGAAGCAGGTCGAGCGCGCGCGCCAGCACGTCACCGACCGGCTGATCGAGCTCGCGCCGGTGTTCACCAAGACCAAGCACATGCTGGGCGACGACTTCACCATGCTCGACGTGGCGATCGCGCCGCTCCTCTGGCGTCTCGACCACTACGGCATCAAGCTTGGCAAGACCGCGGCGCCGCTGATGAAATACGCCGAGCGCATCTTTTCCCGCCCTGCGTTCATCGAGGCGCTGACGCCCTCCGAGAAGGTAATGCGCAAGTAGTAGGATGGGCACGTGAAGGAGATCCCGACCAAGCCGTACCTGCTGCGCGCGCTCTTCGAGTGGTGCGTGGACAACGGCTTCACGCCGCACCTGGCGGTCAAGGTCGACGCACACACCCAGGTGCCCGCCGAGTACGTGAAGGGCGGCGAGATCACCCTCAATATCAGCCCGAACGCGGTGCACAAGCTGCAGATGGGCAACGAGCTGATCGAGTTCTCGGCGCGCTTCGGCGGCGTCGCGCGGCAGATCTCGCTGCCGATCACCAACGTCTACGCGCTCTACGCGCGCGAGACCGGCCACGGCATGACCTTCGATACCGAGGGTCCGAAGGCCGGCGTGCAGGCGAAGGCCGAGGGCGAGCCCGCCTCGAATACCCGCGCGCCGGCGCTGCCCGCTCCGGTCCCCGAACCCCCCAAGAAGCCCTCCGGCGGCAAGCCGACATTACGCCGCATCAAGTAAGCGCATAATTTACAAACCCCAGCCGGCTTAGCTCAGCTGGTAGAGCAGCGGTTTTGTAAACCGAAGGTCGGCGGTTCGATTCCGTCAGCCGGCACCATACAATGGGGGTTGGGGGGGTTCGCAGTGAAGAAGATCCTGTTCATCAATCCGGCGCTCGAGAGCAACCTGCACTCGAACATCAAGGTGCTGGCGATTCCGCCGCTCAATCTGGCGATGATCGCGGCCTACACGCCCGATCACTACGAGATCGAGATCGTCGACGAAGCGGTGGAGGCGCTCGACCTGAACGCAAAAGCGGATCTGGTCGGCATCACCTGCATGACGCCGCTCGCGCCGCGCGCCTACGAGATCGCCAGCCATTTCAGGCAGCGCGGCATTCCGGTGGTGATGGGCGGCATCCACGCTTCCTACATGCCCGAGGAAGCGCTGCGCTACGTGGACACCGTGGTCGGCGGCGAAGCCGAGGAAATCTGGCCGAAGGTGCTCGAGGACTTCGAGAACGGCCGGATGCAGCGGCACTACAAGGTCGCGGAGCTGCCCGACATCACCAATCTGAAGATGCCGCGCCGCGACCTCATGCGCGGCAAGTATTTCGTCGAGACGGTGCAGACCGGGCGCGGCTGCCCGATCAACTGCAACTTCTGCTCGGTGACGGCCTTCAACGGCGCGCGCTACCGGTTGCGCAGCACCGACAACATCATCGAAGAGATCAAGCGCATCAAGTCGAAGCGCATCTTCATCGTCGACGACAACATCGTCGGCGCCGGCAACAAGTACATGAACCGGGCGAGGGAGCTCTTCACGCGTCTGAAGGAGTGCGACAAGGAGTGGGGCGCGCAGACCTGCCTCAACATCGTCGAGCACCCGGACGTGCTGAAGCTGGCGCGCGAGAGCGGCTGCCGCGGCCTCCTGATCGGCTTCGAGTCGATCGACGCCGACTCGCTCGAGCACATGCACAAGCCGGTGAACCTGCGCCCCAACACCAAGAATTTCAGCGAGGCGATCCGGAAGATCCACGACCATGGCCTGGCCGTGATCGGCTGCTTCATTTTCGGCGCCGACACCCAGGGCAAGGACGTGTTCCGGCGCACGGTCGACTTCGCGCTCGCCAACAACATCGACGCGATCCAGATGACGCTGGAGACGCCGCTGCCCGGCACCGCGTTCTACCGGCAGATGGTCGCCGAGGATCGCCTGCTGCTCACCGATTACCCGAACGACTGGCGCCACTACAACATCGTCGAGCCGGTGTTCCAGATGAAGAACTGGACTCCGCGCGAGGCCTACGAGAGCCTGCTCGCAGCCTACAGCGAGGTGTCGTCGCTCAAGAGCTCGCTCAAGCGCGCGACCTGGACGCTCCTCAACACCAAAAGCTTGTTCAGCACCGCGATCGCCTTTTCCTGGAACTACCACGCCTACAAGGCGATGCGCGACACGCCGACGCCGCTCGCCGTTCGCGAGGGCATGGTGCTAAAGAAGGTCAGGAAAAAGGTGCCGATCGCCGTTCGGGCGGCATGAGGTCCAGGCGGCTTCTTGCCTCCAGGATGCAAGGGTCCTGAAGGCTGACCCGCGTAAGCTCGTGGTTTGGGGGGAGTCATGGAAAAGAAGGCCACGCCGTACGCACAGATGACCACGCAACAGAAGGTCAAGTTTGTCTTCCGCCTCGCCGTCTGCATCATCACGTTCGGGTTCGTCTTCCCTAACGTGATGGGCGACTAGAAACGAAAAAGCCCGCCGGTCCCGGCGGGCTCGTCTGCTCTCCAGCGCGAAGCCGATCAGACCGGCTTGATGTTCGCTGCCTGCATCCCCTTCGGCCCGCGCTTCGCTTCGAATTCCACCTTCTGGCCTTCCTTCAGGGTCTTGAACCCGGCCATCTGGATGGCGGTGTGATGCGCGAACAGATCTTCGCCGCCTTCGCTGGGAGTGATGAAGCCGTAGCCCTTGGAGTCGTTGAACCACTTCACGGTACCGGTTGCCATTACGTATTTCCTTACATGCTGCTGCCGCGACAAATCCGGGCGCGACCAAGCCGGGCACGACGATCCAAGGGGAATTGAACTGCCACTGAGGTGGTGAGAAACAAATTCGCGCTGCCTGAATATCTTGCGAGCGGAATTTTAGCAGTTTTCCCAGGGGTTTCTCCTGAGCCGGTCGGCGGGGCTACCATCGCGGGATGGCGAACCTTTCCGACATCACTACTTCCGCGTTCTGGCGCGTAAATCCGCCGGACGCCGATCCGGCCGAAACCCGCGAGTGGCTCGACGCATTCGACGCCCTGGTCGAGTCCGAAGGCCGCGAGCGCGCGACGTTCCTCCTGCGCAAGCTCCTCGATCATGCGCGGGCGCGGCGCGTGCCACTGCCGCCCGTCCTGAATACTCCCTACAAGAATTCCGTCGCGCTCGCCGACCAGCCGCAATTTCCGGGCAACCTCGAGCTGGAGAGCCGCATTTCCTCCATGGTGCGTTGGAATGCGCTCGCCATGGTGGTGCGCGCCAACCGCGCGCATCCGGACCTCGGCGGCCACATCGCCCGCTACGCCTCGGCCGCGGATCTGTTCGAGGTCGGCTTCAACCATTTCTTCCGCGCCGAGGACCTGGTCTATTTCCAGCCGCATTCGGCCCCCGGCGTGTATGCGAGGGCTTACCTCGAAGGACGGCTGAGCGAAGAGCAGCTGGATCACTATCGGCAGGAAACCGGCGGCAACGGCCTGTCCTCCTATTGCCATCCCTACCTGATGCCCGATTTCTGGCAATTCCCGACCGGGTCGATGGGCCTCGGGCCGCTGAATGCCATCTACCAGGCGCGCTTCATGCGTTACCTGGAGCACAGAAGCATCGCCTCGACCGCGAAGCGAAAGGTCTGGGCATTCGTCGGCGACGGCGAGATGGACGAGCCCGAATCGCTCGCCGCCCTCTCGCTCGCGGCGCGCGACGGCCTCGACAACCTGATCTTCGTCGTCAACTGCAACCTGCAGCGCCTCGACGGCCCGGTGCGCGGCAACGGCTCGATCGTGCAGGAGCTCGAGGGCCTCTTCGCCGGCGCGGGATGGAACGTGCTCAAGCTGCTGTGGGGCTCGGACTGGGACCCTCTCTTCGCGCGCGATGAGGACGGCATCCTGCTGCAGCGGTTGCACGAGACAGTCGACGGCGAATTCCAGACCTACGCCGCCACCGACGGTCAGTTCAACCGCGAGCACTTTTTCAACAAGTACCCGGAGCTGCGCCAGATCGTCGCCGACATGAGCGATGGCGACATCGATCGCCTGAAGCGCGGCGGCCACGATCCGCTGAAGATCTACGCCGCGTATCACGAGGCGTCGAGGCACGAAGGCCAGCCGACGGTGATCCTCGCGCAGACCAAGAAGGGCTACGGCATGGGGCTGTGGGGGCAGGGCAAGATGGGCACCCACCAGCAGAAGAAGCTCGACGACGAGGCGCTGCGCGCCTTTCGCGACCGCTTCGTGGTGCCGCTCTCGGACGAGGACGTGGCGCAGCTTCGCTTCTACCACCCCGGCGCCGCGAGCCCGGAAATCAAATATCTATTGGAAAGAAGGAAAAATCTGGGCGGCTTCGTGCCGGCGAGAAAGACGAAGGCCGAGCAGATCGCCGTGCCCGCGCTCGCCTCCAGCGCCAGGAACCAGTCGACGACGATGGCGTTCGTGCAGCTTCTCGCCGCGCTGCTGAAGGACGAGAAGCTTGGCCGCCACGTCGTGCCGATCGTCGCCGACGAGGCGCGCACCTTCGGCATGCAGACGCTGTTCCGGCAGTTCGGCATCTACTCCGCGCTCGGCCAGCTCTACGAGCCCGAGGATCACGAGGAGCTGCTGTTCTACCGGGAAGCGAAGGACGGCCAGATCCTGGAAGAGGGCATCACCGAGGCAGGCGCCCTTTCGTCCTGGCTCGCGGCCGCCACCGCGTATTCCTCGCACGGCACGCCGATGCTGCCCTTCTACATCTACTACTCGATGTTCGGCTTCCAGCGCGTCGGCGACCTCATCTGGGCTTCCGGCGATTCGCGCGCGCGCGGCTTCCTCATCGGCGGCACCGCCGGGCGCACCACGCTCGCCGGCGAGGGGCTGCAGCACCAGGACGGCTCTTCGCACCTCGTCGCCGCGACGGTGCCGAACTGCCGTGCCTACGACCCCTGCTTCGCGCAGGAGCTCGCCCTCATCGTCCGCGACGGCGCCCGGCGCATGCTCGAGGCGCAGGAGGACGTGTTCTATTACGTGACGGTCACGAACGAAAATTATGACCATCCTGGGATACCTCCGGACGCTTCAGAGGGAGTACTTAAAGGGCTCTATCTCTTCAAGAGAAACGAAAAGGCGAGCGTGCAGCTGATGGGGAGCGGCCCGATCCTCAGAGAGGTGATCGCTGCGGCTGAGCTGCTGGAGAAGGACTGGAAGGTTCGGGCGAACGTCTGGAGCGTCACTTCGTTCACCGAGCTGCGTCGCGATGGCATGCGCGCCGAGCGCGAGCGGCGCCTCGGCGGCAAGGCGGAGAGCTGGGTCGCGAAGTCGCTCAAGGGGCACAACGGGCCGGTGGTCGCGGCGAGCGACTACGTCAGCGCGGTGGCGGACCTCATCCGCCCTTACGTGGCGGGGAAATACGTGGCGCTCGGCACCGACGGCTTCGGCCGCAGCGATACGCGCGCCGCACTGCGTTCCTTCTTCGAGGTCGATGCGAAGAGCATCGCCGTTGCGGCGCTCGCCGCACTGGAGAGCCCGCTAGTCGCCGAAGCCCTTGAGCGGTATGGGATCGAGGCGAGCCGGCCGCCCTGGGAGCGGTAGCGGCTGGCGCAGGGCCTGCTCGCGCTCCTGCGCCATCCGGCTGCGCAGATAGTCCGCGGGTTGAGGGCTGACGAGCATTTCGAGCTGCTGCTTCTGGTGCAGCGTCTCCAATTCTCCGCGGCGGGCGCCGGCTGAGAATTCCGCCGATTGCTGGTCGCGCTGGATGACCGCGCGCTGAACGTCGCGGTCGTCCGCGCTCGCGGCGCCGGCGAGGAACGCGAGCGCGAGCGCGGCGGACCTCAGTCCGCCTCCATCACGCGCGTCGCCCGGATGGCAGCGGCGAAATCGAGCGTCGACTGGGCGAGCGCGACGCGATCGTCGACGGTGCGCATCACGGTCGCGGTCGGGCGCACGGCGATGCCGAGCGAGCGGACGCTCTCGGCGAAGATCTCGTCCTCGCGGTCGATGACGAAGCCGTCGATGAGCCGCAGGTATTCGCCGGCGACCGCGCGCACCGAGGGCTCGCGCCCGAGCTCGCGCATCATCTTTCCCGCCGAGCCCCTGAGCGCCTTGCCGCCGACCAGCGGCGTCACGGCGACGACCGGCGCGCCGCGCTTGCGCAGCATCTCGCGCATGCCCGGTACTTCCAGGATCGGCTTGATGGCGTGGTAGGGATTCGCCGGGCCGATGATGATCGCTTCGAGGTCGGGCGCGAGCAGCGCCTCGCGCACCTCATCTGAAATGCGCGCGTCCTCGGCGCCGGCGTACTGGAAGCCGCGCACCTGCGGCTCGCAGCCGAGCTCGGTGAAATACTCGGTAAAGGTGATGGCGCCTTCGTCGGTAATGACGTTGGTGCGCACGCGCTCGTCGCTCATCGGCAGGATGCGGGCGCTGATGCCGAGCTCGCGGCAGAAGTCGCGCGTGATCTCGGTTAGCCGGCGGCCCTCGTCGAGCCCCTGGGTGCGAAGCAGCGACGTGGCGAGGGAGCGGTCGCCGACCGCCGGCTGCTCGGCGCCACCGAGCGAGCGCAGCATGATCTGCACGGCGCGCGTCTCTCCTTCGGGCTCCCAGCCGGCGCTCGCGCTGGCGATGCCGGCGAGCGTATAGAGCAAGGTGTCGAGGTCGGGCGAGAAGGCGAGACCGAGGTGCTCATAGTCGTCGCCGGTGTTGACGATCGCGGCGAGATCCTTGCCGCGCAGCCGGTAGAGCCCGTCGGCGAGCTTCGCCGCTCCGACCTGGCCGACGAGCGTCACTACGGTGCCCATGATGGCGAGGATGCTAGCACGCAGTGAAAAAAATGCTCCGTGCAAAACTGCTGCTGGCGGCGCTTTTCCTAGAGCGAAGCCGCGAGCTCGGCGCCTTCGAGCATGGCGCGCTTGGCGTCGAGCTCGCCCGCCTCGCGCGCGCCGCCGATCTTGCGGCCCTGCACGGCGCGTCGCGGTTCCTGGCCGGCGCAGACGATGACGGTATCGGCCGGCACGAGGAGCTCCTTGCCTTCGACGCTGATATGCACGCCGGCATCGTCGATCCTGCGGTACTCGACGCCCTTCAGCATGCGCACGCCGTGGCGCGCGAGCTCGGCGCGGTGCACCCAGCCCGTGGTGCGGCCCAGCGTATGGCCGAACGGCGTCAGCGAGCGCTTCATCATGGTGATCTTCACGCGCGTCGTTTCTTCCTCGGCAGCGCGCAAGCTGCCGTCCTCGGCGATTCCCCAATGCAAGGCAAAGGCTTTCGCATCGAGCTGCGAGCGGCTGTCGCGCTCGAGCAGCCAAAGCGCAACGTCGAAGCCGATGCCGCCCATGCCGATGATCGCCACTTCGCGTCCCGGCTGCCGCGCGCCGGAAAGGACGTCGACGTAACTCGCCACCTTCGGGTGGTCGATCCCGGCGATCGGCGGCCGGCGCGCATCGATGCCGCTGGCGACGATTACCTCGTCGAAGCCCTGCAGATCCGCCTCGCCCGCCGCATGGTTCAGCCTGACCTCGGCGCCGGCACGGCGCAACCGCTCGGCATAGTAGGCGATCGACTCGGCGAACTCCTGCTTGCCCGGAATCTTCTTCGCCAGGTTGAACTGTCCGCCGAGCTCGCCGGCGCGCTCGAACAGGGTCACCGCGTGCCCGCGCTCGGCGGCGACCGCGGCGCAAGAGAGCCCGGCCGGTCCGCCGCCGATGACGGCGACGTGCTTTTTGCGCGTTGTCTTTTCAAACTTCAGCTTTGTTTCTCTGCCTGCCCGCGGGTTGACGACGCAGCTTGCCGGCTGGCCGATGAAGTAGTGGTCGAGGCAAGCCTGGTTGCAGGCGATGCAGATGTTGATGCCGGCACGGTCGCCCTTGCAGGACTTGCTGGCAAACTCGGCATCGGCGAGGAAAGCGCGCGCCGCGGACACCATGTCGGCGTCGCCGCGCGAGAGGATCTGCTCGGCGATCTCGGGAGCATTGATCCGGTTGGAGGCGACGACCGGAATGCCCACGGCCAGCTTCAGCCGCCGCGTCGCCCAGGCGAAGGCGCCGCGCGGCACCGCCTGCGCGATCGTCGGTACGCGCGCCTCGTGCCAGCCGATGCCGCTGTTGAGCAGCGTGGCGCCGGCTGCCTCGACCGCGCGTGCCACCTCCACCGTCTCGTCGCCGCTCAGACCGCCTTCGACGAGATCGAGCGCCGAGATGCGGTAGACGACGATGAATTCCTTGCCGGCGGCGGCGCGGGTGCGTCGCACGATCTCGCTGGCGAAGCGCAGGCGGTTGGCGAGGCTGCCCCCCCAGGCATCGGTGCGATGGTTGGTGCGAGCGGCGAGGAACTGGGTGATGAGATAGCCCTCGGAGCCCATGAGCTCGACGCCGTCATAGCCCGCTTCGCGCGCGAGCGCCGCGGCGTTGGCGAAGTCCTCGATCGTCTGCTCGATCTCGGCGGCGCTCATCTCCCGCGGCGTGTGCGGATTGATCGGCGACTTGAGCGCCGAGGGAGCGACGATGCGCTCGTGGAACCCATAGCGCCCGGAATGGAGGAGCTGCAGCACGATCCGGCCGCCGGCCTCGTGCACCGCCTTCGCAACGACGCGGTGCCGGTCCGCGTCTTCCCGGGTCGAAAACTGCGCGCGGTGCGGGCCGAGGTTGCCGGCGTCGTTCGGCGAGAAGCCGCCGGTGACGATCAGCGCCGCGCCGCCACGGGCGCGCTCGGCGTAGAAGGCGGCGAGGCGCGCCATGCCGTCGGGGCGCGCTTCCAGTCCCGTGTGCATCGAGCCCATGAGGATGCGATTGGGGAGGATGACGAAGCCGAGGTCGAGCGGCTGCGAAAGCAGCGGATAAGAGGGCATTCGCCGATTCTAGGTTCTCAGCACTACCACTGTGCCGGCGATCACGAGCGCACCGCCGGCCAGCATGCCGGCCGAGATGGTCTCGCCCAGGAAGATCGCACCCCAGGCGACGCCGAAGACGGGCACGAGGTACGTCACGGTCAGCGCGCCCGTGGGGCCGATGTCGGTGATGAGACGGAAATAGAGAGGGTAGGCGACGCCGCTGCAGACGAGGCCGAGCGCAAGGACGCAGGCAACGACGAGGAGCGTCGGCGATGCGGGCGGCTGCGAAACGAGGTTGAGAGGGAGAAGCAGAATGCCGGCGGTGAGCTGCGTGCCGAGCGCCATGCCGCGCGCGGGCGCGCCAGCAGCCCAGCGCTTGAGGTATGCCCCGGCGATGCCATAGCAGAGCGAAGCGCCGAGCGCCGCCACAACCGGAAGGACAGCGAGCGCTGCTCCCGCCTCGGGGCGGGTGACGAGGGCTACCCCGGCGATGCCGAGCGCGAAGCCGGCGGCGCGGCGCAGCGTCAGACGCTCACCGAGCAGCACCGCCGCCATTACCGCGCCCCACATCGGCGAGGTGGCGTTGAGGACCGAGAGCAGTCCTGCGGGTAGCTCGAGCGCCGCATAGGCGTAGAGCAGGAACGGCAGCCCTGAGGTCAGAAGCCCGACCGCGAGGTACTGCAGCCACCAGCGGCGCCACTGCGGGTCGAAGCGCATCACCGCGAACCATACGGCGAGGGCGATGCCGCCGATCAGCATGCGCAGGTCGGCGGTCGCTACCGGGCCGAGCACCGGGGCGGTAATGCGCGTAAAGAGGAACGACGCTCCCCAAATGGCGCCAAGCAGGACGAGCCGGATTGCGTCGGCAGGTCTCATGCGCGCCTAGAATGCCGGCGAGGAGTCAAGGAGGAACCATGGAAAAGCCCGCCCAAGTCGCCGCCAATGGACTGCTCGATCGCCGCGCGTTTCTGCGCGACGGCGCGGCTCTGGCCGCGGCCATGACCGGCTATTCGGTCGTCGGCACCGCCGCCGCCGCGCCGCTCGCCGACGAGCCCTGGAGCAAGGGGCCGGGCGCCATCTCGCCTGCCAATGAGAAGCCGTCTCGCTTCGAGGAGAAGGTGACGCGCACCCTCAGCAACCCCAATGGCGAGCCGCGCACCTCGCACGCGCGCACTCCGCACCACCTGCTCAACGGTACCTTTACGCCGAACCCGCTGCATTTCACGATCGTGCACTCTGGCACGCCGGACATCGACCCGGAGCAGCACCGGCTGGTCATCCACGGCCTCGTCAAGCGGCCGCTCGCCTTCAGCCTCGACGCGCTCGGCCGCTACCCGCTGGTCTCGCGCATGACCTTCGTCGAATGCGGCGGCAACAGCGCGCCGCTCTTCTCGCCGCAACCGATCCAGGCGACCGCGCAGGCGCTGCACGGCCTCGTTTCCTGTGCCGAATGGACCGGCGTCATGCTCTCGACGCTGCTCGAGGAGGCGGGCGTCGACGCGAAGGCGAAATGGCTGATCGCCGAGGGCGCCGATGCACTGGCGCTCAGCCGCAGCGTGCCGCTCGCCAAGGCACTCGACGACGCGATGATCGCCCTCTACCAGAACGGCGAGCGATTGATGCCCGGCAACGGCTATCCGATGCGCCTTCTGCTGCCGGGCTGGGAAGGCAACATGAACGTCAAGTATCTGCGGCGCATCAAGCTGGTCGAGCAGCCGGCAATGAGCTACTACGAAGCGCGCACGTATTCGCCCATCCTGCCCGGCGGCAAGGCCTACCGCTTCTACTTCTTGCAGGAAGTGAAGTCGTTCATCACCCATCCTTCGGTCGGCCTGAAGCTCAAGGGCCCGGGCTTGTACGAGATTTCCGGTGTCGCCTACTCCGGCAACGGGCGCATCTCCAAGGTGATCGTCTCGGCCGACGGCGGCAGAACCTGGGCGCAGGCCGCGCTGCAGGAGCCGGTGCTGGCCAAGGCCTTCACGCGCTTTCGCGTGCCCTGGCGGTGGGACGGCAGTCCCGCGGTATTGCAGAGCCGTGCCTGGGACGAAGCGGGCTATTCGCAGCCGACGCGCTCGCAGTTCGTCGCCGCACGCGGCGAGACACCCAGCGTTTTCCCCGTGACCGCCTTCGCCAGCCAGCATTTCAACGCGGTGACGAGCTGGGGCGTCAATCCTGGCGGCGAGGTGAGCCATGTCTATGCCTAGGGTTGCATTCCTCGTCCTGCTCGCCGCTTCGCCCGCCCTTGCGCAGGGTCCGAATCTCGGGCAACCGATCTCGGAGGCGGAGGTCAAGGCCTGGGACATTAGCATCCTGCCCGACGGCGCCGGGCTGCCGCCGGGAAGCGGCACGCCGGCGCAGGGAGCGCGCATCTATGCGCAGAAGTGCGTCGCCTGCCATGGCGAGGCCGCGAAGGGCGGAACGGCGGCGCCGCTCGTCGGCGGCGGGCCGCTCAGCGCGATCAACACGCCGAAGACGATCGCCAATTTCTGGGGCCACGCGACGACGGTGTTCGACTTTATCCGCCGCGCCATGCCGTGGCAGCAGCCTCGAACGCTGAACGACGACGAGGTGTACGCACTGACTGCCTACATCCTCGCCGAGAACAAGCTGATCGGGTCGAGCGAGACGATGAACGCGAAAACCCTGCCGCAGGTGAAGATGCCGAACCGGGAGAACTTCATCCTGCGTTTCCCCGATCGGCTCTAGGACCTTTCCAGCTTGAGAAGCTTCTTTTTGCGCCCGAGCCCCCAGGCGTAGCCGCCCAGGCCGCCGTCCGTGCGCACCGCGCGATGGCAGGGGACCAGCAACGCGACGGGATTCGCGCCGCAGGCGCTGCCGACCGCGC